>DASTPE010000049.1:0-61012 GCA_035762345.1 Burkholderiales bacterium
CACATGGCTGTAGTACTCAAGACCGCCGACGAGATCGAGCGGATGCGCGTCGCCGGCCGGCTTGCTTCCGAGGTGCTCGACTTCATTACCCCGCACGTCAGGGCCGGCGTCAGCACCGGCAGACTGAACGACCTTTGCCACCACTACATGGTGGACGTGCAGGGGACCGTGCCCGCGCCGCTTAACTACGCGCCGCCGGGCTACCGGCCGTTCCCGAAGTCGATCTGCACCTCGGTGAACCACCAGGTCTGCCACGGCGTCCCCGGCGAGCGGCTGCTGAAGGCCGGCGACATCCTGAACATCGACATCACCGTCATCAAGGACGGCTTCCACGGCGATTGCAGCCGTATGTTCTACGTGGGCGAGCCGAGCATCCAGGCGAAGCGCCTGGTCGAGGTGACCTTCGAATGTATGTGGCTCGGCATCCGGCAAGTGCGCCCGAGCGCGCGCCTGGGCGACGTCGGCGCCGCGATCCAGAGCCACGCCGAGAGGCACGGTTTCTCCGTAGTGCGCGAGTTCTGCGGCCACGGCATCGGGCGCCGATTCCACGAAGAGCCGCAGGTCCTGCACTACGGCAAACCGGGTGTCGGCGTGGCGCTCGAGCCCGGCATGACCTTCACGATCGAGCCGATGATCAATGCCGGCAAGCCGGGGATTCGCGAGCTCGCCGACGGCTGGACCATAGTCACGAAGGACCACAGCCTCTCGGCGCAATGGGAGCACACCATCGCCGTCACCGAGTCGGGCTACGAGGTCCTGACCAAGTCCAACGGCACTCTGGCGGTACCGTGAAATTCGATTTGCGCGCCGAGGTGGCAGCCGAGCGGCAGGCGCTGCGTGAAGCTTACCTGCGGCGGCCAAACCCGCGTGACCTGCTTGCCAAGCATACTCAGCTCGTCGACCGCACCGTAAGAGCGGTTTGGGGCGAGACCGCGGTCGCGACTGAAGCCGCCCTTGTCGCCACCGGCGGTTACGGCCGCGGCGAGCTGTTTCCCAACTCCGACATCGACCTGCTGGTACTGCTCGGCGCCGAGCCGAGCGAAGCCGAGCGCGAAGCGCTCGAGCGCCTGATCGGCCGGCTATGGGACCTCGGCCTGGAGATCGGGCACAGCGTGCGCACCGTGGAAGGCTGCGTCGAAGCGGCGGCCGCCGACGTCACCATCCGCACCACGTTGCTCGAGTCGCGTTTCCTGGCTGGCAGCCGTGCGCTTTTTCGGCGGCTCAAGCAGGCCCTGGTGTTCGATCCGATCGCGTTCTTCAAGGCGAAGAAGCTCGAGCAGGAGCAGCGCCATGCCAAGCACCAGGACTCGCCCTATTCCCTCGAGCCCAACCTGAAGGAGGCGCCTGGGGGGCTGCGCGACCTCCAGATCATCCAGTGGATCGCGAGAGCGAGCGGGATGGGCCGCGGCTGGACAGACCTTGTGGCGCACAAGCTGATCCAGCGCGGCGAGGCGCGGCAGCTCGCACGCCTCGAGCGCCACTTGCACGATCTCAGGATCCGCCTGCATTTCCTCGCGGGCCGGCGCGAGGACCGCCTCGTGTTCGACTTGCAGACGGCGCTTGCAAGGCAGCTGGGTTACGAAAACTCGCCGGCTCGGCTTGCAAGCGAAGCGATGATGCAGCGCTACTACCAGACGGCACAGGGCGTCACGCAGCTCAACACGATCCTCCTGCAGAACCTCGAGGCGCGCCTTGCGCCGCGGCCCGACACCGGGCCGCGGCCGCTGAACGAGCGCTTCGAGGTAAGAAGCGAGCTCCTCCACATCCGGCAGGAAGGGACGTTTGCGCGCACGCCAAGCGCGATCCTCGAGTGCTTCGTGCTCATGATGCAGCACCCGGAGTTGCGCGGAATGACGGCGCGGACCCTGCGTGCGCTGTGGCGGGCACGCAGTTTGGTCAATGGAAAATTCCGGCGAGATCCCGTCGTGAAACTCTTGTTCCTGCACGTCCTACAGCAGCCGCGCGGGATCGTCCACGAGTTTCGCCGCATGAACCAGTACGGCATCCTGGGGCGCTACCTGCCCGAGTTCGGCCGTATCGTCGGGCAGATGCAGCACGACCTCTTCCACGTCTACACCGTGGATCAGCACATCCTGATGGTGCTGCGCAACCTGCGGCGCTTCACTATGCCCGAGTTCGCTCACGAATTCCCCCTCTGCACCGAGCTCATGGCGGGATTCGAGCGCCGCTGGCTCCTCTACGTCGCGGCGCTCTACCACGACATCGCCAAAGGACGCGGCGGCGACCATTCCGAGCTCGGAACGAGGGCCGTGCGTGCTTTCGCAAGAAACCACGGCCTGGCGGAAGAGGATCGCGAACTCGTCGAGTTCCTCGTCGAGCGCCACCTCGCCATGTCGCACGTGGCTCAGAAGCAGGACGTCTACGACCCAGAAGTGGTACAGGCTTTCGCCGATCTTGCGCGCACCGAGCGCCGCCTGGTCGCGCTCTATCTCTTCACGGTGGCCGACGTGCGCGGCACGAGCCCCAAAGTCTGGAACGCGTGGAAAGGCAAGCTTCTCGAGGACCTGTTCCGGGCGACGCGCCGCGTGCTTACCGGCGAGCCGCTTGCGCGCGATGCGGCACTTGCCGAAAAGCAGCGCGAGGCCGCGCGGCTCTTGCGGCTCTATGCGCTTTCGGACAGCGTCAAGGACAAGCTCTGGGCGAGCGTCGACACGGCGTACTTTCTGCGCCACGATGCGCAAGAGATCGCCTGGCACACGCGCAATCTGCATTACCGGGTCGACACCGAGAAGCCCGTGGTGAAGGCGCGGCTCGCGCCCTTCGGCGAAGGATTGCAGGTCATGGTCTACACGCGCGACCGCGAGGCGCTGTTCGCGCGCATCTGCGGCTACTTCGAGCGCGCCGGCTTCAGCATCGCGGAAGCGAAGGTGCACACCACGCGCACCGGCTACGCGCTCGATACCTTCGTCGTCATGGGCGAAGGGCGCGACGCGCACTATCAGGACCGTATCGCCATGATCGAGACCGAGCTTGGGGCCGAGGTGCAGTCCGACGCTCCCCTTGGCCCACCGCGCGGCGGGCGCCTGTCGCGCAGGGTGCGTCATTTCCCGATCTCGCCGCAAGTGGACATCCGCCCCGACGAGCGCGGGGCCTACCACGTGCTCTCAATCGTCGCAGCCGACCGGCCGGGCCTGCTCTACGGCGTCGCGCGCATCCTGGCCCGCAATCGGATCAACCTGCAGACCGCCCGCATCAACACGCTCGGCGACCGGGCCGAGGATGTGCTCTTGATCTCGGGCGAGTCGCTCGGCGACTCGAAGACGGTGCTGCAGCTCGAGCAGGATCTGCTCGAGGAGCTCACGCTGCGCGAGGCGGCTCCCGCCCGCGAGGCGGCGTTGCGTTAGATGCTGGCGGTAAACAGCTCGCGCCGAAGACCCCCCCGTCCACGGCTTCGGCGGTACGGCGCCTCCGGGCGAGGAGATCGGCGAATTCGCTCCCGCCGAGCACTCGAATGAACGAGCCGGGGCGTGCCTCTTCTTCGCGTAGACTCTTCAACCGGCAGCTGCTGCGCGGAACGCGGCCAGCTGCGCGCGGCGTTTGCGGGCGATCTCGTCGAGCGTCTTCTTCCAGTCAAGGCGCCGCTCGCGCAGCGTCGCGACGATCGATTCCGCGATCACGAGGTTGCGATACCACTTGGCGTCGGCAGGCACGACTGCCCAGGGCGCATACGGCGCGGCAGTCTTCGAGATCGCGTCCTCGTAGGCCTCGGTGTACTCGTCCCAGTAGTCGCGCTCCTTCCAGTCGTTGGCGTTCAGCTTCCAGGCTGCTTTGGGATCGCTCTCCCGCTCGAGCAGGCGCTTCTTCTGCTCCTTCTTGCTGATGTGGAGGAAATACTTGAGCACGATCGTGCCGTGCTCGGCGAGCAGCTCCTCGAAGCCTGCGATGTGGTCGTAGCGTTCCTTCCACAGCGCACGCGGCACCAGGCTGTGGACGCGCACGACGAGGACGTCCTCGTAGTGCGAGCGGTTGAAGATCGCGAACTCGCCGAGCCGGGGAGCGTGCCGGTGCACCCTCCAAAGAAAGTCATGGGCGCGCTCTTCCTCGGTGGGAACGCCGAAGGACACCACGCTCACGCCGCGCGGGTTGAGGTAGCCGGCGACATGCTTGATCGCCCCGTCCTTGCCCGCGCTGTCGCGGCCCTGCAGCACGACCATCACGCTGTGGACTTTGGCGCCCCACATCGCGTCCTGGAGATCGAACAGCTCTGCGCCGAGCGCCTCGAAGCGCTTTCGCGCCTTTTCTTTGGTGATCCCGCCGGGCGGCCCAGTCGGGATCTTGTCGAGGCGAAGTTTTTCCCCGGGCTTGCGGAACACCGTCTTGGCCATCGTCGGCTAGTTTTCCGGCGGAAGGTTCGCCCCGGGGAACAGCTCCTCGTTGAAGCCGAACTTCGCCAGGTCGCGGATTCGCATCGGGTAGAGGATGCCGTCCAGATGATCAACTTCGTGCTGCACCACGCGTGCGTGGAAGCCTTCAACGTCGCGCTGGAATCTTCTGCCGCGCTCGTCGTAGCCCGCGTACCGGAGTTTCCTGAAGCGCGGCACCCAGCCGCGCATTCCCGGCACCGACAGGCAGCCTTCCCATCCCTCCTCTTCTTCGCCCGAAAGCGGCGTCAGCACCGGGTTGATGAGAACGGTGTCGGGCACCGGCTCGATGTCCGGATAGCGCGGGTTGGCCGTGACTCCGAAGATCACCGCGCGCAGCGGCACACCGATCTGCGGCGCGGCGAGCCCGGCGCCGTTGAGGTGCGCCATGGTGTCGCGCATGTCCTGCAGCAGCTCATTCAGCTCCCCGGTATTGAAGTCGCCGACCGGCCGGGATTTCTGCCACAGCCGCGGGTCACCCATGCGAAGGACCGGCCGGATCATGGCTCGCAGAGCTTCTCGATGATGCGCCGCACGCGCCCCATGGCTTCTTCCAGCACAACCTCGATCCGGTCGAGCGGGACGGCACGCTCGCTGTCGCCGCGGCCGGCGGCGTAGTTTGCCACCACCGCGATCGCGGCATATTCGAGCCCAATCTCGCGCGCGAGAGCGGCCTCGGGCATTCCCGTCATTCCGACCACATCGGCGCCATCGCGTTCCAGGCGATTGATTTCGGCGGCGGTTTCCAGACGCGGGCCCTGGGTCGCGGCATAAACGCCGCCGTCCGTGAGGCGCTCGCCCGCGCCGGCGGCGGCCTCAAGCAGCCGCATGCGCAGGTGCCTCGAATACGGCTCGGTGAAATCAATGTGGTTGACGGGCGCTCCTGGACCCTCGAAGAACGTGGCCGAGCGGCCCCAGGTGTAATCAATGATCTGGTCGGGGAGTAGCAGTGCTCCGGGCCAGATATCGTTGCGGATGCCGCCCACCGAGGCGACCGACACCACCTCGCCCGCGCCCGCCTGCTTCAGTGCCCAGAGGTTGGCGCGGTAGTTCACTTCGTGCGGCGCGATGGTGTGACCGTAGCCATGGCGCGCGAGAAACAGCACCTCGCTTCGCCCGATGCGGCCGAAGGTCACCGGACCGGAGGGTTCGCCATACGGCGTGCGCGCGACCTTGCGCCGTCCAATTTCCAGGTTGGCGAGCTTGGTCAATCCGCTGCCGCCGATGATGGCGAGCACCGCTATTGCCTCATGGCGCGAATCTCCGGAAGATTGCGCCACAGGCCCCTAGCGTCCATGCCGCAGCCGAACACGAAGCGGTCGGGAATGCGAAGGCCGACGAAGTCGGCGCTCGTCGGCTTCTGGATGAGAAGGTTCTTCTCGACCAGCACGGCCGCGTATACGGTCTGCGCGCCCAGCACGCTGAGCCCCTTGCGAATCGCGCTCATGGTCTCGCCGTGATCGAGGATATCGTCGAGCACGAGCACGGTGCGTCCTTTGACGAGCTCGGGAGGGCGCACGCGCCACTCCACATCCGCGCCGCGTGTCGCCGCGCCATAGCGCGACGCATGTACATAGTCGAAGTCGAGCGGGAAGCGAAGCAGCGGCAGGATCTGGCCCGCGAATACGACCGCGCCGCCCATCACGGCGAGCACGAGGGGATAGCGTTCGCCGAGGGCACTGCCGATCTCGGTGGCGAGGCGTCGCACGGCCGACTGCACCTCCTCGGTGCTCGCGATGAGTTCGGAGTCCTCGAGAAACGCCCACGCGGCGCGGGCGTCAGGCATCCTGACGCAGCTTCAGATAGCGGGCGAACTGCTCACCGGTCTCTGGATGGCGCAACCCGTACTCGAGCGTCGCTTGCAGATAGCCGAGCTTCGAGCCACAGTCATAGCGCTTGCCCGGCAGCCGGACCGCCAGCACCGGCTCGTGCGCAAGAAGTGCGGAGATGGCGTCGGTGAGCTGCAGCTCACCGCCGGCGCCCGGCGCCAGGTCGGCCAGCATGTCGAAGACCCTCGCCGTCAGCACATAGCGGCCGATGACGCCGAGATTGGACGGCGCCTGGGCGGGCTTGGGCTTTTCTACAATGCTGTGGATCCGGGCGCTGTCGCCCTGCATCTTGTCCACCGTCACGATGCCGTAGCTCTGCGTCTGGCTCAGCGGCACTTCCTCGACGCCGAGGAGCGAGGCGCCGGTCTCGCCGAAGATTTCGGCCATGCGGCACATTGCCGGCGGATGCGCGTCGATCAGATCGTCGGCTAGAAGCACGGCGAACGGTTCGTTGCCGATAATCGGCTGGGCGCACAAGACTGCATGGCCGAGGCCGAGCGGCTCGGCTTGGCGGATGTACATGCAGCGCACGCCTTCGGGCAACACCGAGCGCACCATGTCGAGCAGCGCGCCCTTGTTCTTGCGCTCGAGCTCGGTCTCCAGCTCGTAGGCCTTGTCGAAGTGATCCTCGATCGCGCGCTTGTTGCGTCCGGTCACGAAGACCATCTCGGTGATCCCGGCCGCGGCGGCCTCCTCGACGGCGTATTGGATGAGCGGCTTGTCGACGATGGGCAGCATTTCCTTCGGGCTCGCCTTGGTCACCGGAAGGAAGCGGCTGCCGAGGCCGGCCACCGGGAATACGGCTTTTCTCAGCTTCGGAGGCATCGGGTCACAGATTCTGCAGCATTTCGACGAATTCCTTTTCCTCGAGCACCGCTACCCCCAGCGCACGCGCCCGCTCGAGCTTGGCGCCGGCATCCTCCCCGGCAACGACGTAATCGGTCTTCTTGGACACCGAGCCCGCCACCTTGTGTCCCTTGGCCCGGATCGCGGCGCGTGCCTCGTCGCGCGTCATGCCCGACAGCGTGCCGGTGAGAACGAAGCTCTTCACCTCTCCCGCGGGCCGCGGCGCCGGGGCAACTTTCTCCCAGCGCACCCCGAGGCGGATAAGCTCCTCGATCACCTGCCGGTTGTGCGGCTCGTCGAGGAACTGCCGGACCGAGCGTGCGACGATCGGGCCGACGTCCGAGACGTGCCGCAGCTCGTCCTCGGCTGCGCGGACAAGCGGCTCGAGGTCGCCAAAATGACGCGCCAGGTCGCGCGCCGTACTTTCTCCGACGTTACGGATCCCCAGAGCATAGATCAGCCGCTCGAGCGACGTCTTGCGCGAGCGCCGGATCTCCCGCAGCAGGTTGGCCGCCGACTTCTCTCCCATTCGGTCCAGCGATTCGAGCGTCTCGGCGGTGAGCTTGTACAGCTCGGCCGGATTGTCGACCAGCCGGCGGTCCACCAGTTGGTCCACCAGCCGTTCGCCTAGTCCCTCGATGTTCATGGCGCGCCTGCTGGCGAAGTGGAGCAGCGCCTGCTTGCGCTGTGCCGGGCAGTACAGCCCGCCGCTGCAACGGTGGACGGCCTCGTCTTCGTTCTTGACCACCGCCGAGCCGCACACGGGGCATTTCGCCGGCATGTGGAACACGCGAGCGTCATGCGAACGGGCTTCTTTCTTCACCGAAACGACTTCCGGAATCACGTCGCCCGCGCGCCGGACCACTACGGTGTCGCCGACCCGCACGTCCTTGCGCCGCAGCTCGCTTTCGTTGTGCAGGGTGGCGTTGGTGACGGTAACGCCGCCGACGAATACGGGCTTCAGCTTGGCTACGGGCGTGAGCGCGCCGGTGCGGCCGACTTGCAGCTCGATGCCGAGCACCTGGGTGGTCTGCTCCTCGGCCGGATATTTGTGCGCGAGCGCGAACCGCGGCGCGCGCGATACGAAGCCAAGCCGCTCCTGCCAGTCCAGGCGGTTCACCTTGTAGACCACGCCGTCGATCGCGTAGGGCAGCTTGTCGCGCATGCGTCCGATCCGACGGTAGTAGTCTAGGAGCCCGGGAGCCCCCTCGACCACGTCGCGGTCCTTGCACACCGGAAAGCCGACCGACTCCAGCCGCTCGAGCGCCTGCGCCTGGGTCTGCCAATCGATGCGCTCGGCATCCGCGATCGCGTAGGCAAAAAAACGCAGCGGCCGGGACGCGGTGATGCGCGGATCCAGCTGACGCACTGCTCCGGCCGCGGCGTTGCGCGGGTTGACGTACTCCTTCTGCCCGGCCTCGCGCTGGCGCTTGTTGAGTGCGTCGAAATCGCGCCGGTACATCAGCACTTCACCTCGTACTTCGAAAATCCCTTTCTGCGGGATCTTGAGCGGTATCGACCGGACCGTACGGAGGTTCGCCGTGACGTCCTCGCCGGTGGCACCATCGCCGCGCGTGGCGCCCTGGGTGAACCCGCCATCGCGGTAGACCAGGCTCACCGCGAGCCCGTCGAGCTTGGGCTCGGTCGCGTATTCGAGGCGCTCGGCGCCAAGCGCCTGGCACACGCGCCGGTCGAAGGCGCGCACGTCCTCCTCCTCGAACGCGTTGCTGATCGAAAGCATCGGCGTGCGATGCCGCACCTCGCCGAATTCGGCGAGCGGCGCGCCGCCTACGCGTTGGGTCGGGGAATCTGCGCGGCGCAGCTCCGCGTGCGCGGCTTCCAGCGCCTGCAGCTCGCGAAACAGCGCATCGTACTCGGCGTCGGTGATCTGGGGCGCGTCTTCAACGTAGTACAGCCGGTTGTGCCGCTCGATCGCTGCGCGAAGTCTTTTTGCCCTCTCTTCGACATTCATGAAAACAGCCGCTGTGCCAGCGCACTGCCGGTCTCGATGCCGCGCGCTGCCAGCGTCCGGCGTACCGCTTCAAGCTGCGCGCCGATCGCGGCGAGCGAGCGCTCGTCGAGCAGGTTGCCGCGATCGTCGACCAGGCGCGCGTTGTGCGCCGCGGCCAGGCTGCGCCCGGCGCGCGCCATCGCCTCGTAGCTTGCACCGAGATCCGGCGTAAGCGCCACGTCGAGGACGAGCGTCACGCCGTCCTCGCGCCGTACGACGTGGAACGGCTGCTCGCCGAGGTCGGTGTCGATCGCGTCCGGGGTCACGCCTTCGCCCACGACATGCAGAGCCACCTGGATGTCGCCGTCCGCGCACGCCCGGTCCAGCTCGCGCGCGGCCTCCAGCGCCGGCCGCATGTCCGGCGCCGCCGCGCTCGCGCCGAGGCGTGCGGCCAGGGCCTCGACTGCGGAGCGAAACTCGATCAATTCCGCTTCGCTCACCGCGCCGGCGCGGCTGACGAGCTGGAGAGCGGCATGCCAGACGCCGTCGGCGGTGGCAAGGAAGGCGCGGCGGCCGAAGCGCTGGTCGATCGGCCGCCAGCCCTCCTGCACCGCGGCCGCCGAGAGCGCCCGCGTGGGCTTAAGCTCGATCACGTAGTCGACCCGGGTGTCCGGCACGGGGTAGGCAGGCCCTTTTTCAAGGACGGGCTCACGCCTCTCCACGGGCACGTGCGCCAGCATGTCTTCGGTACGCGAGTCGAACGCACGCTCGATCGCGCGCCGCGCCGAGCGCTCCTGCAGGCGGTTATAGATCAGCACTGCGGCAAAGAGGACCGCGCCGAGGACGAGCAGACCGAGGACGAGGTCGCTCATGACACGGGCGACGGGGCAAGAGGCCGCCCTAAGATCAGGCGGCCAGCTCCTCCCGGATGCGCAGCGCCTCCTCGATGTCCACCGCCACGACGCGCGACACGCCCGACTCGGGCATGGTGACGCCGACGAGCTGCGAGGCCATTTCCATCGAGATCTTGTTGTGGCTGATGAACAGGAACTGCGTCTGCGCCGACATGCGCTTCACCAGATCGCAGAAGCGCAGCGTATTCGAGTCGTCGAGCGGGGCATCGACCTCGTCGAGCAGGCAGAAAGGCGCCGGGTTCAGCTGGAACAGCGAGAATACGAGCGCGATCGCCGTGAGCGCTTTCTCGCCGCCCGAGAGTAGATGGATGCTGGTATTGCGCTTGCCTGGAGGATGCGCCATGACTTGCACGCCGGCGTCGAGGATCTCCTCGCCCGTCATTACAAGCTTCGCATCGCCACCGCCGAAAAGCGTGGGGAATAACTTCCCCAGGTGGCCGTTCACGGTATCGAAGGTCTCGCGCAGCAGCTCGCGGCTCTCGCGGTCGATCTTGCGGATCGCGTCTTCGAGCGTCGTCACCGCCTCTTCGAGATCGGTGGCCTGGGCGTCGAGGAAGCTCTTGCGCTCGCGGCTCGCGCTGAGCTCCTCGAGCGCGGCCAAGTTCACCGCGCCGAGCTCGTTGATCGCCTGGGTGATGCGCGTGATCTCCCCCTGCAGCGAGGACGCACGCGGCGCGTGCTCGGCCTCCGCCGCGAGGACCTCCTCGTCCGCGCCCGCCTCGCTGAGCTGCGTGGCGAACTGGTCGAAATTGAGCCGCGCTGCCTGCTCCTTCAAGCGCAGCTCGCCGACCTTTTCGCGCAGCGGCGCGGCTCGCGCCTCCGCCTGGAGCTTCGCTTCCTCCAGCTCGCGCAGCGCGCCAGAGGCGGCCTCCACCGCGTTGCGCGCCTCGGCGAGCTGCTTCTCGCAGGCGATTCTCAGCTCCACCGCAGTTTCCAGCGCCTCGCGCACCGAAGGGATCGGGTCGGAGGCGAGCTCCTCGTTCAGCCGGAGGACCTCCACGTCGGCACGCTCGATCTGCTGATCGATTACGCGTACCGCGTTGTCCATCTCGGCGATCTTGGAGTTGCATTCGCGCTCGCCGAACAGCGCGTCCTGCGCCTCGCGCTCGGCCTGCTGCGCGGCTGCCCGCTGCGTGGCGAGCGCGCCGTCCGCCTCGGCGAGCGTCTGTCGGGCCGCTTCGGCTTGCGTCTTAAGCTCCCGGATCTCGCCGGCGACGTGCCCGGCGAGCTCGTTGGAGCCGGCCAGCGCCTGGCGCGTGCGCTCGCTCTCCGCGCGCACTTCCTCCAGCTCGGCTCGCACCTGGGCGCTGCGCTCGCGGTAGCGCTCGTGCGCCTGGGAGAGCTTGACGTTCTCGATCTGCGCGTCGTGCAGCGCCTTCTGGCACGCATTGATCTCCTGCCGCGCCTGCTCCAGGGCCTGGGTGCGGAGCGCCGCCTGCCCGTCATGCTCGCGCGAGCGGGCCTCCGCCGCCGACAGGCGCGCCGCGAGCTCGGCGCAGCGCTTTTCCAGCTCCTCGATTTCGGCCTGCCGCGCGAGCAGGCCGGCATCCTCCGGGTCGGGGGCATGGAAGCTCACGGTATGGCGCGTGAACTGATGGCCTTCCCGATTCACCAGGACTACGCCGCTGGGCAAGGCGTCGCGCATGCGCGCGTCGGGAATGCCCTCGATGGCGACCACGCCGGCGAGCCAGTCAGCGAGCGCGCCCGCCACTGCCGGGTCGCTGACATGGATCTTCGCCGTCAAGGGCAGCCCCACCGCGTCCGTGCCGCGCGGGCGGCCGCCGTGATCGAAGACGCTCGCTTTCACCGGCGGACGGTCGGCGAGCGCGGACGCAAGACGCGCCGAGTCGGTGAGCTCGAGGGCGTGCAAACGCTCACGCAGCACCGCTTCCACCGCGGTCTCCCAGCCATGGTCGATGCGCAGCTTCTGCCAGAGGCGCGCCGCCTGGGCGAGCCCATGCCGCTCTAGCCATTCCTGCAGGGGAGCGTTGTCCTCTGTTGCTGCCTGGATCTGGCGCAAGGTATCGAGTTGGGCATGCGCCGCCGCGTGCTCGCGCTGCGCGGCGCCGAGCGCCTCGCCAGCCTGGGTGCGCAGCTCGTCGGCCGCGGCATGCTGCGCCTGCAGCGACTCGCACTTGCGTTGCGCGGCCCCGAGCGCTTGCTCGAGCTCCGCGATCGCCGCCCCGACGCTCTGCAATGCGCCTGCCTCGGGCTCCGCCATCGTCTCGAGCTCCGCCTCGAGCCGCTCGCGGCGCTGTACGAATGCCTGCTGAGCGCGCTCCAGATGCGTGCCATTGGCCTGTTCCAGCTGCAGTCGGCTTTCGGATTGCGACAGCGCGCCGCGCGCCGAATCGAGCCGCTCCTGCGCGCCGCGGAACGCCTGCTCGGCCTGCGGCAACAGGAGATGCTGGGCAGCGAGCGTGTCCTTGGTTTCAAGGACCCGGCGTTTCGCCTCCGTCGCGCGGTTGGCCCACGAGTGCAGCGATTGCGTCAGCTGCGCGCGCTGCTCGCGCCACGAGGCGAGCTGCGCGCGGCGTTCGGTGTGCTGGCTTTCCAAGCGGCCGCGTGTTTCCTCGGCGTGCCGCAGTTCCGACTCGAAGCGTGCCACCTCGGCATTCGCCGCGTACAGCGCCCCTTGGGCGGCGTTCATGGCGTCGCCTGCGGCGTAATGCGCCGCGCGCGCTCTCTCGACGCGCGATTCCGTGTCCCTGAGCCCCGCAGTCTCGGCTTCGAGCGCATGGGTGACCTTGGCGATCTCCTGCGCGTAGCGGTCGCGCTCGCCGGCGGCGTCGCGCCGGCGCAGGTACCACAGCAGGTGCTGCTTGAGCCGGAGATCGGAGTGGTACTCCTTGTAGCGCATCGCTACCTTCGCCTGCGCTTCGAGCTTCTCGAGCTGGGCGCCGAGTTCGAGTCGGATATCGGTGACGCGGGCCAGGTTCTCGCGCGTGTCGGCGAGCCGGTTCTCGGTCTCGCGGCGCCGCTCCTTGTAGCGCGAGATGCCCGCCGCCTCCTCCAGGAACACGCGCAGCTCCTCGGGCTTCGCTTCGATTACGCGCGAGATCATCCCCTGCTCGATGATCGCGTAGGCGCGCGGGCCGAGGCCGGTGCCGAGGAACATGTCGGTGATGTCCCGCCTGCGCACGTGCGTGCCGTTGATGAAGTAGCTCGACTCTCCGTCGCGTTGCAGCGTGCGCTTGACCGAGATCTCCGCGTATTGCGACCATTGCCCGGCCGCGCGCCCCTGCGAGTTGTCGAAAATGAGCTCCACCGAGGCGCGCGCGAGCGCCTTGCGATTCACCGAGCCGTTGAAGATCACGTCCTGCATCGAGTCCCCCCGCAGCGCCGAAGCCCGGCTCTCGCCGAGCACCCAGCGCACCGCGTCGATGACGTTCGACTTGCCGCAGCCGTTGGGCCCGACCACGCCCACGAGCGGGCCCGGCACTTGGATCAAGGTTGGATCGACGAAGGATTTGAATCCAGACAATCTTATTTGAGTGAGCCGCACGGAAAAAATGATAACATCGCCGCGCTTTCCCTCCGCCGGTTTTTCTCGTGCCTTCCCGACCGAGCAAGCGGCTAGAGACCTTCGCCAATCCGACGCCGCATCGCGACTACCGGATCCACATGGAGATCCCGGAGTTCACGTGTCTGTGTCCGAAGACCGGCCAGCCGGATTTCGCTACGCTCGTGCTCGACTACGTGCCCGATCGCCTTTGCGTCGAGCTGAAATCGCTCAAGCTCTACATCTGGTCCTTCCGCGACGAAGGCGCGTTCCACGAAGCGGTGACGAACCGCATCCTCGACGATCTGGTACGGGAGACGAAGCCCCGCTATATGAGACTCGAGGCGCGGTTCAACGTGCGAGGTGGAATCTGCACGAGTGTCATTGCCGAACACCGGAAGAAGGGCTGGCGCAGTGAATCCGCTTCTAGCAAACCTTAACCCCTACCCCTTCGAGAAGCTTCGCGCGCTGATCGGCGGCAAGCCTGCCGGCATCAATCTTTCCATCGGAGAGCCGAAGCATCCGACCCCGCGCTTGATCAAGGACGCGCTTGCCGGCGCGCTCGACGGCCTTGCGACCTATCCGGCGACTGCGGGCACGCCCGAGCTGCGTGCCGCGATTTCGGGGTGGCTCGGGCGGCGCTACGGCATTCCGGCGCCCGATCCCGCCACGCAGGTACTGCCGGTCAACGGCTCGCGCGAAGCGCTGTTCTCTTTCGCTCAGGCCGTGCTGGACCCGACCCCGGGCTGCAAGGTCGTCTGCCCGAATCCCTTCTATCAAATATATGAAGGCGCCGCCCTGCTCGGGGGCGCGACCCCGGTCTACGGCGAGCCGGAAAGCTGGGCCGGGGTGCAGCTCGTGTATGCGTGCTCGCCGGCGAATCCCAGCGGACGCGTGATGACGCTCGGCGAGTGGCAGGCGCTCTTCGAGCTTTCCGACCGGCACTGCTTCGTCATTGCCTCGGACGAGTGCTACTCGGAGATCTACTTCGACGCGCCCCCGCTCGGCGCCCTCGAAGCCGCATGCCGGCTGAAGCGCGAGGGCTTTCGCAATCTGGTGGTGTTCTCCAGCCTGTCGAAGCGCTCCAATGCCCCGGGAATGCGCTCGGGCTTCGTCGCCGGCGATGCCCGGTTGCTGAAGAGCTTTCTCCTCTATCGCACCTACCATGGCTCGGCCATGAGCCTGGCAGTGCAAAAGGCGTCCATCGCCGCCTGGAACGACGAACAGCACGTGCACGAAAACCGCCGCCTGTATGCCGAGAAATTCGATGCGGTGCTGTCCCGGGTAAAGGCGCCCAGACCGGACGCGGGCCTTTATGTCTGGCTGCCCACGCCGATCGACGACACCGAGTTCGTCCGCCGCCTGCACCATGAATACAATGTGCTTGTGCTGCCGGGCAGCTACCTGGGCCGCGCCGTAAACGGGAAGAATCCCGGCGCGAACCACGTGCGCATAGCCTTGGTGGCCCCTCTCGAGGAGTGCGTGCAAGCCATGGAACGCATCGCGCAATTCATGCGCCGCCTATGAACGCCCGCGAAGTCATCGAAGCGGGCTGGGAAACCCGGGCGTCCCTCAAGCCGACGCCGGAGCTGCGCGACTCGGTCGAAGAGGCGATCAGCGGCCTCGATAGCGGCAGGCTGCGCGTCGCCGAAAAGGTCGGTGGCGAGTGGATCACGCACCAGTGGCTCAAGAAGGCGGTCCTGCTGTCCTTCCGCCTGCAAGACAACCGCGTCATGGAAGGCAAGTATTACGACAAGGTGCCTTCCAAATTCGAATCGTTCGACTTCCCAAACGCCGGATTTCGCGTCGTTCCGCCCGCTGCCGTGCGGCGCGGCGCTTATATCGCGAACAACGTGGTGCTGATGCCGTCATTCGTGAACATCGGAGCCTACGTCGACGAGGGCACGATGGTGGATACCTGGGCCACCGTCGGCTCGTGCGCGCAGATCGGGAAGAACGTCCACCTTTCGGGCGGCGTCGGTATCGGAGGCGTGCTCGAGCCGCTGCAGGCGAACCCGGTGATCATCGAGGACAACTGCTTCATCGGCGCGCGTTCCGAAGTGGTCGAAGGCGTCATCGTGGAGGAAAACAGCGTGCTTTCGATGGGCGTGTACTTGGGCCAGAGCACGCGCATCCTGGACCGCGCGAGCGGAGGCATCCTCTATGGGCGCGTGCCGGCGGGCTCGGTCGTCGTTTCGGGCACTTTGCCCTCGCCGGACGGAACTTACAGCCTGTACTGTGCGGTGATTGTGAAAACAGTCGATGCCAAGACCCGCGCCAAGACCAGCCTGAACGAGCTGCTCAGGGGGGATTAGACTAGCGGGCACAGCTCGGGAGGGCTGCACGATGTCTGCAATGAAGCGGTTGTTCCAGGTCATGGCCGACAAAAAGGCCTCGGACATCTTCGTTTCGGTGGGGGCGCCGATCAACATCAAGATCAACGGCATCGCCGTGCCGGTGAACCAGACCACCATGACAACCGAGACGGTGGAACAGCTTCTCTACGAGGTGCTGAACGAGCGCCAGATCAGGGAATTCGAGGAAGAGATGGAGCTCAACACCGCCTACAACCTCGCGGGCGTCGGCACCTTTCGTATCAGCGCGTTCCGCCAGAAGGGCTCCCCTTCTGTCGTGGTGCGCTACATCCCCGCCAGCATTCCGCCGATCGACACGCTCGGCGTGCCCGAGGTGCTGAAGGAAGTGATCATGCGCAAGCGCGGCCTCATCCTAATGGTCGGCGCGACCGGCTCGGGCAAGTCCACCTCCCTTGCGGCGATGCTCGACTACCGGAACGAGCGCAACACGGGGCACATTCTCACGCTGGAAGACCCGGTGGAGTTCATCTTCCAGAACAAGAAATCGATCGTAAACCAGCGCGAGATCGGCACCGATACCAAGCACTTCGAGATCGGGCTCAGAAACGCGCTGCGCCAGGCGCCCGACTGCATTCTCATCGGCGAGATCCGCGACAAGCCCACCATGTCGATGGCGCTCGCGTACGCGCAGTCGGGGCACCTGTGCCTCGCGACGCTGCACGCGAACAACAGCTACCACGCGATGAACCGCATCATCAACTTCTACCCGCTGGAGAACCGGCCGGCGCTGCTGCTTGACCTGGCCGCGGCGCTCTCTGCGGTGATCTCGCAGCGCCTAGTGCGCACGAAGACCGGAACCCGGGTTCCGGCGGTAGAGGTCCTGCTCAATACGCGCCACATCGCCGAGCTGATCGAGAAGGGCGAGATCACCGAAATTAAGGAAGCGCTCGAGAAGAGCATGTCGCCGGGCTCGCAGACCTTCGAGCAGTCGCTGTTCAAGCTGTTCATGGACGGCAAGATCACGCAGGACGAGGCGATGGCTAACGCCGACTCGGCCACGAACATGCTGTGGCTCATCAATCAGGCGACGGCCGGCGAGATCACCGGGCAGTCGATTCCGCCGCCGCCCGTCAAGCCGGCCGAGGAAAAGAAGGACAAGAGGGAAGGTCTGCTCTCCCCGGGCGAAGGAGCATCGTTCGGAAATTTCAAGATCGATATGAATGCCTGAGGCGCTCGAGCTAGCGAAGGAGCTCATCGCCCGCAAGTCGGTCACCCCGGAAGACGGCGGCTGCCAGGAGATCATCGCCAGGCGACTGGAGCGCGCCGGCTTCGGCTGCGAGCCGATGAATTTCGGCGAGGTCACGAATCTCTGGGCGCGCCGCGGCACCGGACACCCGGTGGTGTGCTTCGCGGGCCATACCGACGTCGTGCCCACCGGCCCGCTCCACGAATGGCACTCCGATCCGTTCATGCCCACCATCCGCGACGGCAAGCTCTTCGGCCGCGGCGCCGCCGACATGAAATCGTCGATCGCGGCCTTCGTGGTCGCGACCGAAGCATTTCTCCGCGAAAGACCCCGGCACTCCGGGTCGATCGCATTTCTACTCACCTCGGACGAGGAAGGTCCGGCGGTGGACGGCACCGTACGTGTGGTCCAAGCCCTCAAACGCCGCAACCAGTTCATCGACTACTGCATCGTCGGCGAGCCCACCTCGGTCGACGCGCTTGGCGACATGCTGAAGAACGGTCGCCGCGGCTCGCTTTCGGGCAACCTGGTGGTGCGGGGCATCCAGGGTCATGTGGCGTACCCTCATCTCGCCCGCAACCCCGTGCACGAGCTTGCGCCAGCGCTCGCGGAGCTCGCCAAGGTGCAGTGGGACAAGGGCAACGAGGACTTCCCGCCTACCACGTGGCAGGTTTCAAACGTGCGCGCCGGGACCGGCGCGGCGAATGTCATCCCCGGCACCGCCCATGTGGACTTCAACTTCCGCTTTTCGACCGAAAGCACCGAGGCATCCTTAAGGAGCCGGCTCGAGTCGGTGCTGAAAAAGCATAAGCTGGATTACGCGATCCGTTGGACTCTCGGCGCAAAGCCCTTCCTCAGCAAGCGCGGCAAGCTTGCCGAGACGGCCATGGCGGCGGGCAAACGGCGCACCGGCCGCTCCGCCGAGCTTTCGACCACCGGAGGAACGTCGGACGCGCGCTTCATAATCGACATCTGCCCCGAGATCATCGAGCTCGGCCCGGTGAACGCGAGCATCCACAAGCTGAACGAGCACATCGCGCTCGACGAGCTCGAGGTGCTGCCGCGCATCTATCTGGACGTCCTGCGCGCGCTGCTGCCTTGACGTTAGAGCAGCTAATCCAAAAAACCGAAAGAAAGTTAAGAGCGGCGCGCCTTCATTACGGTCACGGTACCGATAACCCCCGCGACGAGGCCGCGTTTCTCGTGCTGCGCGGCCTGAAGTTTCCCTTTGATGCGGATCTGAGCGCCGACGTCGATCCGAAGCGTGTCGATCAATTACTCAAGAGAAGGATCAAGAAGCACATCCCTGCCGCGTACCTGCTGAATGAAGCGTGGCTCGACGGCATGTCCTTTTATGTCGACCGGCGGGTCATCATCCCCCGTTCCCACATCGCATTCGTGCTGAAGGACCTGCGCATCGCGCCGAGGCGCATCCTGGACATTTGCACCGGCTCGGGCTGCCTCGCGATTCTCGCGGCACGCGCTTTCCCGCGCGCCCAGGTCGACGCTTCGGATATCTCGCGCGCTGCACTGGCGGTGGCTGCGCGCAACATTGGGACGCACCGGCTCAAGAGGCGCGTTCGCCTCATCCGCTCCGATCTGTTCGGCAGTATTCGAGGTCGGTACGACCTGATCACCTGCAACCCGCCGTATGTCAGCACGCCGTCGATGCGCGCCCTGCCCCGCGAATACCGCTACGAGCCCGGTATTGCGCTATCGGGCGGCAGGCAAGGACTGGATTACATCGCGCGCATCCTCGACGAATCTATGCGGTTCCTGAATCGGGGCGGCTTGCTCGTATGCGAGGTAGGAGACAACAAGCCGGCGCTCGAGCGCGCCTATCCGCGCACGCCGTTCATCTGGCCCCTGCCACAGGTGTTCATGCTCGCGCCTTCCAGAACGGCCGGCGCTTCTCGAAGGCGGCCCAGGCGGGCTCGAGGGACATGACGAGCATGCGCTCGCGCACGGCGAGCGCATGCCGGACGTGCCCGGCGGCGGCCGCGACGTCGCGTGCGCTGCCCCGGGGAACGAGCTCGGCAAGCAGACGCCGCGCCACCGCAATGTCGTTCAGTTCGCCGAGGATGTCCTGCAACGCCGCCAGGCGCTTGATGTAGGGGCGCGCCGCCGCGCCGGCGAAAGACGAGGCGAAGAAATCGCAGGCGTAGCGCAGGCGCTTCATGCAGATGCGCAGCCGGTGCCGACGCTCGGCATCGGCCCAGTCGATGTCCTGCGCTTGGGCGAGCGACTTGCGATGCACCCGATCGAGCGCCGCCGCAGCGAATGCGCCGAGCGAGCCTTCGGCGCTTTCCGCGGTGTCCTTCCACGGGGCCGCATTCACCCAGCGCAGGGCGCGCAGCATGAAGGACTGGAGCCCGGGCGACGCCGCAGCCATGCGCGCACGGCGGCGGGCGACGCCGCGCTTCGCGCGCGCGAGCGCGAGCAGCGGCGCGATGAGCGGAGCGCGCTCCGGCTCCTGCGTTCCGAGGTGCACTAGGCCCTCGGTGAACACGTCCCAGTCGCGCGCGGCCCCGAGGTGGGGCATCAGGCCGCGCAGGCGCTGGGCGAGCGGCTGCGCGGCTTTCTTCGGCACGAGATCGCGGAAAGCGAGCAGCGCCGAGCGCAGCCGACGTAGCCCGACGCGCATCTGGTGCAGGTATTCGGGGTCGCGCCCGTGGGCGACGCCGCGGGCGTTTGCTCCGGCCTGGGTGAGCGCGGCGGTGAAAATTGCGTGGAATGCCTCGCTCGGCGTGGCTAGCTCGGCGAGCTTCGGCCGGCGCCACTTGCGGGGCAGAGGGGAATCCTCGCCCGCCACCAGGCGGTAGCCGCGCTCGGCCTTGCTCTCGAACTCGAGCGCGAGCCCGAGCGGTTTCGCGAGCCGACCGGCGTAGCGCAGCAGCGACGCTGTGTCGCCCGCCTTGAGCTCGAGCTCGACTTCGCTGATCGGCTCGCGGCGCTCACCGGCCGCCACGTAGCCCCGGTCGATGGAGATCTCCGCGCGCGTCGCGCCGTCGACGATCACCGGAGCAGACCGCCGGGCGAAGCGGGTCTCGAACCGGGGTTGGAGCTTCCGCGCGAGGCGCGCTACATCGAGCCCGGTCGCGGCGAGGATTTCCTCGCGCGGAAACGCGGCCACGTCGAGGCGCCCGCCCGGCGCCGGCAGCTCCCACTCCGCGCGCGTGCTCAAGCCCCCGCCGTCGGCTTCGACTTTCAGAGTCTGAAGCCGCCGCCTGCCGTCGCGCCGAAGCCGCAGCGCGACGCCGGCGCGCCGCAGCTGTTCGTTTGCGGTGTCGTAGTACGCGTTGGAAACCATGCGGCGGCGCCACGGCCCCGCGCGGCGCACCTGCCGCACGACGCGGCGCGCCGCCTCCGGCGTCAAAGTGAATTTGATCTCGCGCTCGATCTGCACAGCTGCGGCCCAAAGCGCAAATGTGTGGGGTGACCGATGGGACTCGAACCCACAACAACCGGAATCACAATCCGGGACTCTACCGTTGAGCTACGGTCACCACTGCTGCAAAAAACTGTCAAAGACAAATCGCGCCCAGCGCGATGGCCTGCCCGGCGGGACTCGAACCCACAACCCCCAGCTTAGAAGGCTGGTGCTCTATCCGGTTGAGCTACGGGCAGGTCCCGTGGTCGGGGTGAGAGGATTTGAACCTCCGACATCTTGCTCCCAAAGCAAGCGCGCTACCAGGCTGCGCCACACCCCGAAAAAGGCGTCAAATGATACTCTTAGCGCATACTCAGGGCAATCGAAGTCCCTTGCGACAGGGGATCTTTAGTGCTAAAAAGCGCTTTCGCTTTTTGAGCCAAAAATGCCAGTCGAACTGACCCGCAAGAGTTTCACCCCGTACGCAGCGAAGAAGGGCGAGGAATACATGAACGCCCGCCAGCGCTCGCACTTTCGCAAGATCCTCGAGTCGCTGAAGGCTGAACTGTCGGAGGAAATCGACCGCACCGTGCACACTATGCAGGACGAGGCGACGGTGTTCGCTGATCCGAACGACCGCGCGAGCCAGGAGTCCGACATGGCGCTCGAGCTGCGCAACCGCGATCGCGAGAGAAAGCTCATCAAGAAAATCGACGAGACGATCGCGCGCATCGACGCGAACGAGTACGGCTACTGCGACAGCTGCGGGGTGGAGATCGGCCTCAAGCGCCTGGAAGCGCGCCCGACGGCGACGCTGTGCATCGATTGCAAGACGCTCGACGAGCTGCGCGAGCGCCAGGTCGCGAAGTAGCGGAAAACGAAAACCGCCTACCCGCTCTGCTTCGCGGGTTGCTCCTGTTCCTTCACGGCTTTCATGGAAAGCCGCACGCGTCCCTTGTCGTCGGCTTCCAGCACCTTGACCTTCACCTGCTGGCCTTCCTTGAGGTGATCGGAAACGGCATTTACGCGCTCATGCGAGATCTGCGAGATATGCAGCAGCCCGTCGCGCCCGGGTAGCAGCTGCACGATCGCCCCGAAGTCGAGCAGGCGCAGCACCGTGCCCTCGTAGACCTTGCCGACCTCGACGTCGGCGGTGAGCTCCTGGATGCGCTTTTTCGCCGCCTCGCCGCCCTCGGCCGAGACACACGCGATCGATACCGTGCCGTCGTCCTCGATCTCGATGGTGGTGCCGGTCTCTTCCTGGATGCCGCGGATCACCACGCCGCCCTTGCCGATGACGTCGCGGATCTTGTCGGGATTGATCTTGATCTTGATGATGCGCGGCGCGTAAGTGGAGAGCTCGGCGCGCGAGCCCTCGATCGCCTTCTTCATGATGTCGAGGATGTGAAGGCGTCCCTCGCGCGCCTGGTCGAGCGCCACCTTCATGATGCCCTTGTTGATCGACTCGATCTTCAGGTCCATCTGCAGCGCGGTGATGCCCTTGTCGGTGCCGGCGACCTTGAAGTCCATGTCACCGAGGTGATCCTCGTCGCCCAGGATGTCGGACAGAACCGCGAAGCGGTTGCCTTCCTTGATCAGTCCCATCGCGATGCCGGCCACGTGCGCCTTGACCGGGACGCCGGCGTCCATGAGTGCGAGGCTGCCGCCGCACACCGAGGCCATCGACGAGGAGCCGTTCGACTCGGTGATCTCGGACACGACGCGGATCGAGTAGCCGAACTCCTCCGGCGTGGGCAGCAGGCCCACGAGCGCGCGCTTGGCGAGGCGGCCATGGCCAATCTCGCGCCGCTTCGGCGGCCCGACGCGGCCTGTCTCGCCGGTCGCGTAAGGCGGCATGTTGTAGTGGAGCATGAAGCGCTCGCGGTATTCGCCCGAAAGCGCGTCGATGATCTGCTCGTCGCGCCCGGTGCCGAGCGTCACGGTCACGAGCGCCTGGGTTTCTCCCCGGGTAAACATGGCGGAGCCGTGCGTACGCGGCAGCACACCCACGCGCACGTTGATCGGCCGCACGGTGCGCGTGTCGCGCCCGTCGATGCGCGGCTCGCCGTCTAGGATCTGGCTGCGCACGATCCTGGACTCGAGGTTGAAGAACGTCTCTTTGACGACGTTGGCGTCCAGCTGCGAGTTCTCAGCGAGGAGCCTCTCCAGTGCGGCCTTGCGGATCTCCGCGAGCCGCGTGTTGCGTGCCTGCTTTTGCTTCATTGCGAAAGCGGCGCGCAAATCCTGCTCGACCAGCTCGCCAACACGCCCTATCAGGGCCTCGTCTTTCGCTGGCGGCTGCCATTCCCAGGCCGGCTTGCCGGCGGCCTCGGCGAGCTCGTGGATCGCCTGGATCGCGGCCTGCATCTGCTGGTGGCCGTGCATCACCGCGCCGAGCATCGTGTCCTCGGGCAGCTCGAGCGCCTCGGACTCGACCATCATCACGCCCTGCTCGGTCCCGGCAACGACCAGGTTGAGCTTCGACTCCTTGAGCTGTGACGCGGTCGGGTTGAGCACGTAGTCGCCGTTGACATAGCCGACGCGGCAGGCGCCGATCGGGCCGTTGAACGGGATGCCCGAGATCTCGAGCGCGGCCGAGACCGCGAGCATCGCCGGGATGTCGGAATCGATCTCGGGATTGAGCGATAGCACCGTGGCGACCACCTGCACCTCGTTCAGGAAGCCGTCCGGAAACAGCGGCCGGATCGGCCGGTCGATGAGCCGCGAGGTGAGCGTCTCTTTCTCGGAGGGCCGGCCCTCGCGCTTGAAGAAGCCACCCGGGATCTTGCCCGCGGCGTAGGTCTTCTCGACGTAATCGACGGTCAGCGGAAACCAGTCCTGGCCGGCGCGCGGCTCCTTGGCCGCGACCACGGTGGCGAGAACGACGGTGTCGTCCATGGAACAGACCACCGAGCCGTGGGCCTGGCGCGCGATCTCGCCGGTCTCGAAAGTGACCTGGTGGGCTCCGTAGGGAAAGGTCTTCTTGATGGGGTTCACGGGAATCCTTGAAAGCAAAAAGCGCTCATCGGGCGATGAGCGCTCCACTTGACGGCATTGGCCGGGCGTCTATTTTCGGAGGCTCAGCTGCTCGATGAGGCCGCGGTACTTGTCCGCGTCCCTGCGCTTGAGGTAATCGAGCAGCTTGCGGCGCTGGCTCACCAGCTTCAAAAGCCCGCGGCGCGAATGAAAGTCCTTGACGTGCGTCTTGAAATGCTCGGCGAGGCTGTTGATGCGCTCGGTGAGGAGCGCGATCTGCACCTCGGGAGAGCCGGTATCCTTGCCGGAGCGCTGATACTGCTTCACGACCCGCTCCTTCTGCACAACCTGTAAAGCCATTGCTCTACTCTCTTTTCATGTGAGCCGCGGATTTTAAATGTTTTTCAGCCGTTTGGGTGAGCCGCAGCGGCTTCAAACCGCCGTCTCCATCCGCGGTGCCGAGTCCGATCACACCGCCGTCGGGCCGCACGAGCGCGCATAGCCCGCGCTCGAGTCCGCGGATCTTCAGCGCCTGGCCTTGGCGCAGGCGCGCTTCCTCTGCGGCGCCAAGCTCCGCCCGGGGCAAGCCTTGCAGGAGCGCGGGCAGCGCGAGCAGAGCGCGCCCGCGCTCCTCGATCGGCAGCGCTTCCAGCGCATCCAGAGTCAGCGCGTTCTCGACGCGGAAACGTCCCGAGCCGGTGCGCCGCAGGGCTGAGAGATGAGCGCCGCAGCCGAGGCCCGTGCCGATATCCTCGGCGAGTACGCGGACGTAGGTCCCCTTGCTGCAGACCACGCGCATGCGCAGCAGGGGAACGTCGAAACTCACTATCTCCAGGCAGGAGATACGAACCCGGCGCGCGACGCGCGGGACTTGCTCGCCACGGCGCGCCAGCCGGTAGAGCGGCCTGCCCTTATGCTTGAGCGCCGAGTGCATCGGCGGCACTTGCTCGATCTCGCCGCGGAAGCGCTGGAGCACCGCGGCCAGAGCGGCCGGAGTGATGCTCACCGGCCGTCTTTCGATGACTTCGCCCTCGGCATCCGCGGTGGAGGTTCGGGTGCCGAGCTCGAGAGCCGCCACATACTCCTTGTCCGCATCGAGCAGCGGCCCGGCGAACTTGGTTGCTTCGCCGAACAGCGCGACGAGCAGTCCGGAGGCGAGCGGATCGAGGGTGCCGGCATGCCCGGCCTTTGCCGCGCCGAGCAGCTTCTTTGCCTGCTGCAGCGTTGCGTTCGAGCTTACCCCGACCGGCTTGTCGAGCAGCAAGGCGCCGTCGATCATGCCTTCTTGACGCTGTTGATCAGGCGCGAAAGCCGGTCCCCCCGCTCCACCGACTCGTCGTACTCGAAGCGCAGCTCCGGGGTGGTGTAGAGCTTAATGCGCCTTGCGAGCTGCGAGCGCAGGAAGCCTGCGGCGTGCCGCAGGCCCTCGCGCGCGTCCTCCAGCCTTTGTTTTTGAAGAACGGTGAAGAAGACCTTGGCGTGGGAGAAGTCGGGCGAGACGTCGACGCCGGTAATCGTAATCATCCCGACGCGCGGGTCACGCAGCTCGCGCTGCAGCAGCTCGGACAGCTCGCGTTGGATCAGGTCGCCGAGCTTTTGCGGGCGACCTTGCCCTTTCCTCAAAGACTCCTCGCGACCTCCAGCACTTCGAAGACCTCAAACTGGTCCTTCTCCTTGATGTCGGAGAAGTTCTTGAGCGAGATGCCGCACTCGAAGCCGGCCTTGACCTCGCGCACATCGTCCTTGAAGCGCTTGAGCGACTCGATTTCGCCGGTGTGGATGACCACGTGGTCGCGCAGCACGCGCAGCTGCGCGCTGCGCTTGACCAGGCCCTCCTGCACGTAGCAGCCCGCCACGGTGCCGATCTTTGAGATGCGGAAAACCTGGCGCACCTCGACCAAGCCGAGCACCGACTCCTTGCGCTCGGGTGCGAGCATGCCGGACAGCGCCGCTTTGATCTCCTCGACCGCGTCGTAAATGATGTTGTAGTAGCGGACCTGGACGCTCGCCGACTCGATGAGCTTGCGCGCGGTGGCGTCGGCGCGCGTGTTGAACCCGATGATGACCGCGCGCGAGGCCATGGCAAGGTTGACGTCGGACTCGGTAATGCCCCCGACGCCCGCGTGCACCACCGTCACCTTCACTTCGTCGGTGGCAAGGCGAGTGAGCGCGTGCACCAGCGCCTCCTGCGAACCCTGCACATCGGCCTTGATGACGACGGTCAGCACCTTCTTCTCGCCCTCCCCCATTTGCTCGAACACGTTCTCGAGCTTGGCCGCCTGCTGCTTGGCGAGCTTGACGTCGCGGAACTTGCCCTGCCGGAACAGCGCGATCTCGCGCGCCTTGCGCTCGTCGGCGATGATCATCGCTTCCTCGCCGGCGGTCGGCACCTCGGAAAGCCCCTGGATCTCGACCGGGATCGAGGGCCCGGCCGACTGCACCGACTTGCCGTTTTCGTCGAGCATGGCACGCACACGGCCGTAGACCGCGCCGGTCAGCACGATGTCGCCGCGGCGCAAAGTTCCCGACTGCACCAGTAGCGTGGCCACCGGGCCGCGCCCCTTGTCCAGGCGCGCCTCGATCACTACGCCCTTGGCGGGCGCCTCGGTTGCCGCCCGCAGCTCGAGCACCTCGGCCTGCAGAAGCACCTGCTCGAGGAGGCTATCTATGCCTTCGCCCGTCTTCGCGGAGACTGGCACGACCGGGGAGTCGCCGCCGTATTCTTCGGGCACCACACCGTGGGTGAGAAGCTCCTGCTTCACCTTGTTGGGGTTTGCCTCGTGCTTGTCGATCTTATTCATCGCCACGACGAGCGGGACGTTTGCCGCCTTCGCATGATTGATCGCCTCGACTGTCTGCGGCATGACGCCGTCGTCCGCGGCGACCACCAGCACGACGATGTCGGTCGCCTTGGCGCCGCGCGCGCGCATGGCCGTAAACGCTTCATGGCCGGGGGTGTCGAGGAAGGTGATCACACCGCGCGGCGTTTCGACGTGGTAAGCGCCGATGTGTTGCGTGATGCCGCCGGCCTCACCCGCGGCCACCTTGGTGCGGCGGATGAAGTCGAGCAGCGAGGTCTTGCCGTGGTCGACGTGACCCATCACCGTGACGACCGGCGGGCGCGGCGTGAGCTCCGCCGCCGCATGTTCCTCGCTTTCGGCGAGATACGCCTCGGGATCGTCGAGCTTGGCCGCTTTTGCCTTGTGGCCCATTTCCTCGACCACGATCATTGCCGTCTCCTGATCGAGGACCTGGTTGATGGTGGCCATGGTGCCGAGCTTCATCAACGCCTTGATGACTTCCGCCGCCTTGACCGACATCCTATGGGCGAGCTCGCCGACGGTGATGGTCTCGGGCACGGCGATTTCCCGCACCATCGGCTCCGTGGGCTGAGCGAACGTGGTCTCGCTTACCGCCGCGCCGCCCGGGCGGTGGCGGGTGCCGCCGCGCGCGTGCCAGCCGGCCACGCCGCCGCCCGCATCCCCTCGGGTCTTGATCTGGCGCCGGCGCACTGAATCGTCGCGCAGCACCGTGGTGGGCTTCGCCTTCTTCGCCTTCTTCTCGGTCTTCGCCTCGGCGGCCTTCGGCGCGTGAAGCGTGGTCGGCGCGGCGGGAGCCGCGGGCGTGGCCTGCGCCGCCTCGGCGGCCGCCTTTTGCTCGGCCTCCTTGCGCTCGCGCTCCTGTTTCTCGCGCAGCTCGGCAGCCTGCAGTTCGGCCAGCTGCTGCTGGCGGCGCGCCTCTTCCTCGCGCAGCTCGATCTCTCTCGCATCCACCGCCGGCGGCGGCGGCGCGGCCGGCGCCTCGGCGGCCACCGCCTGAGCTGCGACCTCGGCGGGGTCGCGCTTGACGAAGACGCGCTTCTTGCGCACCTCGACCTGCACTGTGCGGTACTTGCCGCTCGCGTCGGTCTTCTTGATCTCGCTCGTGTGCTTGCGCGTGAGCGTGATCTTGTTCTTCTGCTCGGCCGACCCGTGCATCTTGCGCAGGTGCTCGAGCAGCCGCGACTTGTCCTGATCGGTGAGCGAGTCTTCGGGCGCCTTCTTGTCGACCCCGGCGGCGCGCAGCTGCTCGAGCAGCACCGACGGCGGGACTTTCAGCTCGCTCGCGAACTGGGCTACGCTCGTCTGCGCCACTTACGCGGTCTCCTTCTTCTCGAACCAGTGTGCGCGCGCGGCCATGATGAGCTTCTTTGCGGCCTCGCTTTCCATTCCGGTCATCTCCGAAAGCTCGTCGACCGCGAGATCGGCCAGGTCGTCGCGGGTCTTGATGCCGCCCTCGGCAAGCTTGGCCGCGAGCTGGGTGGTCATGCCCTCGAGCTTGAGAAGCTCCGGGTCCACGCCCTCGACCTTCTCTTCGTTCGCGATCGCCGCCACGAGCAGGGCGTTGCGCGCGCGATTACGCAGCTCGCTCACCGTCTCCTGGTCGAAAGCCTCGATTTCGTTCAGCTCGTTGATCGGCACGTAGGCGATCTCTTCCAGCGTCGAGAACCCTTCCTCGATCAGGATATTCGCCACTTCTTCGTCGACGTCCAGCTTCTCCATGAAATGCTGCTTGATGCGACCGCTCTCCTCCTGCTGCTTCTTGGTCGATTCCTCTTCGGTCATGAGGTTGATCTGCCAGCCGGTGAGCTCGGAGGCGAGGCGCACGTTTTGCCCGCTGCGGCCGATCGCCACGGCGAGGTTCTCCTCGTCCACCACCACGTCCATTGCGTGCTTTTCCTCGTCGACCACGATCGACGAGACCTCGGCGGGCGCGAGCGCGCCGATGACGAACTGCGCCGGGTCGGCCGACCAGAGGACGATGTCGACGCGCTCGCCGGCGAGCTCTTGGGTTACCGCCTGCACGCGCGAGCCGCGCATGCCGACGCAGGTGCCGATCGGGTCGATGCGCTTGTCGTTCGTGAAGACCGCGATCTTGGCGCGCACGCCGGGGTCGCGCGCCGCCGACTTGATCTCGAGCAAGCCTTCCTCGATCTCGGGCACCTCGAGCTCGAACAGCTTCATGATGAACTGCGGCGCGGTGCGCGAGAGAATGAGCTGCGGCCCCCTCGCCTGGCGGTCGATCTTCATCACCCAGGCGCGCACGCGGTCGCCGACGCGCAGATTCTCTTTCGGGATCATGTGCTCGCGCGGCAGCAGGGCCTCGAGGCGTCCGGACTCGATCACTGCGTTGCCGCGCTCCATGCGCTTGACCGTTCCGGTGACGAGCTCGTCGCCGCGCGACAGGAAGTCGTTCAGGATCTGCTCGCGCTCGGCGTCGCGGATGCGCTGCAGTAGGACCTGCTTGGCGGTCTGTGCGCCGATGCGCCGCGGATCGATCGGTTCGATCGGCTCCTCCATGAATTCGTCGGCCTTGGCCGCGGGATTCTTCTTGGCCGCCTCGGACACCGGGATCTGCTGCGCCGCGATTTCGACCGTACCGTCGGGCACGATCTTCCAGCGCCGGAAGGCGTTGTAGTTGCCTGTGGTGCGGTCGATCGCCACCCGCACGTCGACATCTTCGAGGTAGCGCTTCTTCAGGGCCGAGGCGAGCGCGAGCTCGAGCGCGGAGAACACGATGTCGCGCGTCACGTTCTTCTCGCGCGCGAGCGCGTCGGCTTGTAGCAGCAGTTCTCTACCGAAACTCATTCACCCTCTCTTCACAGTTCGGGCACCAGCCGCGCCCGTTCCACGTTCTCAAGCTCGAGCGCGACGGTCTGTCCGTCCAGCTCCATCCGCACGCGCCCGGCTTCGGCGCCGCGCAGCACCCCAACGAAGCGCCGCCGCCCCGATGCATCCGGCGTGCGCATCCGCACCTCGGCCTTGCGGCCTGCGAAGCGCTCGAAGTCGGTCCCCTTGCGCAGCGGCCGGTCGAGGCCCGGCGAAGACACTTCCAGTCGCTCGTAGTCGATGCCCTCGACCGCAAGCACCCGCGTGAGGTGACGGCTGACCGCTGCGCAGTCATCCACGGTAACGCCGCCCGGCTTGTCGATAAAGAGGCGCAGCAGACGCCCGCCGTTCGACGCCTGCACGTCGACCAGCTCGAAGCCCAGCCCGGTCAGCGCCGGCTCAACGACTTTGTCGAGGCTCAAACAAAAAATGGGCCGAAGCCCATCTCTCTAAAGCCTTTGAAGTATAGCCAGATTTCGCAACTCGCGCCAGCTCTTGGGCGGCAAATCCGCAGGCAGCTCGATCGGTCCGTAACGCAGACGCACCAGCCGGCTGACGGGGTGTCCGAGGACTTCGAACAGCCGCCGCACCTCGCGGTTGCGCCCTTCCTTCAGGACGACCCGATACCAGCGGTTGGTGCCTTTGCCTTCTCGCTCGCTGTGAATGCGGTCGAATCGGGCCGGCACACCGTCTAAGGCGACGCCCTGCAAGAGCCGCTTTTCCTCTGCGGCGCTAAGTGCGCCGCGGATCCGCACCGCGTATTCTCGCTCCAGACCATATTTGGGGTGCATCAGCCGGTTTGCGAGCTCCCCGGAGTCCGTGAACACCAGCAGGCCCGAGCTGTTCAGGTCGAGCCTGCCGACGGCGATCCAGCGCCCGGGCGGCAGGCTGGCGAATACGGTCGGCCTGCCCTGCGGGTCGCTCCGCGTGACGAGCTCGCCGATCGGTTTGTGGTAGAGCAGGACGCGCGTCGGGGTCCGCGCCGGGGCGAGAACCGGCCTGCCGTCCACGAGGATCGAATCGGAAAGCTCCGCGCGTTCGCCGAGCTGGGCGCGGCGCCCATTTACGCTCACGCGCCCAGCGGAGATCCAGCCTTCGATTTCGCGGCGCGAGCCGAGCCCCGCGGCAGCGAGCAGCTTCTGGATCCGCTCAGCCGTCGGTGCCGGTGGCGGCGGGCTGTGCTTCGGGTTCCCGGACCGCGGCTTCGCCAGTGGAGACGACCTCCAGCTGCAGCGTCTTGGCGATCTCCTCGAGCGGCGGCAGCTCCTCCAGCGATCGCAGCCCCAGGTCGTCGAGGAACTTGGTGGTGGTGGCGTAAAGCGCCGGCCGGCCGGGGGTTTCCCGGTGGCCGACCACGTCGATCCATCCCCGGGTCTCGAGCGCCTGGATGATGTGCGTGGAAACGCCGACCCCGCGCACGTCTTCTATATCCCCGCGCGTGACCGGCTGCCGGTAGGCAATGATCGCGAGCGTCTCCATGACGGCTCGCGAATAGCGCGGCGGCCGCTCCGGGAGCAAGCGCTCGAGGTACGGCTGGAACTCCGGGCGCGTCTGGAAGCGCCAGCCGCTCGAGAGGCTGACGAGCTCGACCGCCCGGCCGCGCCATTCGTCGGCAAGCTCGGCGAGGAGGGTGCGGATAGTGTCGACGCCCAGCTCGCCCTCGAAAAGGCGCTTCAAGTCGATCGCGCTGACCGGCTCCTGCGAGGCGAGAAGTGCCGCCTCCAGAATGCGCTTCGCCTCAGGCGGATTGAGCATGCGACAATTTTACGTAAATCGGACCGAAACCCGCAGACTGGGTGATTTCGATCAGCAGCTCGCGCGCGAGCTCGAGCAGCGCGAGGAAGGTGACGACCAGGACCGCGACGCCGTGCTGGGGCTCGAATAGCTCGCCGAACTCCACCACGCGCCGCTCGCGCAGCGCGCGCAGGATCGAGCTCATGTGTGCGCGCACCGAAAGCTCCTCGCGGCTCACACGATGGTGCGCCGAAAGCCGCGCCCGGTGCAGCAGCCCACGCCAGGCTTCCGCCAGGTCCCTCGGGTTCACGTCGGGAAGGCGCTGCGACACCTGCTTTTCGATCCACACTGAGATGGCGATCACGTCGCGGCCCACCTGCGGCAGCTCGTCAAGGCCCTGGGCTGCCTTCTTCATCCGCTCGTACTCGAGGAGCCTGCGCACTAGCTCCGCTCTTGGATCGTCCTCGATTGGCTCGGCGGATGGCGGCCGCGGCAGCAGCAGGCGCGACTTGATCTCCATCAGCATCGCAGCCATGACTAGGTATTCGGCGGCGAGCTCGAGGTTTGTCGAACGCATCATGTCGACATACTCGAGATACTGGCGCGTAAGCGGCGCCATCGGGATATCGAGGATGTCGAGGTTCTCCTTGCGGATGAGATAGAGGAGCAGGTCGAGCGGGCCTTCGAACGCCTCGAGCACGACTTCCAGCGCGTCGGGCGGGATATAGAGGTCATGCGGCAGCTCGATAACGGGTTCGCCGTAGACCTTGACCATCATGAATAGCTTAATCCCATGGCTTCGCGCACGTCCCGCATCGTTTCGGCGGCCAGGCGCTTCGCTCTCTCGCAGCCGTCGGCGATGATGTTCTTGACGAGCCCCGGATCGTCCAGATAAGGCTGCGCTCTGTCGCGCATCGGGGCGAGTTCGAGGTTGATGGCGTCGATGACTGGCTGCTTGCACTCGAGGCAGCCGATGCCGGCGGTGGTGCAGCCCTTCATTACCCAGTCCTTGCGCGCAGCGTCCGAGTAGACTTTATGCAGCTCCCAGACCGGACACTTCTCGGGGTTTCCAGGATCGGAGCGCTTTACTCGCGCCGGGTCGGTCGGCATCGTCTTGATCTTCTTCGCTACCACCTCCGGCTCCTCGCGCAGCGAGATCGTGTTCCCGTAGGACTTCGACATTTTTTGTCCGTCGAGCCCGGGCATCTTGGGCGCCTCGGTGAGGAGCGCCTCCGGCTCGACCAAGATTTTTTTGCCCGTTCCCTCGAGCCAGCCGTAGAGGCGCTCGCGGTCGCCCCGCGACAGGTTCTGCTGCTCCTTGAGGAGCGCTTGGCCCCGCGCCAGCGCGCCGGCGTCGCCCTGCTCGATGAACTTGGTGCGCAGCTCGTTCAGAAGCCGGGCTTTCTTCGTGCCCATCTTCTTGACCGCGGCTTTCGCCTTGTCCTCGAAGCCCGGCTCGCGGCCATAGAGATGATTGAAGCGCCGCGCGACCTCGCGCGCGAACTCGAGGTGCGGCACCTGGTCTTCGCCGACCGGGACATATTTCGCCCGGTAGACGAGGATGTCGGCCGACTGCAGCAGCGGATAGCCGAGAAAGCCGTACGTGGCGAGGTCCTTGTCCGCCAGCTTCTCCTGCTGGTCCCGGTACGTTGGCACGCGCTCGAGCCATCCGAGCGGCGCCATCATCGAAAGCAGCAAGTGCAGCTCGGCGTGCTCGGGCACCTGCGATTGCACGAAGATCATCGCCTGTGCTGGATCGACCCCCGCGGCGAGCCAGTCGATCACCATGTCGATCCCGGTCTGTTGCAGATCGCCAGGCTTCTCGTAGTCGGTGGTGAGCGCGTGCCAGTCGGCGACGAAGAAGAGGCACGGGTACTCGGCCTGCAAGCGGATCCAGTTCTTAAGAACGCCATGGTAGTGGCCGAGGTGCAAGCTCCCGGTAGGCCGCATGCCGGACAGCACCCGGGTTTCGTACATCGTCAGAGCACGATCGCCCGAATCAGCGCACCGGAGACGCCGACCAGGGGATCCAGCACGGCGCTAAGGACGTTCGTCACCAGAAGGAGTACCAACAAAGGGAGTCCTAATGGCTCGAGCTTGGCGTATTGCCACGCCGCCCGGCTCGGAAGCAGGCTTGCAAGAATCCTGCCCCCGTCAAGCGGAAGGATGGGAAGCAGATTCAGAAACATGAAAAGGACATTGACCAGGATTCCTGCCTGAGCCACCTGCCGCAGGAAGTCCGAGACCCATCCACCCGGCAACATGACGGCCACCTTGAGCACCGCGGCCCAGACGACGGCCATGGCGAGATTTGCGGCGGGACCGGCCGCTGCGACGAAGGCCATGTGCGGGCGCGGCTTGCGCAGCGCCGAATAGTTCACCGGCACCGGTTTGGCCCAGCCGAACAACAAGTTGTATCCGGACAGGAAAAGAACGACGACCGGGACAACGATCGTTCCCAATATGTCAATGTGGCGCGCCGGGTTCACGCTGATGCGCCCCTGCGCGTGCGCGGTCATGTCTCCGAAGTGCCGCGCTACGTAGCCATGGGCGGCTTCGTGCAGCGTGATGGCAAACAGTACCGGGAGCGCGTAAATGGCCAGGGTCTGGGCGACCTGGCTGAGGTCGAAGTCCATTCTTGCGTCCGGGATCTTATCAGACGGGCTCTACCGCAAAGGGCTCGAGCGAGCCCTTGCCGGCGCGCAACACGGTCGGAGTTTTCTCGGTGAGATCGATCACCGTGCTCGGTTGAGTTCCGCACGGACCGCCGTCGATCACGAGATCGAGCTCGTGCTCGAGTACTTCCCTGATTTCAAGAGGATCGGAGAGCGGCGCGGCTGTGCCGGGAAGCAGCAAGGTGGCCGACAGCATCGGCTGGTCGAGCTCGGCCAGCAAGGCGTGCGCGACCGGGTGTCCGGGCACACGCACGCCGATGGTCTTCTTTCTCGTCAGGCGGCGCGGCACTTCGCGGCGCGCGCGCAGAACGAAGGTGTAGCTGCCGGGCGTCACGCTCTTCAGCAGCTTGAACTGGGCGTCATCCACGATCGCGTAGCGCGCGATCTCCGAAAGGTCCCGGCACATGAGCGTAAGCCGGTGCCGCTCGTCAATGCCACGGATGCGGCGCAGACGCTCGGCGCCGCCCGGGTTGCCCCGGTCACAGCCCAGCGCGTAGCAGGAGTCGGTCGGGTACGCGATCAGGCCGCCGCGGCGGATGATGTCCGCCGCCTGGCGCACCAGGCGTTTCTGGGGATGCGTGGAATGAATGGAAAAGTATTGCGCCATCAGCGCGCCAGGAATCGCTCGAGCAGCCGCGCGAGCGCGGCAGGCTGGTCATGATGCAGCATGTGGCCGGCATCAGCCAGCGTCTCATATTGCAAGCCATGGAAGGCGGCGCGGCGCTCCGCGATCTCGGCCGCGTCGAGCTTGAGGCGCTTGTGCGTTTCGGACTCGGCCCCTTCCACCCAGAGCACCGGTGCCGTGACTTCGCGCCAGCAGGCGCGCACCTCCTCGTAGCGGTAGAGCACCGGGTTCACGATCTTGTGCGCCGGGTCGCTGCGCAGGACGACGCGTTCACCTTCTTCGCGGCCCCAGTGCCGCGCTAGGAACTCGGCCTTCTGCAGAGATAGCCTGGGGTTGCTCTGGCGCAAGCGCTGCGCAAGCTCGGAAAAGCTCGCATAAGCTCTGAAGCCGGGGGGTTGGCGCAGTTCCTCGAGCCAGCGCGCATAGCGCGTCGGCGCCTGCTCCGGCCGCGTCGGCGCCATTCCGAACCCCTCGAGATTCGCAAGGCGCGCCACACGCGCGGGACGCACGCCGCCATACAACGCGGCGACGTTTCCGCCCAGGCTGTGGCCGACGATGTTGAGAGCACTTGTGCCATCGATGTGAGCCAGCAGGAATTCGAGATCGGCGATGTAGTCCGGGAACCAATAGCAGTCGGCCTTTCCCCAGTCGCTCAACCCGTAGCCGCGCCAGTCCGGCGCGTACACGTCCCACTCCTGCCTGAGCTCGTCCACCAGGAACTGGAATGACGCGGACACGTCCATCCAGCCATGCAGCAGCACGATCTTGGGCGCGCCGCGTGCAGGCCAGTGCCGCAGGTGGTAGCGCAGCCCGCGAATCTGGGCGAAGTGAGACGCGCTCTCCCTCATGTAAATGGAAACGCCACCTGCGGCGGACGACCTGAGATCAGGTCGGCGAGCGCGCTCCCCGAGCCGCAGGCGAGGGTCCAGCCGAGCGTGCCGTGGCCCGTGTTCAGGAACAAGTTCTTCAGTCGTGTTCGCCCGATCACGGGCACGTTATTTGGCGTGGCCGGGCGAAGTCCGGTCCAGTTCTCCACCGTCGTCACGGCGCCTAGCGCCGGAAAGAGGCTGCGCACGCGGCGCGCGATCGCCGCGCAGCGGCCAGGATCGACTGAAGTGTCGTAGCCCGCAAGCTCGGCCGTGCCGGCGGCGCGCAGCCGGCTGCCGAGCCTCGAGATCACGATCTTGTGCGCCTCGTCGGTCAGGCTGACCGTCGGCGCGGCTGCGAGCTCCGCCGGGCCGAGCGGGAGCGTGATCGAGTAACCCTTCATCGGGTACACCGGGATGCGGAGGCCGAGCGGCTTGAGCAGGATCGGACTATAACTTCCAAGTGCAACAACGTAGGCGTCCGCTTTTTCCACCGACTGTGTGTGCAGCCGGATTCCTGCGACCCGATCATCCTCGGCCACGATCGCCTCTGCCGCCGTGCCAAAACGAAATGCGACGCCGCGGGAAGAGGCGACGCGCGCAAGCTCCTGCGTAAAGCGGCAGGCGTCGCCCGACTCGTCATCGGGATCGTAAACGCCGCCGAGCACGGGCTCGCTCGAGTGCCGGAGGGCGGGCTCGAGCTCGAGGCACTGGGCGCTCGACTTGACTTCGGCTGCCGCGCCAAGCCCGCGCAGCGCCTCGGCGTGGCGCGCCATCGCGTCGAAGTCGCTCTGGCGCGTGGCGAACTGCAGGATTCCGCGCTCGAGCTCGTCGTAGCGCAGGCCGAGCTCCCGGCGCAGCGCACGCAGGCACTCGCGGCTATAGCGCGCGAGCGCACCGAGCGTGCGCACGTGGCGCTCGAAGCGGCCTGGAAGGCACTCGTACAGGAAGCGCAGGGCCCATTCCCATTGCGCCCAGCTCGCGCGCGGACGGAAAAGCAGCGGCGCGTCCTCGCGTCCCAGCCAGCGCAGGATCTGCGGCACGGCGGCCGGCTTGGCCCATGGCTGGGCGTGCCCGGCGGCGATCTGCCCTCCGTTGGCGAAGGAGGTCTCCAGCCCCGGCGCCTCGCGCCGCTCGATCAGCGTCACTTCGTGGCCCGCGCTTGCGAGGTACCAGGCAGCGGAGACGCCGACCACGCCGCCCCCGAGAACGATGATTTTCACTGGATTATGATAGTCGCATGCCTCTTTTCGCGATCGGCGAGCGGCGCGTGCGGCTCGTCGGAGAACATCATTACGTCGCGCACGACGCGACGCTGGTCGGCGATATCACGCTGCATAACGAAGTGAGCGTCTGGTTCCAGGTCGTGATCCGCGCCGAGAACGACCGCATCACCATCGGTGAGAGGTGCAACATCCAGGACGGCTCGGTGCTGCACGTCGACCCCGGCTATCCCATGACGCTCGGCAACTCGGTGAGCGTCGGTCACAAGGTCATGCTGCACGGCTGCACCATCGGCGACGGCAGCCTGATCGGCATCAACAGCGTGATCATGAACGGCGCGCGCATAGGCCGCGGCACGCTGATCGGCGCGAACACCCTCATCGCCGAGGGCAAGGAGATCCCCGACGGCGTGCTGGTCCTCGGCTCGCCGGGGAAGATCGCGCGCGAGCTGAAGCAGGAGGAGCGCGACTCCCTCCTCAAGGTCGCGAGCGGCTACGTCGAGCGCTCGCGCCTCTACAAGGCGAATCTGAAAGAGATTACTTAGGCGCCATCCGGATCGCGCCGTCGAGGCGGATCGTTTCGGCGTTCAGCATCTCGATTTCGACGATGGCCTTGACGAGCTGGGCGTATTCCGCCGGCCGACCGAGGCGCGACGGGAACGGCACCTGCTTGCCGAGTGATTCCTGCGCCTCCTTCGGCAGGCCCATCAACATCGGGGTCTCGAAAATTCCCGGCGCGATAGTGCACACGCGGATACCAGCGCGCGAAAGGTCGCGCGCCACCGGCAGCGTCATCCCGACCACACCGCCCTTGGATGCGGAGTAGGCCGCCTGCCCGATCTGGCCGTCGAAGGCGGCCACCGACGCAGTGTTCACGATGACGCCGCGCTCGCCCGACGCGTTCGGGACGGCTTTCGCCATCGCATCGGCCGCGAGGCGGATCATGTTGAACGTGCCGATCAGGTTGACGTTGATTACGCGCATGAAGCGCTGCAGATCATGCGGCACTTCCTTGCCCAGTGTGCGCTCGGCGATCGCGATGCCCGCGCAGTTTACGAGCACATGAAGCCCACCGAACTCTTTCAGCGCGAGCTGCACGGCGGCGCGGCCGTCGGCCTCGCTCGCAACATCGGTCTTGATGAAGCGTCCGTTCAGCTCCTTGGCGAGCTTCTCGCCGGCTTCGGCCTGCATGTCGGCGACGACGACTTTCGCGCCGCCCTCGGCCGCCATGCGCGCTGTTGCCGCGCCGAGGCCGGATGCGCCGCCAGTGACGAGGAATATGCTATTTCGGATTTGCATCGGAAACTCCGCAGTGAATTCGCCGATAATTCTAACCGCATGCAACTCGGTTTCGGCATTCGTTTCAACGAGCTATATGAGCGCGAAGGCCTCCTTCGCGTCGACGCCGCGTTTCTGCGTTTCATCGGCGAAGCCGACGCCGCTTTGCGAGACAGGCTGACCGCTGGCCGAAGCAATCCCCCGAAGGGCAAAGACGAATCCGACCTGCTCGTTGCGCTCGCGCCGCACGTCGAGGACTTTCTCGCGAGGCTCTTCCACATCGAGGCCCAAGCGCGCGCCCTCGCCGAGCGGCACAACGAACTTGCGCCGCTTTATTCGGTGAAGCGCCTTTTCGTGCAGCGGCGCGCGCTGCACAAGGTCAGGCCGGAGGATGCCAGGCCCGACGGCTACCACTTCACCACGGAGCTCGACTTTGCCCGGCAGGTGGCGGCATGGCTCAAGGACGAAGCTGGACACCAAAAGGAGCTCGAGACCGCGGCCCGCTACGCGGCGTGGGCGACGACCACGCCGGAGGGTAAGGCGAAGCACCGCGGTGGCGTGCTGTTCAAGGCTCCGCGCAAGCTTGACTACATGAAGCTCATTCCGCACACGGAGCTGCGACGTCGCGAGGGCTTCAAGCTGACCGATCCCGGCACCGATCTCGCCGGGGCGCTGGATGAGGCGAACTACTGCATCTGGTGCCACGAGCAGGGAAAGGATTCGTGCTCCAAGGGGCTGAGGGAAAAACCGCCGGCTGAAGGCTTCCGCAACACGGTGTTTGGCGTCCCGCTCGCCGGCTGCCCGCTCGAAGAGAAGATCTCGGAATTCCAGATGGTCAAGGCGCGCGGCGAGCCGCTCGCGGCGCTCGGCATTATTGCGGTGGACAACCCCATGGCCGCCGCCACCGGCCATCGGATCTGCAATGACTGCATGAAGTCGTGCATCTACCAGAAGCAGGACCCGGTGGACATTCCGCAGGCCGAAACGCGCACGCTGAAGGACGCGCTCGAGCTGCCGTGGGGGTTCGAGATCTACTCGTTGCTTACGCGCTGGAATCCGTTCGATCTGCGCCGGCCCTATCCGAAGGAAGCGACAGGAAAGCGCGTGCTCGTGGTCGGGCTCGGCCCGGCCGGCTTTACCGTCGCGCACCATCTCATGAACGACGGCCATACGGTTGTCGGCGTCGATGGCCTGAAGATCGAGCCGCTCGACGCGGCAATTTCGGGGGTCGACCCTCTGGGAAACCGCGTCCCCTTCCGCCCGATCAGGGACGTCAAGGAGCTGTGGGAACCACTCGACCAGCGCGCGATGGCCGGCTTCGGTGGCGTCGCGGAATACGGCATTACCGTGCGCTGGGACAAGAACTTCCTCAAAGTGATCCGCCTGCTCCTCGAACGACGGCGGCAATTCGCCATGTTCGGCGGCGTGCGCTTCGGCGGCACGCTCACGATCGACGAGGCCTTCGCCGACGGATTCGATCACATCGCGCTGTGCGCCGGCGCGGGCCGTCCGACCGTGCTCGAGATCCCGAACGGTTTCGCGCGCGGAGTGCGCGCGGCTTCGGACTTCCTCATGGCGCTGCAGCTCACCGGTGCGGCCAAGCGCGAATCGATCGCCAACTTGCAGATTCGCCTTCCGATCGTGGTCATCGGCGGCGGCCTCACCGCCATCGATACCGCGACCGAATCGCTCGCCTACTACGCGGTGCAGGTGGAGAAGTTCCTCGCGCGCTACGAGGCCCTCGGGCGCAAGCCTGAGTGGAGCGCCGAGGAGCGCGAGATCGCCGAGGAATTCATCGCCCACGCGAAGGCGCTGCGCGCCGCAAAGCCGTCGGAAAGGCTGGCGCTTCTCAAGTCCTGGGGCGGAGCGACGATCGCCTATCGCCGCCGCATGATCGACAGCCCGGCGTATACGCTGAACCATGAGGAAGTAGCGAAGGCGCTCGAAGAAGGCATCGGCTTCCTCGAGAACCTCGCCCCCGCGCGCATCGAAGTCGATCGGCACCTGCACGCGCGAGCCGTGGTGTTCGCCAACGGCGTCGAGCTGCCGGCGAAATCGGTACTCGTCGCGGCCGGCACCCAGCCGAACACGGTGCTCGCGCGCGAAGAGGGCGTGAGCCTCGAGCTCGACGGCAAGTACTTTCTCGCGTGCGACGAGACCGGCGCGCCGGTCAGGCCCGAGCGGCATACGTCCAAGCCGAAGCAGGTCGACGTGCTCCTCCACCGCTACGCCGATGGCCGCTTCATGAGCTTCTTCGGCGACCTGCACCCTTCCTATTTCGGCAACGTGGTCAAGGCGATGGGCAGTGCCAAGCAAGGCTATCCCGTCGTCAGCAGGGTCCTTTCACAAGGAAAGGCCTCCTCTTCTTTGGATGACACAACATTTCTTGCCAGGCTCAATCGCGACCTGCGAGGCGTAGTGCACGAAGTGCGGCGCCTGACGCCGACGATCATCGAGGTCGTGCTGCGCGCTCCGGTGGCGGCGCGGCGCTTCGAGCCGGGCCAGTTCTACCGCATGCAGAATTTCGAAGCCCTCGCCCTGCGCGTGCCGGGCACCACTCTCGCCATGGAAGGACTCGCGCTCACCGGGGCGTGGGTCGACCGCGACAAAGGGCTCATTTCAGTGATCGCGCTCGAGATGGGCGGCTCCGCCGACCTGCTCGCCTACTTACGTCCCGGCGAGCCGGTGGTCCTCATGGGGCCGACTGGGACGCCGACCGAGATTCCGCACGGTCAGAACGTGGTGCTTGCCGGCGGCGGGCTGGGCAATGCAGTCCTCTTTTCCATCGGCCGCGCGTTGCGCGCCGCCGGCTCGCGGGTGGTGTACTTCGCCGGCTACCGGCGCGCTGCCGACCGTTACCGCGTCGACGACATCGAGGCGGCTTCAGACGTGGTGGTCTGGTGCTGCGACGAGCCCCCCGGCTTCACGCCCCGCAGACCGCAGGACCGCGCGTTCGTCGGCAACATCGTGCAGGCGATGCACGCCTATGCGTCGGGCAAGCTCGGCAAGCAGGAGATGCCCTTCTCCAGCACGGACCGGATCATCGCCATCGGCTCCGATCAGATGATGGCCGCGGTGGCGCGCGCACGCCACGAAGCACTTTCTGGCTACTTGAAGAAGGGCCATATCGCGATCGGATCCATCAACAGCCCGATGCAATGCATGATGAAAGAGATCTGCGCGCAATGCCTGCAGCCGCACGTGGACCCGGCGACGGGGAAGACCTCCTACGTTTTTTCCTGCTTCAACCAAGACCAGCCGCTCGACCAAGTCGACTTCGCCACCCTCGCTCAGCGCCTCGCGCAGAACGGCGTCCAGGAAAAGCTCACCGCCCTCTGGATCGATCGCTGCCTGAAACTCCTCCCCCCGCCCGCCGAGCGCAAGGCGGCTTAAGCGGCACTCCACAGCCAACGGACGCTTTGCGGGATTGACAAGTTGCGGGTCGTGGCTTATAAGCTTTATATAATTCTTGTATATGACAAGCCCCAAAGCAAAGATCAGCACGTTTTCCGCCACGCCCCGCGATCTCCTCATGCTCGAGGCAGTGGCGCGTTATCACGGCCTCAACAAGAGCGCGACGATCGCGAGCCTGGTGCGCAGGGAGTTCTGGCGTGTCTTTCCGGGCGGGACGGAAAAAATAAGACCCGACCGGGGAGCTAAAGTCGAAGGTGAAGCATGATTCCTAAGCTATTGATGTCTTGGTTGTTAGCCACGGTCACGACGCACGCCTTGGCGCAGGCGCCCATCAAGGTGGGCGAGCTCAACAGCTACAAGGTCTTTCCCGCGTTCCTGGAGCCCTACAAGAAGGGCATGGAGCTGGCGCTCGAAGAGATCAACCACTCGGGCGGGGTGGCAGGGCGCAAGCTCGAGCTCATCGTGCGCGACGACGGCGGTACGCCCGGCGACGCGGTGCGGGTTGCCGAAGAGCTGATCGCGCGCGAGCGGGTAAACGTACTCATGGGCACATTTGCCTCCAACGTCGGCCTCGCCGTCGCCAATCTCGCGAACCAGCGCAAGATCCTCTTCGTCGCCTCGGAGCCGCTCACCGACAAGATCGTGTGGGAGAACGGCAATCGCTACACGTTCCGGCTACGGCCTTCGACGTACATGCAGACGGCGATGCTGGTTCCCGAAGCGGCGAAGCTCAAGAAGCAGCGCTGGGCGATCGTCTACCCCAACTACGAGTACGGCCAGTCGGCCACGGCGTCCTTCAAGAAGCTGCTCTCGCAGGCGCAGCCCGGCGTGCAGTTCGTCGCCGAGCAGGCCCCTGCCCTGGGCAAGATCGACGCTGGCGCCGTGGTGCAGGCGCTCGCCGAGGCGAATCCCGATGCGATCTTCAGCTCGCTCTTCGCCGCCGATCTGCAGAAGTTCGTCCGCGAAGGCAACATCCGGGGGCTTTTCAAGAACACGGTCGTCTTCAACCTGCTGGGCGGGGAGCCGGAGTACCTCGATCCGCTGAAGGACGAGACGCCCGAAGGCTGGTGGGTCACGGGCTATCCGTGGAACGAGATCGACACGCCGGAGCACAAGGCGTTCCGCGATGCCTACCGAAAGCGCTGGAAAGACTATCCCCGGCTTGGTTCGGTGGTGGGCTACTCCGCCGTTCACACCGTAGCCGCTGCTGTCCGAAAGGCGAAGTCGGCTGACACCGAGAAGCTGGTCGAAGCGCTCAAGGGCCTGCAGATGCAGACGCCGTTCGGACCGGTGGCGTGGCGCGCCCTCGACCACCAGTCCACGATGGGCGCGTACGTGGGCCAGCTCGCGAAGAAGGACGGCAAAGGCACGATGGTGAACTGGCGCTATGCCGACGGCACGAAGTACCTGCCCTCTGACGAGGACATCCGCAAGCTGAGGAAGCAAGACTAGGCCCGGGATTGAGCGGCGCGGCCGTATTCCTGCAATTGCTCAACGGGCTCGCCAGCGCGAGCTCCCTCTTCCTGGTTGCTGCGGGCCTGTCGCTCATCTTCGGCGTCAGCCGAATCGTCAACTTCGCCCATGGCTCGCTCTACATGCTCGGCATGTATCTGGCCGTGTGGCTGTCGGCCAAGGTCGGCTTTTGGGCGAGCGTTCCGCTCGCCGCAGCCGGCGTTGCGTTGCTCGGAGCGCTGGTGGAAGTGCTGCTCCTGAGAAGGATCTACCGCGCCCCGGAGCTGCTGCAGCTGCTCGCGACATTCGCGTTAGTGCTCGTCGTCAAGGACCTGGCGCTGTGGGCATGGGGGCCGGAAGACATGCTCGGTCCGCGCGCGCCGGGCTTGGCCGGCGCGGTCATGATCGCCGGTCGGCAATTCCCGCAGTACGACCTCTTTCTGATCGCGCTCGGCCCGGCGGTGTTTGTCCTGCTCCACCTTCTCCTCACGAGAACGCGCTTCGGCATTCTGATCCGCGCGGCGACCGAGGATCGCGAAATGGCGGGTGCGCTGGGCGTGAACCAGCGCCTGCTCTTCACCAGCGTCTTCGCCCTTGGCGCCGGGCTTGCGGGCCTCGGAGGCGCGTGGGCGATCCCGCGCGAGCCGGCGAATCTGGAGATCGATCTCGCGGTCGTCTCCGACGCTTTCGTCGTCGTGGTGCTTGGCGGACTGGGCTCCATCCCCGGGGCATTCCTCGCCGCCCTGCTCATCGCCGAGGTGAAGGCTTTGTGCATCGGCCTGGGCTACTCCAAGCTCACGCTCGTCGCCGAGTTCGTCGTAATGGCGGTGGTCCTGGTGCTCCGTCCTTGGGGACTGCTCGGCCGGCCGCTGGCCGAAGCCCGCGCGCCGTCAGCCGAGCATTCAGCGCCCGCTTTCGTCTCACCGCGCGCCTTTCTCGGTGGACTTGCCGCGCTTGCGCTGGTGCCGCTGCTCGCCGATGGGTACATGCTCGTGCTGCTCACCGACGTCTTCGTGTTCGCGCTTTTCGCCGTGAGCCTGCATTTCCTGCTCGGGCCCGGCGGGATGGTGTCTTTCGGCCATGCCGCGTATTTCGGCCTCGGCGCCTATGCAGGCGCCCTGCTCCTCCTGCGCTACCAGCTGCCGATGGAGTGGGCACTGCTGGCAGCGCCGCTCGCTGCCATGGCGGGCGCCGCTGTGTTCGGCTGGTTATGCGTGCGGCTCTCGGGCATCTACCTCGCGATGCTGACGCTCGCGCTCGCGCAGATCGTCTGGTCGGTCGCATTCCAATGGGACGCGGTCACCGGGGGCTCTAACGGGCTGATCGGAATCTGGCCGGCGCCCTGGCTTGCCTCAAGGACCGCGTATTACTGCGTCGCGCTGCTATTGAGCGCCGCCTCCGTTGCCTACCTGTGGCGCGTGCTTGCGTCGCCGTTTGGTGGCGCGCTGCGCGCGAGCCGCGACTCGCCGGTCCGGGCCGAAGCGATCGGAATTGACGTGCGTGCACAGCGCTGGACGGCTTTCATCCTGGCCGGAACTGCGGCAGGGCTGGCTGGCGCTCTTTCCGCGTTCTCGAAGGGCTCGATTTCGCCCGAGACGCTGTCGGTGCCGCGCTCGGTGGACGGACTGGTGATGGTCCTGCTTGGCGGCGTTCAGACCCTGACCGGGCCAGTGTTGGGCGCGGCGCTCTTCACCTGGCTGGAGGACTCGCTCGCGCGCGAGATCGCATACTGGCGCGCTGGCATCGGGGCGGTGATCTTGCTATTGGTGCTTGTCTTCCCTCAGGGCATCGGCGGCGGCCTCGGGAAATGGCGCTCTCGGTAAAGAACCTGTCGAAGGCCTACGGCGGCGTGCAGGCCGTGCGCGACGTTTCCTTCAGCGTCGCGCCGGGAGAAATGGTGGCGATCATCGGTCCGAACGGCGCCGGCAAGACGACATGCTTCAACATGCTCAACGGTCAGCTCGCGCCCGACAGCGGCGAAATCCGGATGGACGAGACAAGCCTCGCGGGACTGCCGCCGCACCGCATATCGCGCTTCGGGGTGGGACGCACTTTCCAGGTGACCGCCACGTTCGGCTCGATGACCGTGCGCGAGAACGTGCAGACCGCGCTCCTTTCGCACCACAGGCAGAACTACTCGATGTGGACCCGCGCGCGGAAGTTGTTCGCCAAGGAGGCGGAAGCGCTTCTCGAGCGCGTCGGCATGGGAGAGCAGGCTGACCGGCCGTGCGCCGTGCTCGCCTATGGCGACCTCAAACGCGTGGAGCTCGCGATGGCGATCGCCAACGTGCCGCGCGTTCTTCTCATGGACGAGCCGACCGCAGGAATGGCCCCGGAGGAGCGCGGCACGCTGATGGAACTCGCCGCGGCCCTCGCGCGGCACGACCGCATTGCCGTGCTTTTCACCGAGCACGACATGAGCGTGGTCTTCGGCTTCGCAAGCCGAGTCATCGTCATGCACCTCGGCGAAGTCATCGCCGAAGGCTCTCCGGATGCGGTACGCGCCGACGCGCGCGTGCGGGAGATATACCTTGGCGATGCTTGAGGTGCGTGGCCTGAACGCCGGCTACGGCCGGGCGCAGGTTCTCTTCGACATGGCGCTCGAGGTTAGAGGGGGTGAAGTCGTCGCGCTCCTGGGCCGCAACGGTGCCGGCAAATCCACCGCGCTCAAGGCAATCATGCGACTCGTGAAGCCGCTGTCCGGCAACGTCGTGTTCAATGGCAAGCCCGTGAAGGGCCTCGAGCCCTACGAAATAGCGCGGCTTGGCCTGGGATACGTTCCGGAGGATCGGCGTATCTTCACGGACCTGACCGTGCTCGAGAACCTCCAAGTCGCCTTCCAGCCGCCGCGCGCGGCCGCGCCGCCGTGGACGGAAAAAAGGCTGTTTTCGCTTTTTCCGGCGCTCGGCCCATTGCGTAGCCGCCGGGGTGCCCGCATGTCGGGCGGCGAGCAGCAGATGCTTTGCATTGCACGCACCCTGGCAGGCAATCCGTGCGCCATGCTGCTCGACGAGCCCTCCGAAGGGCTCGCGCCGCTCATTGTCGCGCAAGTGGCGCAGGCCATTAGGGAGATCAAACGCGCGGGCGTGGCGGTGTTGCTGGCCGAGCAGAGCCGCCATTTCACGGACCGCGTGGCTGATCGCGCCTATGTCCTCGAGAAGGGCGTGATCAGCCCCGGATGAGACCCGGCCTGCTTCTCACCCTCACCGACCCGCGAGCGCAAAGTGAGCATGTTTACCGGCTCTACGGATCTTGAGCGCTACGCCTGGCTGTCGATCGCGGCCGCGATCGCGACGATCGCGCTAAAGACGCTCGCATGGTGGCTTACCGGGTCGGTGGGCCTTCTGTCTGACGCGCTGGAATCGATCGTGAACCTCGCCGCCGCGCTGCTTGCCCTCACTATGCTGCGCGTGGCGGCCTCGCCGCCCGACGAGAACCATCCTTACGGCTTCTCGAAGGCCGAATATTTCGCCGCCGGCATAGAAGGCGCGCTCATCGTGCTCGCCGCTGCCGGTATTCTGGTGAGCGCCATCCCGCGTCTCATCGAGCCGCGACCGCTGGAAGCCCCGGTTCTGGGCCTCGTGGTTAGCGCGGCGGCCTCGGGCATCAACCTCGCCGTCGGCATGCTGCTGATTCGTGTCGGCCGCAAAGAGCGCAGCATCGCGCTCGAAGCCGACGGCCATCACCTGATGACCGACGTGTGGACTTCCGCCGGGGTCATCGTCGGCGTAGCCCTCGTGGTCCTAACTGGGTGGCTGCGCCTCGACCCGCTGGTCGCGCTTGCGGTGGCGGTGCATATCGTCTGGACCGGGCTGCGGCTCATGCGCCGCTCGTGGAAAGGACTTCTCGACGCCGCGATCCCGGCGGAAGACACTGGCGAAGTCACCAAACTTTTCACCGAATACTCGAAGCGCTATGGCGTGAGCTTCCATGCCCTGCGCACGCGGCAGGCCGGCGCTCGCCACTTCATCTCGTTCCATTTCCTGGTCCCCGATGCCTGGACTGTCGCTCAGGCGCATCAGCTTTCGGAGGAGATCGAAGCGCGCATTCGCTCGATGGTGCCGAGTGCAGCCGTGTTCACGCATATCGAGCCGATCTCGGATCCGTCCTCCTACGACGACCAGGAGCTGGATCGCTAGGTCAATCTCCCGACAGGAGATCGATCAGAGCGACTTGGCGCGTTCGCGCAGGACGTACTTCTGGATCTTGCCGGTCGCTGTCGTCGGCACAGGGCCGAACACCACCTTCTTCGGGATCTTGAAGCGCGCGAGGTTTTGCCGGCACCAGTCGATGTAGTCCTGCTCGGTCGCGTTCGTTCCGGGCTTCAGCTGCACGAAGGCGCAAGGCGTCTCGCCCCATTTCTCGTCGGGCCGCGCGACCACGGCGGCGAGCTGCGTCGCCGGGTGCTTATAAAGCGCGATCTCGACTTCGACCGAGGAGATGTTTTCGCCGCCCGAGATGATGATGTCTTTCCTTCGATCCTTGATCTCGACGTAGTTGCTCGGGTGCCACACCGCGAGGTCGCCGGTGTGCATCCAGCCGCCCTCGAAGGCCTCCGCGGTGGCCTTCGGATCCTTGAGGTAGCCCAGCATGACGGTATTGCCGCGCACCAGGATCTCCCCGATCGCCTTTCCGTCCTTCCGCACCGGCTCACAGGTTTTCGGATCGGCGACGATGTGTCCTTCGACAACCGGGTACCGGACTCCCTGCCGGGCCATCTCGGCATACCGATCCTCCCAGTCGCTCTGCTGCGCGCAAAACGTGGAAGGCCCCTGGAGCTCGGTCATGCCGTAGATGTGCAGCACCTGGAAGCCGAGCTCCTCCATGGCCTTGATGACCTTCGCCGGCGGCGGAGAGCCGCCGGTTTGGATGTGCACGGGGTGCGGAAATTTGCGCCGCTCCTCTTCGGGCGCGGCAATCAGCATGCCGAGCACGGTGGGCGCTCCGCACATGTGAGTGACGCCATGCTCGACGATGAGCTCGAAGATGCGCCTGGGCTCGACCGCGCGCAAACAGATATGGGTGCCCGCCATCGCGGTGACCGACCACGGGAAGCACCAGCCGTTGCAGTGGAACATGGGCAGCGTCCACAGGTACACCGGATTCGCTGGCATCGCCCACGCCATCACGTTGCCGCAGGCCTCCAGGAACGTGCCGCGGTGGTGGTAGACCACGCCTTTCGGCCGGCCGGTGGTTCCCGAGGTGTAGTTGAGCGCTATGGGATCGGATTCCAATTCGGGGAGCGACCAGGCAAAGTCCGCATTTCCCCCGGCGATGAACTTTTCGTACTCGACCTCGCCGAGCCGCTCACCCGGCCCGGTGTATTGCGGGTCGTCGACATCGACCACCAGCGGCTTCTTCTTCAGCCTCGACAGCGCCGGCCCGGTCGCGGCCGCGAATATGCGGTCGGTGATGAAGACCTTGGCTTCGGCGTGCTCAAGAATATAAGCCACCGTATCGGCATCGAGCCGCGTGTTGATCGTGTTGAGCACCGCGCCTACCATCGGCACGCCATAGTGCACTTCCAGCATGGCGGCGACGTTCGGCAGCATGGCCGAAACTACATCGCCTCGCTTCACGCCGGCCTCCTGCAACGCCGACGCAAGACGCCGCGCTCGCTCGAAAAACTCCTTATAAGTGAATCGGGTGGCGCCGTGGATGACGGCGGTCCGCTCGGGATAGATCTCCGCTGCGCGGGGCAGGAAGACGATCGGTGAAAGTGCGGTGTAGTTGGCCGGGCAGGGCTTCAGCGCCGTCCACATGGAAGCAGCTTCCGAGGGCGACTTCCGCGCTGCAGCAACCTTCTTCCTCAAACGTGCGCGACGGGCCTGCCGGCTCGCTCGCTTTGCCATTGACTCCCTCCTCGTTCTACACTCGCCTCGGGTCTGCGGAAATCTACCAGACAGTCCACACGAGGAGGAGCCTCATGAAGACGCTTGCTTTTGCGGTCGCGACCGCTCTTGCGGCCACCGCGCATACCGGCTCGGCGTTCGCGCAGGAAAAGACGGTGCACATTACCGGGTTCGGTGCCAAATCCGGCGTGGTGCGCTCGTTCGGGATCAACAGCGAGGCGGCGATGCTCGCCGCGGCCGACATGATCAACAAGCAGGGCGGCGTGAAGCTCGCCGACGGTTCCAAGGCGAAGATAGCGGTCGACTTCCTCGACGATCGCTGCACCGCGGAGGAAGGGATCTCGGTTCTGCGCCGCATCTACGGCACCGACGCGCTGGTCGCGGTCGGTCCGACCTGCTCGAACGTGGCCGAGCCGCTCTTCGGCATCCTCCAGAAGAAGGTCGACGACGCGGGAGACTCCGGGCTGCAGATGCCAGTGTTCACCGACGTCGCGATCAAGGTCGGCCTCGCGAAGATCTCGGAATGGGCGTTCCGCAACGTGCCCAACGAGACCATCATGTACAACTCGCTCTTCTACTGGCTGAAGACGAAATACCCGAATGCAAGCACGCTGTACGGCGGCGTGGAGGAGGATTTCGCGCACTCGCGCGCCTCGTGGTACGTGGTGATGAAGGACCGCGCCGAGGTCAACGGCTACAAGGTGCTCGGAAACTCGAAGTGGCTCCTGAACGACACGAACTTCGCCACCCAGGTGCGCGAGATGAAGGCGGCCAACGCCGACATCGTCGCGATCGCGGCGCATCCCTTCACGACCTGCGGCGTGCTGAAGGAGATGCAGCGCCAAGGCGTGAAGCCGAAGGTGCTGGTCGGGCTCACGAGCTCGTCGAGCCTCGAAACCCTGCAAGGCTGCGCCAAGCAGGCCGAAGGCATGATCATTCCCACCTCGTTCGCCCCGGTCACCAAGGAAGGCAAGCAGGCGGCGGAGACCACGGCCAAGTTCAAGGGCGCGGCGGACCTGCACTCCATGGCGGCGTGGGAAAACATGTTCATCCTGAAGCAGGTGATCGAGTCGGAGAAGATCTCGGGCGACAAGAGCCAGCTGCAGGCCGACCGCCGCAAGATCCGCGACGGCCTGGCGAAGCTCAAGGAGACCAAGGGCCTGCTGGGCGTGACCAAGCGCACCGACGATCGCGAGGCGGACAAACCGTACCTTTTCGTCCACGCGAGCAAGGGCGAATGGAAGGTGCTGCATAACCCTCTGTAGGGGTTTTTGCTCGACTTCATCCAGGCCGTCTCCGACGGCTTACTGTTCGGCGCGACCTATGCGCTGATCGGCATCGGCTTCACGCTGGTGTTCGGCGTGATGCATAAGCTGAACCTCGCGTACGCCGCGGCCTCAGTCGGGGCGGCGTACGCCGGATTGCTCATCCTGCCGCTGAGCGCGGGCGCGCCGGCGTGGCTCGTCTTCTTGTGCGCTTTCCTGGCCGGCGGCGTGATCGGTTGGCTGGTGTACCTCACCTGCTTCCACTTCATCCCGCTGTCGAATCCGCTCGCGGCGCTGATGGCCACGGTCGGCATGCTGCTCCTAATCGACGAGATCATCGTGCACTCCACCGCCGGCATGCCGCAGAACTACCCCGCGATGTTCGACGATGTGATGCTCAGGGCGGGCGAGTTCACCTTGCGGGGAGACCTGCTGCTCGTGGCCGGCGTCTCGATCCTGTGCATGATCGGGCTCCTCGCCCTACTCTACCGTACGCGGCTCGGCCTCGCGACGCGCGCCGTGTCGCAGCAGGCGGTCGCCGCGCAGCTCTGCGGCATCCGCGTCGGCCGCGTGAACGGAACTACGTTCGTCATCACCGGGCTCCTTGGCGGCATCGCGGGCGCGCTCATCGGCGCCTCCGTGGGAGCGCTCTCGCCGCTTCTCACCGCGCCGCTCACGGTGAAAGGGCTGATCGTCACGGTGATCGGGGGGCTCGGCAGCATTCCCGGCGCCATCATCGCGGGGTTTCTCGTCGGCGCCTTCGAGAACGTGTTCCAGCAGTTTCGCGGCGTCACGGAGAGGGACCTCTACGTGATGCTTCTGCTTTTCGCCTTCCTCATCTTCCGCCCTTCCGGCCTGTTCAGACACTGATGGACTTCTATTACGGACTGGCGCAGACGATGGGGATTCACACGCTGCTGGGGCTGTCGGCGTACATCGTTCTCCTCACTGGCCAGGTCACCATGGCACAGGCCGCGTTCTTCGCCGTCGGCGCCTACGCGGCCGGCATGCTCACCGTCCTCGGTGGATGGCCGATCTTGCCCGCGCTCGGTGCGGGGGGCGTCCTCGGCGCGGCGACAGCGTGCGCGGTCGGCTTTCCGGCGCTGCGCGTCAAGGGCCTGATGCTGGTGGTGGCGACGCTCGCCTTCGGAGAGGGCGTGCGGCTGTTCTTCTTCAACTTTGACTACCAGGTGGCGAAGGGCGACATCAAAGTCGGACCGCTCGGCGGCGAAGGCTTCCGCCAGATCCGCTACTTCCAGGAGAACGGCTGGACCACCGGGGAAGCGATGCTCTTCATCTGGGGTTTCGTCGTGCTTGCGATGGCCGCCCTATGGTGGTTCGACCGCTCGCGCTACGGCGCCGTGCTGCGCGCCGTGGGCGAAGACGAGCTTGCGGCCCAGTCGGTGGGCGTCAACCTCACCGCGGTGAAAGTGAGCGCGATGACCGTGGGTGGCGCGATCGCCGGAATCGGCGGCGGCCTCTACGCGCACTACACGACGCACATCGAGCACGCGAATTTCAACGTGCTGCTCGCCACTTTTGCGATCGCCTACCCGATCGTCGGTGGCCTGAAGAATGTGTTCGGCACCCTCGCGGCGGTGGTCTTCGTGCAAGCCTTCCTCATCGAGGGGCTGCGCTTCCTCGGCGACTGGCGCAACCTGCTTTTCGGCGCGCTCATCGTGGCGGCAATGAACCTGCGGCCGTACGGCTTTCTCGGAGGCCGGCGTGCTTGAGCTGAGAGGGCTGTCGCGCCACTTCGGCGGCGTGAAGGCGATCGACGGCCTGGACCTCGAGGTGCGCAAAGGCGAGATCGTCGGGCTGATCGGCCCGAACGGCTCGGGAAAAAGCACGACCGTAAACGTCATCGCCGGGGTTTTCCCCCCGACAGCAGGAAAAATTGTCTTTGAGCACCAAGATCTCGGCTCGTTGCCCACCCACAGGCGGCTGCAGCATGGCATCGCGCGAACCTTCCAGAACATCCGGCTCTTCGGCCAGCTGTCCGTCTGGCAGAACCTCTGGGTGGCGCAGAATGCGCCGGGGGAGCGCGCGCGCCGCGGCTTCGTCGCCCGCTGGCTTGGCGGTCAGACCGGGGTGCGCGCCGAGATCGCCGAGCTGCTCGAGTTCAGCGGCCTCGCGCACAAGCAGGACGAGCTTGCCGCCAATCTCGCCTTCGGCGAGCAGCGTAGGCTCGAGCTCGCGCGCGCGCTCGCCGCAAGGCCGAAGCTCTTGATGCTCGACGAGCCCGCGGCCGGCATGAACAACGAGGAGATCGGCCAGCTACGCGACCGGATTCTCAAGCTGCGCGCACACGGGATCACCATCGTGCTCATCGAGCACGTCATGGAGCTCGTAATGGGAGTCACGGACCGCATCGCGGTACTCAACTTCGGCCAGAAGATCGCCGAAGGCACGCCGGCCCAGATCCAGGCCGATCCGCTGGTGCGCAAGGCTTACCTGGGCGGCATCTGATGCTCCACGTGCAAGATCTCGTCACGGCGTACGGAAAAATCGAGGCGCTGAAGGGCGTTTCCCTCGAGGTGGCGCAGGGCTCGATCACCTGCCTTCTCGGGCCCAACGGCGCCGGCAAAACCACTTTGATGATGACGATCGCCGGGATCCTGAAGCCCAAAGCCGGTTCGGTCAGCTTCTTCGACGAAAAGCTGTCCGGCCTGCCGCCGCATGCGATCGTGGCACGCGGCATCGCGCTTGTGCCCGAGAACCGGCTCGTCTTTCCGAGCATGACGGTGCTAGAGAATCTCCACGCCGGCGCCTACCAAAGAAGGGACGGCGTCGCAGAGGACATCGAGCGCCTGCTCCGCCGTTTTCCGCGCCTGAAAGAACGCGCGGCGCAGGCCGCGGGCACGCTCTCGGGCGGCGAGCAGCAGATGCTGGCAGTGGCGCGCGCGTTGATGTCGCGCCCGAAACTGCTCTTGATGGACGAGCCCTCGCTCGGGCTCGCGCCGCTCGTCGTCGAAGAGATCTTCGCCATCATCGGCGAGCTGCATCGCGACGGCACCGCGATCTTCCTGGTCGAGCAGAACGCACACATGGCGCTCAAGGTGGCGCAGCGCTTCTATCTCATGGAGCAGGGGCGCGTCAGCTTCAGCGGCGATCCCGGCTCGCTCGCCGAGGACGAGGTCATCCGGCGGGCGTACCTCGGCTCATCCAGGGCTTGATCGATTTCATCCAGAACACCCTTGACGGCTTGTCGGTCGGCGCTTCGTACGCGCTGCTCGGCGTAGGCTTCACGCTCATCTTTGGCGTATTGCGGCGGGCGAACCTCTCCTACGGGCCCGCGATCATGCTAGGCGTGTACCTCGCGACGTGGGCCAGCTTCAGTTCCAAAGGACTGCTTCTCCTTGCCGCTATCGCGGTGGCCGGCACGGTACTCGCCGGGGCCTACGTCGAGAGGCTATGCTTCGCGCCGCATCGCCGCGGCCCGGCCGTTGCCGCCATGGCAGCGAGCTTCGCAGTTTGGATGCAGCTCGAGGAGCTCGCGACGCTGCTCCTGCCCCGGCATCTCTATTCCTTCCCCGCACTGTACGACGGCGGACCGCTCGCCTTTGGCCCGTTTACGGCGCGGGTCGAGTCGCTCGTCACGCTGGCGGCCGCGGTCACGGTCTGCGCCGTTGTCTGGAAGCTTCTTTACGCCACGCGGTTCGGCATCGCGGTGCGCGCGGTGATCGACGATGGGCGCGCAGCGGAGCTCTCGGGCATCAACGTCGGCGCACTATCGCTGCGCGTCTTCGCGCTCGCCTCCGCGATCGGAGGGTTGACGGGGTTTCTGATCGTCTCGAGCCACGAGCAGGTGACGCCCATGCTCGGCATGTGGTCCACGCTCAAAGGGATGCTCGCCATGATGCTGGGCGGACTTGGCTCGCTGCCGGGCGCGGTCGCCGGCGGGCTGGCGCTGGGTCTCATCGAGGCGCATAGTCAGTGGTACCTCGGCCCTCAGCTCCGCGACTTCACCGCCTATCTCCTCCTTTTCGCCCTGCTCGCCGCGAGGCCGCCGTGGATGAATACGCGATCGGCGTATTGACGAACATCGGGCTGCTCTCGTTCGTCGCCGCCTCGGCGTACCTGCTGCTCGTCGCGGGCGAGCTCTCGTTCGGTCAGCAGGGATTTTTCGGCGTCGGGGCCTACACCGCGGCGATTGCCACCGTGATGCTCGGCGTCGCCCTGCCCGTTGCGATTGTGATTGCCATGGCGTTCGGCGCCGCCGCCGCGGCGCTCGTCGGCGCCACGACGCTGCGGCTGCGGGGGCTGCATTTCGCCATGGCGACCCTCGCCGCGGCCGAAATGCTCCGGATCCTGTTCGAGCTCTTCCACTGGCAGATCGAAATCGGCGGCGAGCTCCTCGGCCCCGACGGCACGCAGGGGTTCCGCGGTATCCGCTGGGTGTTCGAGCGCGGGCTCGAACCGCTCGAATTCATGCTCCTCGTCTATGGCATGCTCGCGTGCGTGGTGTTTGCGTTCACGCTTCTCGAGCGCTCGAAACTTGGCGCGTCGATCCGCGCCCTCGGCGAGGATCCCGAGCTCGCCGGGATGCTCGGCATCGACGTCGTGCGCTTGAAGCTCGGGGTCGCCGCCGCCGCAGGCGCGCTCGCCGCGCTCGGCGGCGCGCTGTTCGCGCACCACAACACCTACATCGAGCCGCGCAACTTCGACATCATGCTGGGCGTCCATAGCCTGGCGTACGCGCTCATCGGCGGTCTCGGCACGGTGTTCGGGCCGCTCCTCGGCGTGGCGCTCGACTTGGGCCTGCTGGAAGGCACCCGCGTCTTCCAGGGCTATCGCATGATTGTCTTCGGCGGGCTGGTCGCCCTGCTCCTCGCCTGGCGGCCGCGCGGCCTACTGGATGAACATACGGTGCATTGGCTCAGGAATCGACGATGAGATCGCTGGCAGCGCTTCTGATCATTTTCTTTTCGGGGACTGCGATCGCGCAGAAGCTGGATGGAAAGCTTGATTGCAAGTATGCGGGCACGGATTTCATCTATGACTGCACTATCACGCTGCAGCGCGGCGGACAGCCGCTCTCCGGAGCGCAGGTGACCGTGGGCGCGGACATGCCGTCCATGCCGATGGCGCACAACATCAAGCCCATCAAGGCGGCGCCAACGGGCACGCCGGGGGAGTACCGCGCCCGGCTCGACCTCGAGATGACCGGAGAATGGGCGGTCAAGCTGCGCATCGCCGGCCCGGTTCGTGAGCAGCTGGTCCTGCACTACGTCTTCACAGAATCCGGCACTGCTCCTCGAAAGTGAAACGCGGATTGCGCGGCGGAAGGCCTTTGCCCGTGCCGTAACCGATGTTAATCAGGAAATTCGACTTTAGCCGGCCGTCGGGAAAGAAAGCGGTGTCGACCTTGGCGTTGTCGAAGCCGGACATCGCGCCGCAGTCGAGCCCGACAGCACGCAGCGCGATGATGAGGTAGGCGCCCTGAAGGCTCGAGTTGCGGAACGCGTTCGGCTCGGCCACATTGGGCTTGTTGTACCAGTTGATCGCGTCGGGGTTGTGATAGAAGCGCGGCAGGTGCTCGTAGAAGCGGGTGTCATAGGCGACGATCGCCACCAGGGGCGCCCTCATCGTCTTCTCCAAGTTCACCGCCGAGAGCGCCGGGCGCAGCTTCTCGCGCGACTCCTTCGAGTACAGATAGAAGATACGCGCGGGTTGGCTGTTCGCCGTGGTCGGCCCCCATTTCATGATCTCGTGCGCGGCGCGCAGCAGCGCGGGGTCCACCGGCCGATCGTGGAACTTTCCATGTGAGCGCGCCTCGCGCAGGAGAAGGTCCAGCGTCGCGTCATCAACCGTGTACTGGTCAGCCATAATCGCCCCGATGGTGGACCTTGCTAGTGTAATTCGGCCGGGAGACGCGATCATCTGGGGCCAGGCTTGCGCCGAGCCCCAAACGCTCGTGGAAGCGCTCATTGCCCAACGCGCAGACCTTGGCGGAGTGGGATGCTTCCTCGGCTCGAGCTATGCCGGGATCGTCAAGCCCGAACACGCCGACCATCTCCAGCTTACGTCCTATTGCGGGATGGGAACCAACCGCGTTCTTGCCGACGCGGGTGTGCTCGAGCTCTTGCCCGTCGCTTATTCGCAACTCGGGCCCCTTATCCGCGAGGGGAAAATACGTTGCGACGTGCTTATGCTCCAGGTGAGCCCGCCCAACGCGCGCGGCGAGTACAGCCTTGCGTTGGCGGCCGATTACCTCGTGCCGGCCATCGACGTCTGCCGGGCCATCGTCGCCGAGGTGAATGAGCAGGTGCCCTGGACCCATACGGAGCGGTTGCTTAAAGGCGAAGATTTCGACCTGCGGGTGGAATGCTCGAGGCCGCCCGCGACACCGCCGGCGCGGCCGTTCGGCGAGCTCGAGCTGGCGATCGCGCGCAATGCGGGTTCCTTCGTTCCCGACGGCGCGGTGCTCGAGTTCGGCATCGGCTCGCTGCCGGATGCGGTGTGCGGCGCGCTCATGCGGCATGAAGGCCTGCGCGTGCACTCGGGCAGTGTCGGCGACGGCGTCGTCGAGCTCCTGGAACGAAGGATCGTCAGCCGCATCGACTGCGCCATGCTGATCGGCTCGCGCGAGCTTTTCGAGTTTGCTCGCGACAACGAGCGAGTGCGACTGCACAGCAGCGAGTACACCCACAATTCCGAGGTGCTGGCTCAGCAGCCGCGCTTCGTCGCGATCAACTCTGCGGTCGAGGTGGACCTGACCGGCCAGGTCAACGGCGAGCTTGCTGGGCGCAGCTACGTCGGAGCTGTGGGCGGTGCGCTCGATTTCGTGCGCGCCGCCAATCAATCGGCGGGCGGGGTCGCGATCACCGTGCTGCCAGGGTCGAGAATCGTCGACAACCTCTCGGGTCCCGTTTCGGTGCCGAGAAGCGAGGCGGGCGTCGTCGTCACCGAGCACGGTGCAGCCGACCTACGCGGCTGCAGCCTGCGCGAACGCAAACGGCGCCTGCGCACCATCAGCGGAAATTCCTGAGCGCCGGCACCGTCCAGAACGGCAGCCCAGCCAGTGCAATCAGTACGACCGCCATCGCGAGCCCTGCGCGATACCCGCCCGTCAGATCGTGCAGGAGGCCGCCGGCGAATGAACCCAGCGCCGCGCCAAGGGCGTTGCTGGCATAGATGAGGCCGTAGATCGTCGCGACCCGCGGCCCGGCGAAATAGCGCGCCGAGACCGACGAGACAATGGGCCCGCGCACCCCCATGCACAGGCCGAAGACCGCCACGAACACGAAGAGCAAGGCGGTCGAAGGGAAGACTGTCATCGCAAGCAAGATAAGCATGCCGGTTGCGGTACCGGCAAAGCTCACGGTGACCGTCTGCCGGTAGCCGAACCGATCGGACGCGAAGCCGCTGCCGGTCACGCTTGCCGCGGAGAGCAGCCCGACCACGCCGAACGCTGTGGCGGCGGTAATTGGCGTGAAGCCCGCGTCAACCAGAAAGGCGACGAGTTGAACCACGATCGAGAACATGGCGGCCGCAGTGCAGGCGAAAACTTGGACCAGCCCCCGGAACACCGGCGTACGCAGCGCTGCCGCGAAGGTCCAGCCCTCGCCGTCTTTTCCTTTCGCCTGGGGGCGCGAGACGGGATGCCCGGCGGCAAATCGCCCCCAAGGCAACCCGATGACGACAAGCGGCGCGAGAGCGAGTAGCGCCGAGCCCATGATCCGGTAGCTTGCGCGCCACCCGAACTCGCCCACGAGGTGCTGGACCAGCGGGACGAAAAGCACGGCGCCCAAGCCGAACGCCGAGTACGCGATCCCGATCGCGCTCGAGAGCCGCTCGCGGTACCAGCGACCGAGGAGCGCGGACGCGGGAACCATGCCATTCATGCTGACGCCGATGCCCACCAACGCGCCGACGAGGAGATAGAACTGCCACAGCGCGGTGAGCCCGCTCGCGAGGAAGAACGCGGCGCCGAGGCTCGACATCCCGGCGCCGTAGACCCAGCGCGGCCCGAGCCGGTCGAAGGCGAGGCCCACCAGCGGCGCGGTGCAGCCGTTCACCAGGAGGTAGATCGAATAGACGCTGGTGAGCTCCGAGCGGGTCCAGCCGAACTCGCGCTCGAGCGGCAGCAGGAACACCGCGTAGGTGTCGCCGAGCCCGCGCCCGAACATGTTCAGGACGAAGCAGGCTGCGAGGACCGCGACCGCGGTGCTAGATCTTTTCGGCAGGCTCGAGGCCGAAAACCTGCCGCAGGTAGCGCAGGTAGCCCGGATCCTTGCTGATTGTCTTGCCGGGCGAGTCCGACACCTTGGCGACCGGCTGGCCGTTGCACTCCGTCATCTTGAGCACGATGTTGATCGGCTCGTAGCCCAGATCGTTGGTGAGGTTGGTGCCGATGCCGAACGAGGTACGTGCGCGACCGTGGAAGCGTCGCGCGATCTCGATGGCGAGCGGGAACGACAGTTGATCCGAAAAGATGAGCGTTTTGGTGTGCGGGTCGACGCGGTTCGCGCGGTAGTGGGCAATCATTTTCTCGCCCCACTCGAACGGATCGCCCGAGTCGTGCCGCGCCCCGTCGAAAAGCTTGCAAAAGTACATGTCGAAGTCGCGCAGGAACGCTTCCAGGCCGTAGGTATCGGCGATCGCGATGCCGAGGTCGCCGCGGTATTCCTGCGCCCATTTGTCGAAGGCGAAAGTCTGCGAGTCGCGCAGCCGTGGTCCTAGCGCCTGGCAGGCCTGCATGTATTCGTGGGCCATGGTGCCGAGCGGCGTGAGCTGATTGCGCATGGCGAACCAGACGTTGGAGGTGCCGGCAAAGTACTGCGGCACCTCTTGCTTGAGCGCCTGCACGACCTCCTCGTGCCACGCGAGCGAGAAGCGCCGGCGCGTGCCGAAGTCGGAGATCTTGAAATCGAGCTCCGGCTCGACGGTGCGCACGAGATCGATCTTGGCCTTGAGCCGCCGCCGGCCCTCGTCGAGGTTCGGGCGCGGCTGCGTGCGCCTGAAGTAGAGCTCCGACACGATCGCCAGCACCGGGATCTCGTAGAGAATGGTATGCAGCCACGGGCCGCGGATCGTGATGTCGACCTCGCCCGGCTTTTCGCCGAGTCCCGTGCGAACGTACTTCTCGTTGAACTGGAACAGGGCCAGGAAGTCGACGAAGTCCGACTTCATGAATCGCAAGCCGCGCAGGTAGGCAAGCTCCTCGTCGCGGAAGCGCAGGCGGCAGAGCTCGGCGAGCTCGCGTTCGATGCGATCGAGGTCGGAGCGCAGGTCGACGCCCTCGGTACGGCACCTGAACTTGTATTCGACCTGCGCGCCGGGAAAGTGGTGCAGCACGACCTGCATCATGGTGAACTTGTACAGGTCGGTGTCGAGCAGCGACTGGATGATCATTCCGCGCAAATTGTACCCGGGGCGGTTATCCTCACGGCATGTGCGGCCGCTATGCGCTGCATGCGGATCCCGAGGTGGTGGCACTGCAGTTCGGCCTCGATTGCGTTCCCGAATTCAGGCCGAGCTACAACATCGCGCCCGCCGCCGAAATCTTCGTCGTGCGGCCCGGAGCTGCGGCGCGCGCGCGCTGGGGACTGCGCGGCCGGTTCGTCAACTTGCGCGTTGAAACTGTTCTCTCGAGATTCGGAACGAGCGGCCGCTGCCTCGTGCCGGCGAGCGGCTTCTACGAATGGAAGGCCGCAGGCCGGCGCAAGCAGCCGTACTATTTCTCGCCCCGACGCGACGCGCTGCTCGCGCTCGCCGCGCTGTGGGAACGGGATACCTGCTCGCTCATCACCACGGATCCGAACCCGGTGGTCCGCGCGGTGCACGATCGCATGCCTCTCATGGTGCCAAGGACCCTGTACCAGGCGTGGCTGCACGGCGACGAAAACATCCTTCGGTCACCGCCCGAGATCGAGCTGCGCGCTCATCCTGTCAGCATGGCCGTGAACCAGGCGGCGAACGATTCGCCCGAGATGATCGAGCCGGTCGAGCTAGCCCGCGGCCTCTTCGACTAATCCCTGCACGCGCACGCCGAGAAGCCGTACCGCCTTCGTTCCCGCCTCCGTGCGCGCGGCCAGCTCCACTGCCCACGAGGCGATGAGGTCCGCATCCGAGGTATGGCGCGACAGCGTATGGCTGCGCGTCACGGTCTTGAAATCGGAATACCGCACCTTGATCGTCACGGTGCGCGCCGCGAGCCGCCGCCGCGCGAGCCAATCGGCATTCTCGCGCGCCATGCGATCGAGCTCGGCGCGGATGGCCTCCGCGTCGATAAGATCGTGGGCATACGTATTCTCGGTGCTGGAAGACTTCGACTCTCGGTCCGGCACCACCGGCCGCGGATCGTCGCCTTGCGACAGCCGGCGCAGCCAGTCGGCAAGGCTGCCCACGGTGGCGCGCAGGAGCTCCGGATCCGCGCTGCGGATCTGCACCAGCCGTTCTATCCCAAGCGCGCGCAGCTTGCGGGCGGTCACCGGCCCTACTCCCCACAACGCTTCTACCGGCAGCTCGTGGAGGAAGCGCTCTACGCGCTCAGGCGAGATCACGGTGAGCCCGTCGGGCTTGCGGTAGCCGGAGGCGATCTTGGCCAAGAACTTGTTCGGCGCGACGCCCGCCGAAGCGGTGAGCCCCGTCTCCTCGACAATTTGCTGCTTCAGCCGTCGGGCGACGCGGCTACCGAACTGCTCGCCCCAGGCGTTCTCGGTCACATCCAGATAGGCCTCGTCGAGCGAAAGCGGCTCCACCAGCGGCGTGCAGGCGCGCAGAATGGCCATCACCTGGCTCGACACGCGCCGGTAGCGCTCGAAGTCCGGAGGCACGACGACAAGCTCGGGACACAGTCTCAGCGCGCGCGCCATCGGCATCGCCGAGCGCACGCCGAACGCGCGCGCCTCGTAGCTCGCCGCGGCCACGACGCCACGCGATTGCGGCCGGCCCCCGACCGCCACGGGTTTGCCGCGCAGCTCCGGATGGTCGCGTTGCTCGACCGATGCGTAGAACGCGTCCATGTCCAGATGGACAATCCGCCGCATACTGTATATATTGCCACTAATGGACGAACTTACAGAGCGGCAAGCGCAGATCCTGCGCCTCGTCCGGGAGCTGACCGAGGTGTCGGGTTTTCCGCCGACGCGCGCGGAGATTGCCGAGCGCATGGGCTTCCGCTCGGTAAACGCTGCCGAGCAGCACCTGCGCGCGCTGGAGAAAAAGGGCGCGATCGAAATCTCTTCCGGGGCTTCGCGCGGCATCCGGGTGCGCGACAGCCGCCCTGCGACCCGCCTCGGACGGCTGCTCGAGCTGCCGCTGGTCGGCCGCGTCGCCGCAGGCAGCCCGATCCTCGCCGAGGAAAACCTGCAGGGCCGCTACCAGGTCGATCCCAATCTGTTCCCGCCGCGCGCGGACTACCTCTTGCGCGTGCGCGGCATGTCGATGCGCGATGCCGGAATCCTCGAGGGCGATCTGCTCGCCGTGCACAAGACCGAGGAGGCGCGCACCGGCCAGATCGTGGTCGCGCGGCTCGGCGACGAGGTTACGGTGAAGCGCCTGCGCCGCCGCGGCCATGCGGTCAGCCTCGAGGCGGAGAATCCGGAATTCGAGCCGATCGAAGTCGACCTGCGCCGCGATGCCTTGGTGATCGAAGGCATCGCCGTCGGCGTCATCCGCAACGGCAGGAGCTTCTGAGAAGCC
>DASTPE010000050.1:0-8696 GCA_035762345.1 Burkholderiales bacterium
TGAACGCGAGGATGTAGATCGCCACCGCGCCGGCGAACGGCTTCCACTCCGACTTGCCGAGGCTCGTCCAGATCCATAGCCAGATGAGAGCCGTGCCGCCGGGAAGCACCATGAGCGCTGCCGTCCTCGGGAAATCGAACCACTTGTCCCGCACCGTCTCGCTCACGAGCGGCGTGGCGAGGCTGACGAGGGCGACACCGAGGGCCACCCAAACGAGGCCCCAGCGCGCCCACGCCGTCGCCTTGGCCTGCAGCGGGCCGTCGGTACGCAGGACGAGCCAGGTGGCGCCGAGCAGGATGTAGCCCCCGCACAGGCCCGCGGCGACGATGAGCGCGAACAGCCAATAACCGAAGCCGGGGGCAAAGCCGGTGATGTAACGCCCGAGCATGAAGCCCTGCGCCACGCTGGCAAGCGCCGAGCCCGCCCAGAACAGCCAGTTCCACAACTCCCGGTGCCAGCCCTCCGCCTTGATGCGCAGCTCGAAGGCGACTCCGCGCAGCATGAGCCCGACCAGCATCGCCGCGACCGGCAGGTAAAGCGCCCCCAGGATTTCCCCGTGCGCGAGCGGGAACGCGACGAGGAGCAGCCCGATTCCGAGCACGAGCCAGGTCTCGTTCGCGTCCCAGAAAGGGCCGATCGAGGCCACCATGCGGTTCTGCTCGTCGCGGCTCGCCGCCGGCATGAGCATGCCGACGCCGAGGTCGTAGCCGTCGAGCACCACATAGGCGAGGATCGCGACACCCATCAGGACCGTGAACACCAGCGGAAGGTCGATCACGGCGCGCCTCCTTTTCCTGCGAGGTGGGTGAGAACCACCATATAGGACAGCAGCAGCGCGGCATAGGTCAGCGCGTACGCGGTCAGGCTCGCGCCGAGCGCGGCGCCGCTCGCCTCGCCGACCGCTTCCGCGGTGCGCAGAATCCCGGTGACGAGCCAGGGCTGGCGGCCGATCTCGGTCACCATCCAGCCGGCGAGCGTCGCGATCCAGCCCGAGAAGGTGAACGCGGCGAAGGACCAGAGCAGCCACCGCGGCGTCTGCCGCTTCAGAACGAAAAGCCCTGTCCAGGAGAGCGCGAGCATCAGCACACCCATCCCGACCATGATGCGGAAAGACCAGAACACGGGCGCCACGGGCGGGTAATCATCCCCGAACTCTTCCAGTCCCCTCACCACGCCGTCGGGGTCGTGTGTAAGGATCACGGACAGCGCCCTGGGGATCTCAATAGCGTAGTCGTTGCGCTTCTCGTCCTCGTCGATGATGGCGAAGAGCATGAGCGGCGCGCCCCTTTGCGTTTCCCAGAGCGCCTCCACCGCGGCGATCTTCGCCGGCTGGTGCTTGAGCGTATTCAGCCCGTGGAGGTCGCCGACCACGATCTGTACCGGCACCAGTATCGCGGCGAGGCGCACGGCGAAGCGCAACGTCTTGCGCGCCGAGGCGTCGCCCGCCGCCTTGAGGAGGCGCCAGGCCGACAGCCCGGCGATGACGAACGCCGCGGTGAGGGCGGAGGCGAGCAGCATGTGCACGAGCCGATAGGGAAACGACGGATTGAAGATCACCTCGAGCCAGTTCCCGGCGACCAGCGCGCCGTCCTGCACCACGTGGCCGGCGGGGGTCTGCATCCAGGAGTTGAGCGCGAGGATCCAGAACGCCGAGAGCATGGTCCCGGCGGCGACGACCACGCTCGAGAGAAGATGCACCCGGCCCGATACCCGGTTCATGCCGAACAGCATGACGCCGAGGAAGGTCGCCTCGAGGAAGAAAGCCGTCAGGACCTCGTAGGCGAGGAGCGGCCCGGCGACATTGCCCACGTTGTTCATGTAGCCCGGCCAGTTGGTGCCGAACTGGAAGCTCATGGTGATCCCCGAGACGACCCCCATGGCAAACGAAAGCGCAAAGACCTTGACCCAGAGCTTGTAGGCCTCGAGCCAGGCCGAGTCGCGGGTGCGCTCGTAGCGCATGCGGAACACCACCAGGATCCAGGCGAGGCCGATGGTGATGCTTGGAAAAAGGATGTGAAAGGCGATGTTCAGCCCGAACTGCACCCTCGCCAGCAGCAGGGCCTCATCCATCGGCCGAGACTATAGCGTCTATCCGGCGGCGAAAATCGGGGCGAGACCCCATCTTGCATTAGAGTCCCCGCATGCCCCCGACACCCCGCCGCGTTGCGATCCTGGGCGGCGTGCGCATTCCCTTCGCGCGCGCGAACGGCGCTTACATGGAAGCCGGCAACCAGGACATGCTCACGGCGGCCATGAAGGCCTTGGTCGACAAATATGGCTTGCAGAACCAGAAGGTGGGAGAGGTGGCGGCCGGCGCCGTCATCAAGCATTCGCGCGACTGGAACCTCGCGCGCGAATGCACGCTCGGCAGCGGGCTTGACCCGACGACGCCTGCGTACGATCTGCAGCGCGCGTGCGGCACCAGCCTCTCCGCGGTGGCGCAGCTCGCCAACCGCATCGCGCTCGGCGAGCTCGATTCGGCGATCGCCGGCGGCGCCGACAGCGCGAGCGACGTCCCGCTCTCTTATAGCCCTGGGCTGCAGCGCGCCGTCCTCGGCCTGGCGAGGAACAGATCGTGGACCGGCAAGGCCGCGAGCATCGGGCACCTGCGCCCGCGCGACCTCGCGCCCAGGGCCCCGGGGATCGCCGAGCCGCGCACCGGGCTCTCGATGGGCCAGCACTGCGAGGAGATGGCGAAGGAGTGGTCGATCGGGCGCCGCGAGCAGGACGAGCTCGCGCTTGCGAGCCACCGAAACGCCGCCGCAGCCTGGCAGGCGGGGTTCTTTGACGACCTCGTCGTCGAATTCGATCAATTGAGAAAGGACAACAATGTGCGCGGCGACACTTCGCTCGAGAAGCTCGCCTCGCTGAAAACCGCCTTCGATCCCGGCCCGGCCGGCACCCTCACCGCCGGCAACAGCTCGCCGCTCACCGACGGCGCCGCCGCCGTGCTGCTTTCATCCGAGGAATGGGCTCGCTCGCGCGGGCTTGAAATTCAATGTTTCATTTCCCATTCCGAGACGGCGGCAGTGGACTTCGTCGGCATGGCGGGCCCGAAGGAGGGCATGCTGATGGCACCGGCGTACGCCGTGCCGCGCATGCTCGATCGCGCCGGGCTGAACCTCCAGGACTTCGACATCTACGAGATCCACGAGGCCTTCGCCGCTCAAGTCCTGTGCACGCTCAAGGCTTGGGAGTCTGATGAATACTGTCGTACCCGATTGAAAAGAACTTCTGCCCTGGGAAGAATCGACCGTACCAAGCTCAACCCCAAGGGTTCCAGCGTGGCGCTCGGCCATCCGTTCGCCGCGACCGGCGCCCGCATCGTCGCCACGCTCGCGAAGCAGCTCGCCGAGCGCGGCTCGGGCCGCGGCCTGATCTCGATCTGCGCCGCCGGCGGGATGGGGGTGACGGCAATACTGGAGAGATGAGCTCTCGCGCTAGAGCCGGAACACCCGCTCGGCGTTGAGCTGGTAGAGCTTGCGCCTGTCTTCCTCGCCGATAGGCAGCCCGTCGGTGACCTTCACTTCGTCGGGCACGAACTGGTAGGGGTAGTCCATCGCGTACATCACGCGATCGACGCCGAGCACCTGCTGGCAGAAGAGGATCGCCGGCGCCCACTGCATGCCGCTCGTGGTCACCCAGACGTTACTCTTGAGGTAATGACTGGGAGGATGGTCGAGCGGTCCCGCTCCTGCGTATCTCTTCGATGCCACCATCGAGCGGTGCATGTAGTCCAGGCGGAACAGCCAGAAGGGGAGACCCTCGCCGAGGTGGCCGACGACGATCTTGAGGCGCGGGAAGCGGTCGAACACGCCGGCCACGATGATGCGCAGGAGGTGAAGGCCGGTCTCGACCGCGAAGCCGTAGATCGCACCGTCCAGGCCCCGCGGCAGGAACGGGCCGACCATCGCGGGTGGCGGCGTGTTCGGGTGCAGGTAGAGCGGCGCGTCGAGCGCCTCGGCGGCTTCGAAGATCTGCCAGTACTTCGGCTCGTCGAGGTACTCGCCCTGCGTGTGCGAGTTGATCACCGCGCCCTTGAAGCCGAGCGACATCGCGCGCTGCAGCTCCTTGGCCGCTTCGGCGGGATCCTGCGGCGCGATTGCGGCCAGCGCCGCGTACCGATCGGAATTTCTTCTTGTATCCCGAAGGAGATGGTCGTTCACGTCACGGCTGAGCGACACCGCCGTGGCGGCGTCGAAAACCTGCACCCCGGGCGCGGTAAGGAACACGATCTGCTTCGCGATCCCGGCTGCGTCCATGTCGGCGAGGCGCTGCGCGCCGAGATCCTGGATGCGCTGCACGAGCTGCGTCGCGCGCGGCGTCGAGCCGAGGAAAAATCCCCACAGGCTGTGGAAACCCGGATCCCACGAGGCGGGCTTCTCCTCAAGCAGGTTTCGGTAGCGGGCGAGCAGCTCCGCCGGGGCCCACGCTTCCTCCGTCGCGATTCTCATGGGCGTAAGATAACGAAGTCATCGCAAGGAGGCAGGATGAAAAAATTGGTACTGGCCCTCGCCGCAGCCTGTTTCGGCACCCCGCTCCTCGCACAATCGCCCTCCGTCAGCCTGAAGGGACACGACCCGGTGGCGTACTTCACCGACGGCCGGCCGGTAAAGGGATCGACCGCCATCAACTACGACTTCGACGACGCGCGCTACCTCTTCTCGAGCCAGAAGAACCGCGATCGCTTCGCGGCCAGCCCCGACCGCTACACGCCGCAGTACAGCGGGCTGTGCGCCACGGGGATGGCGTTCGGCGTCAAGGCCGAGGCCGATCCCACGGTATGGAAAATCGTCGATGGGAAGCTCTACGTCTTTTCCAGCACGCAGGCGCGCGAGAAGTTCGAGCAGGACGCTTCAATGCTCGCCAAGTCGCAGCAGAACTGGGAAAAGCACAAGTAAGCTAGAGGCCTGCCTTGCGCAGGCCTTCCTGCGCCTTCTCCCGGTGCGCCGGGTTGACCAGGCGCCGTCCGAAAAGCTTCACGTCGAAGAAGGGGTCGAGGCGCCGCACTTCCTCGGCCACGCGCTGTGCGGCTTCGCCCTCGCCGAGCTGCGCGAGGGCCCCGGCGTGCACGGCCTCGAGGAAGACGGTGCGGGCGTTCGGCTGCACCGCCACCGCGGCCTGGACGGCGTCTCGGTAGCGGCCGGCGAGGTAATACGCGAGCGCGAGGTTGAACATGCCCTCGGCCGGGAGGCGGGGGTCGTAGCGCCGCGCCGCCTCGCTGGCGGCGATCGAGTCCTCGATCTTGCCGGTCCACAGCAGGATCCCGCCGCGCAGCGAGCGGGCGATGGCGTCGCTCGGGTTGAGCTCGATGGCGCGCTCGGCCTCGGCTAGCGCCGCCTCGTAGTTGCCGGTGAAGGTGTGGATGTTTCCGAGGATGCCGTGCGCACGCGCGTTGGCTCCCGGGTCGTCGATCGCGAGCGCGCGCCGCGCCGCCTGCTCGGCGCGGCGCAGCCCGTCGGAAGGATCTTCCATCCAGCCGAAAAAGGCGCGCTGCAGCTCGGCGAACGCCAGGGCAGCGTGCGCTTCGGCATAGTTCGGCGCGAGCTTGATCGCTTGCGCGATGAGAGCACGCGCCTCGCGGTTCGCGGTGCGCTGCACCGCGCGCATCAGCTCGCGCGCCCGCAGCACAAGCTCGTAGGCCTCGAGGCTCTCCGGCGGCTTCGCCGCCGTGCGCTGCTGCTCGAGCGCGCTCAGCTTGACGGCGAGCGAGCCGGCGATGTTGCGCACAATGCGGTCCTGGATATCGAACACTTCCTTTCCCTCGCCGTCGTAGCGCTCCGACCAGAGGAGCGTTCCTTTCATCGCGTCGGAGAGCTCGACGCCGACGCGCAGCCGTCCGTCGGCCTGGCGCACGCTGCCCTGCACCACGTAGCGCACGCCGAGCTCGCGGCTGATCTGCTCGGGAGCGACGGTGCGGTACTTGTACGCCTGCACGGTGTTGTGCGCGATGACGCGGATTGCAGAGAAGCGCCCGAGCGCGTTGATCACGTCCTCGGTGAGGCCGTCGCTGAAGAACTCGCGCCCGGGGTCTGCGCTGTGGTTGGCGAAGGGCAGCACCGCGAGGCTCGCCGCCTGCGTCGGCGCCTCCCTTTCGACCAGCCTCGGAAAGGCAAGTAACGCCGCCACGACGAGCGCCGCGATGGCCGCTGCCCACAGCACGCGGCGGCGCGGCATGGCCTTCTTGCGCGGCGCCACGCCGCTCGCGCTCATGTCCACCGCGTAGACGCGCACCGGCCGGGCGATGTTCTTCACCCGCTGCTCGCCGCGGTCGACGAAGCGGTACGGAAGCTTGTCGCGCACCTGCTCGTAGGCGTTGACGGAAAGCGCGATGCCGCCGTAGTCGGCGAGGCTCTCGAGCCGCGCCGCGATGTTGACGCCGTCGCCGTAGATGGCCTCGCCTTCGACGATCACGTCGCCGAGGTTCACGCCGATGCGAAACTGCATCCGCCGGTCCGGATCGGCGATCGCGGCATTGCGCGCCGCGATCTCGGTCTGGATCTCGACCGCGCAGTCGACTGCGTCGATCACCGACGGGAACTCGGCAAGGATGGAGTCCCCCGGTGCATTGACGATGCGCCCGCGGCGCGCCGCCACGCGCTCGGCGAAGATCGCGCGCCGCTCGGTAAGCGCGCGCACCGTCGCCTGGTCGTCCTGCTGCATCAGCCGGCTATAGCCGACGACGTCGGCGGCGAGGATCGCCGACAGCCGTCGGTTCGGGTTCACTGCGGCTGGATCTTGGCCAGCTTCACGAACCCGCCCCAGCGCTCCACCTCGCTCTTGAGGAGCCCGGCCATCTGCTCGGGCGAGCCGGGGAAGGGATCGAGCGCGGCGCGCGCTAGGAATTGCCGCGTCTCCTCGCTTGCCGTGATCTGGTTGAACCAGCCGGCGAGCTTGTCGATGATCGGGCGCGGCGTGCCCGCCGGCACCACCACGCCCCACCACGGCGCGATGTCCACGCCCGGCACGCCCGCTTCCGCGAGCGTGGGGATCTCGGGCATCGTGGAGGAGCGCTTGGCCGCGGTCACCGCCAGGATGCGCACCTTCGGCTGGCTCTTCGCCCAGGTCGAGTCGACCGACATGAAGTCGATCTGGCCCGAGAGGAGGTTGGTGAACGCATCGCCGGTCACCTTGAACGGGACGTAGACCGTATTCAGGCCGGTGTTCGCCTTCAGGAGCTCGGCCGCGATCTGGCCCGAGTTCGACTGCGTGCCGTAGAAGCCGTGGCCTGGTTTTTGTCTTAGCGCCTGTATCAATTCCTGAATCGACTTGATCGGCTTCGCGGCGTCCACCGCCACGACGAAGGTCAGCGAATTGATGGTCGTGACCGAGGCGAAGTCCTTGATCGGGTCGAACGGCAGCTGCTTGAAAATGTGCGGCGCGGCCGCGAGCGTCGAGCTCGCCGGGGTGATGTGGATGGTGTAGCCGTCGGGGGGGCTCTTCGCCACGAACGCGCTCGCGATCGAGCCCTGCGCGCCGGGCTTGTTCTCGACCAGCACCGGCTTGCCGGCGAGCTTGGCGAGCTGGTCGCTGTAGTAGCGCACGATGATGTCCGCGCCCGAGCCGGGCGCGAAGTTGCAGATCGAGCGGATCTCGCGCGCGGGGTACTCCTGGCCCCAGCCGGCACCGGCGGCGAGCGCCATGCACAACGCCCAGACTAGCTTGCCCATTCCATCCTCCGTGCATCCTAGTCTAGGAATTCGGGGTCAGGGTCGCAATTCGTTTTTGCGTACGTGAAAACGAGTTGCAACCCTGACCCCGAATTCGGGTCCGCAGACTACCTGAGGTCGAAGTGATTAGTGCACTAAACTCGCCGCATGCCCGCGGTGATCTCCAAGGCGGAGCTGTTCGCGCGCCTCGAGCTCGGCCATGCCGAGCAGGTGACGGTCGTCACGCCGAACAAGCGCCTTTCGCAAGCGCTGATGGCCGGGTTCGACGATTTCCAAGTCCGGAAGAATCTCACGGTGTGGGAGGCGCCCGACATCCTTCCGTTCGGCGCCTTCGTCGAGCGGCTGTGGGAAGACGCGCTGTACTCCGATCTTGGAGACACGCTCCCGCTCCTCCTCACAGAGGCGCAGGAGCAGCACCTCTGGGAAGGTGTGCTCGAGAAAAGCGGACTCCTCATCGTTCCGCGCGCCGCTGCCCAGTGCCGCGAGGCCTGGCGTCTCATGCACCAGTGGCGCATCGGCGCCGGCGGCATGAATGAGGATTCGTTGGCTTTTCACCGTTGGAAAAAGGACTACGAACGCCTGACCCAGGGTGAAACCGATTCCGCCCGGCTGCCGGACGTCATGGCCGGGCTGCTCGACAAGCTGAAGAAGCCGAAGCTGCTCGTCGCCTACGCCTTCGACGTGGTTCCGCCGCAGACGAGGGAGTTTTTCGAGCATTTCGAATTCGGGATCTGCGCGCCCGAGGGTTTCGAGGGCGCTTGCGTGCGCACCTCGTTTCCTTCCGCGAAACAGGAGATCGAGGCCGCGGCGAAGTGGACGCGCGCGCGGCTCGAGCAGGGCAAGCGCCGGATCGGCGTCATCGTTCCCGATCTTGGCAAGCGCAGGGCGGAGGTCGTGCGGGTGTTCTCGCGCGTTGTGCAGCCGGGCTACAACCTGCCCGGCGCGGCAAAAACGCCGATGCCTTTCAACGTTTCGCTCGGGGAGCCTTTAGTTCTTTATCCGCTCGTCGATGCCGCCCTCACGCTC
>DASTPE010000051.1:0-15289 GCA_035762345.1 Burkholderiales bacterium
GATAAGACCGTTCCCGCCCAGCTCATGGGCGCCGCGTCCGCCGACATCCCAGCCGTGCAGCTCCTCGCCGGACCGATGATGCCGACGTCTTTCCAGGGCGAGCGCCTCGGCGCCTGCACCGACTGCCGGCGGTTCTGGGCAATGCATCGCGCGGGGAAGGTCGACGAAAAAGGGATTGATGAAATCGAAGGAAATCTCGCCACCACCGCCGGCACCTGCGCAGTGATGGGCACTGCATCCACCATGGCTTCGATCGCCGAGGCGCTCGGCATGGCGCTTCCCGGCACTGCGGCCATTCCCGCGGTGCACGCCGACCGGCTGCGCGCTGCGGAAGTAAGCGGTAGGCGTGCGGCGGAAATGGCCCGCTCGCCTCTTAGGCCGAGTCAGATCATTACTGAGAAAGCCGTAGAAAACGCGCTTCGCGTGCTACTCGCCATTGGCGGCTCGACCAACGCGATCGTGCATCTCACTGCGATCGCAGGGCGAGCCGGAATTCAGATCGATCTCAAGAAGCTTAATGCCCTCTCGGACAGCACGCCGGTCCTGGTTGACCTGAAGCCCACAGGCCAGCACTACATGTCGGACCTGTATGCGGCGGGCGGAGTGGGCGCGGTGATGAGGGAGCTCAAGCCGCTCCTGCATCTGAATTGCGTGACCGTCTCTGGCCTGACGCTGGGAGAGGTGCTCGAGCGACATTCCCCATGGGTCGACCGCGCAGTAGTGCGCGACTTCAAGAATCCCATTTCATTTGCCGGTGGCCTGGTGGCGCTCTTCGGCTCGCTCGCGCCGAACGGCGCGATCCTCAAGCGCTCGGCGGCCGACCCGAAGCTCTTCGAGAAGGAAGGGCGCGCGGTCGTGTTCAGCTCGCTCGACGATCTTTCCGAGCGCATCGACGACCCGGAGCTCGACGTGACCGCCGACGACTTCCTCGTGCTGCAGAACGCCGGCCCGAAGTCGGGCTACGCCATGCCCGAGGCCGGCTACCTGCCGATCCCGGCCAAGCTTGCCCGCGGCGGCGTGAAAGACATGGTGCGGATCTCGGACGCGCGCATGAGCGGCACCGCGTACGGCACCATCGTGCTACATGTCTCTCCGGAAGCGGCGGTCGGCGGCCCGCTCGCGCTGGTGAAGAACGGCGACCGGATTCGTCTTTCCGTGAAGGAGCGGAGGATCGACCTACTGGTCTCCGAGGATGAAATGAGGAAACGGAAAGGCGCCTGGAAGGCCCCGGTGACGGCACCGACGCGCGGTTATGCGAAGCTCTACATGGACCACGTGCTCCAGGCCGAGCACGGCTGCGATTTCGATTTCCTGAGAAAAACCTGAGAGCGCCGCCTAAGCTCGTCTGCCTGGAGGCGTACTGGAACGAGAAGCTGTTCCAGAGCTTTTCGGTCAAGGGGTTCTTCGAGGCGATGGCGCCGCTCGCCAACCCGCCGCTGACGATCGCACACCGCTTCGTCGAATCCGAAGCGGGGCTTGCCTACTACGCGAAGCGGCCCGACGGCCTGATGTGGCGCAGGAAGGAGCTCTTCGATACCCCGGTGTACTACCTCGCGTTTCACGGCAGGCCGGCGGGGGTGAGCCCGCTCCTGGGGCCCATCGAGGCTGACGCGCTGTGCGCGGCGTTTGCCAACTACGGGGGCTACAGGAACCTCGCTTATTTTGCTTGCTGCAACGTGCTGCGCGGAGAGAAAGGGCGGCGCTTTGCGCGCAATTTCCTCAGGATCTCGGGCATGAGGGCGGTGATCGGCTATGCCACCACGGTCGACTGGATGGCGAGCCTGGTGGCTGACATGCTGTTCCTGCATCGTTTCTACCGCGACCCGTCGCCATGGCGCAACCTGAAGCGCATCTTCCGCTCTGTGCTGCGCGATTATCCGCTCGCCCGGCGTCTCGGTTATACCTTGATCACTTGATCCGCATCGCCGCAGCGGTGCGACTCTCGACGCCGAGCTTGTCGTAGACGTTCTGCAGGTGCTTCTGCACGGTGCGCGCGCTGATGCGCAGGATCGCGCCGATCTGAGCATCACTCTTTCCGGCCGCAACCCAGCGAAGTACTTCCGCTTCGCGCGCCGTGAGCTGGCCGACGGTGTTAATCCTCCTATAGATCCTCGCGAGATGCGGCTTCAGCACGTCGAGTAGCGCGCGCTCGCGGTCGGTGAAGTCCCGCCGGGTGCGGTTCGGCACGAAGCTTACGAGCAGGCCATCGCGCACATAGATCGGCAGCGCGATCGCGTGGTCGATGCGGATGCGGCGGTAGTAGTCGTTGTAGAGCGCGGTACGGCGAAATTGCTCGAAGGACAACGAGTCGCTGATACGCTGCGGCACGCGGCCGCCCTGGTAGGCGTGGAAGCGCACGAGCGGATGCTCGTGGAAGTGCCGGTCGAAGGCGGCGCGGTCCTCGGCGCTCAGCGCCCCCGCCGGCAGGCCGAACACTTCGCGCTTGCCGCTCGCCAGATGGCAGATTGAGAGCGTGGTGAACTCGGAGGCGACCAGCGCAGGGAGCCCCTCGACGCCGAGCTTTGCGAACAAGGCCTTGTCGAGCGCCGCCTCGCTCATGGCGCCGAGGAGGTCGAGGGCTGCGCGGAAAGTACGCATAATTGCGTATGTAGCCTGCCGCAAGGCCGAGTCAAAGTATAGGCGCTATTAGCCACAGGAGAACTCTATGGAAGTTGCCGAACGCAAGGATTTCCGCAAGCCCGACGAGGTCCGCGAGTTCCCGAAGGGCCGTCTCGAGCTGATCAAGATCGGCGGCGCCACCGTGGGGCGCGCGGTGTTCGAGCCCGGGTGGCGCTGGTCCGCTTCGGTGCAGCCGCTCGCCAAGACGAAGAGCTGCGAAGCGCCGCATTTTCAGTACCACGTCTCCGGGATCCTGAGGATCCGCATGGACGACGGCACCGAGTTCGACTGCAAGCCGGGCGAAGTCTCGCTCTTGCCCTCCGGCCACGATGCCTGGGTAGTGGGGAACGAGCCCGCCATCGTGGTCGACTTCCAGGGAATGATCGACTATGCGAGGTCGCGATGAACAGGCCCGTGCTCAGCCGCGCCGAGGTGACCGTCATCCTTCCGGTAAAGGAGCTCGAGCGCGCGCGCGACTTCTACGTGTCCCGGCTCGGCCTGGAAGCAGAAGGGCTCGCGGCCGACGGCAAATTCATCCTGCGCGCCAGCGGCGTGCGGCTTGCGCTCATGCCCAAGCCGGGCGGCACCAAGGCGGAGCACACCGCGCTCAGCTTCAAGGTCGACAACATCGCTGCGGAGATCCAGGCGCTGAAGGCGCGCGGCGTGAGCTTCCACGACTACGACCTGCCGGGCTTCAAGACCGTCAACCACGTCGCGGTGCTTGGGAAGGAGAAGGCGGCCTGGTTCAGCGATCCCGAGGGCAACATTCTCTGCCTGCACGAGGATATTGCTTGATTTACCACGAGGGAGCGCGCCGGCTGCAGGACCGCTTCGACAGCCGGCGGCTCGCCGACCGGCTGGCGGAGAAGCTCTGGCGCACCGCCTTCACGGCCGAGGACAAGGCCTTTATCGAAGCGAGCCCCATGTTTTTCCTCGCGACCGCGGACGCGTGCGGCCAGCCCGATTGCTCCTACAAGGGCGGGTTACCGGGCTTCGTACGCGTGACGGGGCCTTCCGAGCTTTCATTTCCGAGCTACGACGGCAACGGCATGTTCCGCAGCCTGGGCAACGTGCTCACCAACCCGCGCGTGGGGCTTCTTTTCCTCGACTTCGAGCAGCCCAGGCGCCTGCGGGTCAACGGGCAGGCAAGCGTAGTGGACGACGTGTCGGGGTTCGAGGGCGCCCAGCTCGTGGTCCGGATCGCGGCGGACGCGATCTTCCCCAATTGCCCGCGCTACGTCCACCGCTATCGCCTGGTCGAGACCTCAGTGTACGCGCCTCGGCCAGGGTACCGGCCACCCGAGCCCGCCTGGAAGCGGAATTTCAAGGACGTGCTTCCTCGAGGTTGACAAGCGGCCGACGGATACTTCAAGCTTCATCTATTCAGGCTTGGAGTACCGCCATGGACCGCGAATTCATCGCCCGGCGCGAGGACCATAGCGCGCTGCGGATCTGGCTGCGCCTTCTCACCTGCACCCAGCTGATCGAGCGGCGCGTGCGCTCGGGGCTGCGCGAGCAATTCGGCACGACGCTCCCGCGCTTTGATCTCATGGCGCAGCTCGAGCGCCACCGCGACGGCCTCAAGATGAACGAGCTCTCGCGGCTGCTGATGGTCACCGGCGGCAACGTCACCGCGATCGTCGACCAGCTCGAGAAGGAGGGGCTGGTCGAGCGGCTCGACGAGCCCGATGACCGGCGCGCATTTCGCATCCGCCTCACGCGCAGCGGCGAGAAGAGCTTCGCCGAGATGGCGCGCGCGCACGAGCAGTGGATCGTGGAGCTCCTCGGCCGGCTGTCGCGCCGCGAGCAGGAAGAGCTCCTCAGGCTCCTCGCCAAGGTGAAGACCCACGCCGTGGAGGTCACCTCATGAAAGCCCTCAAGCCGGTTTTCGAGGGGGACTGATGGACCGATTTGCGCACTACGAGTGGCCTTTCTTCGAGCCGAAGCACGCTGCGCTCGCGCAGGAGATCGAGACTTTTGCCAAGGAAAACCTCGGCCATGCCCACGGGCCGGACGCGGATGCCATTTGCCGGCGAACCGTGCAGGACCTCGGCTGCGCGGGCTTCTTGCGCCACTGTGTCTCCAACCAGCCCGATGTGCGCTCGATCGCGATCGTACGCGAGGTGCTCGCCTATCACGCTGGGCTCGCCGACTTCGCGTTCGTCATGCAGGGGCTCGGCAGCGGGCCGATTGCGCTCGCGGGTGATGCTTCATTGAAGCAGAAATATCTGCCGGCGGCGGCGAGCGGCGATGCGATCGCGGCTTTTGCGTTGTCGGAGCCCGAGGCCGGCTCGGATGTGCAGGCGCTGGCCACCAGGGCGGAACGCAGGGGTGGCGCTTGGATTCTAAACGGGACCAAGACCTGGATCTCAAACGGCGGAATCGCGGACTTCTACGTCGTATTCGCAAAGGCGGAGGAAGGCATCAGCGCGTTCGTGGTCGATGCGAAAGAGCTCGACGCCTCCGAGCGCATTGAGATCGTCGCGCCGCATCCCATGGCGGTATTGAAATTGAGAGACAGCAAAGCGGTTCTGTTGGGCGAGCCCGGGCAGGGGTTCAAGGTCGCGATGCGCAACCTCGACATCTTCCGCACCACGGTGGGGGCCGCTGCGCTGGGATTTTCCAGGCGGGCGCTCGAAGAATCGCTTTCCAGATCCCGCCAAAGGAAGATATTCGGCCAGGCGCTGTCGGACTTTCAGATGACCCAGGCGAAGCTCGCCGACATGGCGACGCGTATCGACGCGGGCGCGCTGCTCGTCTACCGCTCCGCATGGAAGCGCGATGTGAAGCACGAGCGCGTCACGCGCGAAGCCGCCATGGCCAAGATGTTCGCCACCGAAGCGGCGCAGAGCGTGATCGACGATGCGGTGCAGATCTGCGGCGGGCTGGGCGTCATGCGCGGGCACCCGGTCGAGCGCCTGTACCGCGAGGTGCGCGCGCTGCGCATCTACGAGGGCGCGACCGAGGTGCAGAAGCTGATCATCTCGAGAGAGTTGCTGAAGAAATGAAATACACCGCACACCTCGATACCTTCGCGCGCGACAACCTGCCGCCGGAGAGCGAGTGGCCCGAGTTCATCTTCGAGCTGCCCGAGCTCCAGTATCCCGGCCGCATGAACTGCGCCACGGAGCTCCTCGACAAGCCGGTAACGCGCGGCCACGGCCACCGCATCGCCCTGCGCACGGCCGACGGCGAATGCACCTACACCCAGCTCTTCACGCAGGCAAACCGCCTCGCCAACCTGCTGGTGCGCGAGATGGACCTCAAGCCCGGAAACCGCGTCCTGCTTCGCGGGCCAAACAACCCGATGATGGCGGCGGCGTGGTTCGCGGTGATGAAGGCGGGCGGCGTGTGCGTCGCGACGATGCCGCTGCTGCGCGCGAAAGAGCTCACCGACGTCATCACCAAGGCCGAAATCACGCATGCCCTGTGCGACCAGCGGCTCGACGAGGACTTGAAGCTCGCTCAGTCTGCCTGCCCTTCATTGAAGAGCGTCAAATACTGGTACGACGACGGGGCGGACTCGGTTGACGAGCTGGTGATGAAGCAGCCGCTGTGGTTCACCAACGTCGCGACTGCCGCGGACGACGTAGCGCTCATCGCCTTCACCTCCGGCACGACCGGCAAGCCCAAGGGCACGGTTCACTTTCACCGCGACGTAGTGGCGATGTGCGATTGCTTCCCGCGCTCGATCCTGCAGGCGGGCAAGGATGACGTCTTCTGCGGCACGCCGCCGCTCGCCTTCACTTTCGGCCTCGGCGGCCTGCTTTGCTTCCCGATGCGCATCGGCGCATCCAGCGTGCTGGTGGAGAAGCATACGCCGGAGACGCTTTTCGACACGATCCAGCGTTTCAAGGCGACCGTGTGCTTCGCCGCGCCCGTAATGTACCGCGGCATGGCCGCCATCGCGGGCCGGTTCGACCTGAGCACCCTGAAGAACTGCGTGTCCGCGGGGGAAGCGCTGCCCGACGCTACGCGCCAGGCATTCAAGCAGGCGACCGGCATCGAGATCATCGACGGCATCGGCTCGACCGAGATGATCCACATCTTCATTTCGCATACGCCAGAGCGCGTGCGGCGCGGCGCCACCGGCTACGCGATCCCGGGCTACCGCGCCACCGTGCTCGACGAAGATGGCAGGCCGTGCGCGCCGGGCAAGGTGGGCAGGCTTGCGGTCAAGGGGCCGACCGGCTGCCGCTATCTCGCGGACGACCGACAACGCAATTACGTCAGCAGCGGCTGGAACATCACTGGCGACGCGTACATGGTGGACTCGGACGGCTATTTCTTCTACCAGGCACGCACCGACGACATGATCATATCAGCGGGCTACAACATCGCGGGCCCGGAGGTCGAAGGCGCGCTGCTCCAACATCCCGCGGTCGCCGAGTGCGGCGTGATCGGCTGGCCCGACGAAGACCGTGGAACGATTGTCAAGGCTTTCGTGGTTCTAAAGCCGGGCAATTCACGCGGAGATCAGATAGCGCGCCAGCTCCAGGAGCATGTAAAGAAGGTCATCGCGCCCTACAAGTACCCCCGTGCCATCGAGTTCGTCGATGCGCTGCCGCGCACCGAGACCGGAAAGCTGCAGCGCTTCAAGCTGAGGAAATCCGCATGATGCAGATTCTGCAGCCGCCCGGCTGGGCGCGCCCCAAAGGCTTCTCCAATGGAGTCTCCTGTAAAGGAAACCTTGTGTTCATTGCAGGCCAGATCGGCTGGACCGGCGAGGGGAAATGGGAGGCGCGCGATTTTGCCGGCCAGTTCCGTCAGGCGCTCGCGAACATCATCGCGGTGCTGAAAGAAGCGAAAGGCAGGCCCGAGCATATCGCGAGGCTTACGTGGTACGTGCTCGACAAGAAGGAGTACCTCGACTCGCTGAAAGCCGTCGGAGAAGCGTACCGCGAGCTCATGGGCCGCCACTACCCGACGATGTCCGTGGTGCAGGTGAGCGGGCTCGTGGAGCCCGAGGCTCGCCTCGAGATCGAAGCCACCGCCGTAGTACCGGAGATTCCGTCATGAAAGTCAGCGTGATCGGAGGAGGACCGGGCGGCCTGTATTTCGCGCTGCTCGCGAAGAAAGCCTGGCCGCGCTGGGACATCACGGTGTACGAGCGCAACCGTCCCGACGACACCTTCGGCTTCGGCGTGGTTTTCTCGGACCAGACGCTCGACACCTTCAAGGCCTACGACCTCGTCACGTACGAGCGCATCCGGCGCCGCTTCGCCTACTGGGGCGACGTCGATGTGGTCTACAAGGGGCAGGTCATGCGCTCGGGCGGCAACGGCTTCTGCGGCTGCTCGCGGGTGGCGCTGCTCAACATCCTGCAGGACCGCGGGCGCGAGCTCGGCGTACAGATGCGCTTTCAGCGCGAGGTCGAGGGGCTGGAAGAGTTTGGCGACTCGGACCTGATCGTGGTCGCGGACGGCATCAACTCCAAGATCCGGGAGAAGTACAAGGAGCACTTCCAGCCGAGCGTCGATCTGCGGCCCAACAAGTTCACCTGGCTCGGATCGACCAAGCCGCTGGACGCGTTCAAGTACTTCTTCCGCGAGACTCCGCAGGGGGTGCTACTCGCGCACTGCTACCAGTACGAGGCCGACCGCTCCACCTGGGTGATCGAGATGAACGAGGATACCTGGCGCAACTTCGGCTTCGACAAGCTCTCGGAGACCGAGATGCTGCCCGTGCTCGAGCGCGTGTTCGCCGAAGAGCTCGACGGGCATCCGCTGATCGCCAATCGCTCGCTGTGGCGGAACTTCCCCACCATCACCAACAAGACCTGGGTAAGGGCGGAAGGAAGAAATGCGGCCGTGCTCGTCGGCGACGCCAAGGCGACCGCCCATTTTTCCATCGGCTCGGGGACCAAGCTCGCGATGGAAGACGCCATCGCCCTGTTTGAAGCCTTCAGGAAACAATCCGATGTAAAGAGAGCCTTGAGCATCTACGACACCGCGCGGCGGGAAGAGGTGGAGAAGACGCAGCACGCAGCGAACGTGTCGCTCGCCTGGTTCGAGCACATGAAGCGCTACTGGGGCATGGAGCCGGTGCAGTTCGCCTTCGGCGTGATGTCGCGCTCCAAGCAGATCACCTGGGAGAACCTCGAGCTGCGCGACCCGCGCTTCATCAAGGACATCCACCGCTGGTTCGCGCAGAAGGTGAAGGCGCAGGGCTTCGACATCGATCTCGCCAATCCGCCAGTGCCCATGTTTACGCCCTTCCGCCTGCGCGACATGGTGGTCGAGAACCGCGTCGTGGTGTCGCCGATGGACCAATACTCCGCGGTCGACGGCGTGCCGGGCGACTGGCATTTCGTGCATCTTGGTAGCCGCGCGATCGGCGGCGCGGGCCTCGTCTATGTGGAAATGACCTGCCCTTCGCCCGAGGCGCGCATCTCGCCCGCAGACACGGGGCTTTGGAACGAGACGCAAAGGGACGCCTTCAAGCGCATCGTGGATTTTTGCCACGCGAATTCCAGGGCGAAGATGTGCATGCAGCTCGGGCATTCCGGCCGAAAAGGCTCGACTCAGCTCGGCTGGGAGCGCATGGACTACCCGCTCGAGAGCGGCAACTGGTCCGTGGTCTCCGCCTCGCCCATTCCGTACTACGAAGGCATCTCGCAGGTGCCGCGGGAAATGACTCGCGCGGATATGGAAACGGTCGTATCGGATTTCAAAAGAAGCGCTTTCTTTGCGCAGCAGGCAGGCTTTGACATGCTTGAGCTCCACATGGCGCACGGGTATCTCCTCGCCAGCTTCATTTCCCCGCTCACCAATCGCCGCAAGGACGAGTACGGCGGAAGCATCGAAAACCGCATGCGCTTTCCGCTCGAAGTCTTCAGGGCGTGCCGCAACGCATGGCCTGAGCGCAAGCCGATGTCGGTGCGCATCTCTGCGACCGACTGGGCGCCGGGCGGGCTCGTCGGCGAAGACCTGATCGCGCTCACGAAGATGCTGAAGGACGCGGGCTGCGACATGATCGACTGCTCGACCGGCCAGACGGTGCCGTACCAGAAGCCGATGTACGGGCGGATGTATCAGGCGCCGTTCTCAGACTGGCTGAGGAACGAAGTCGGGATCGCCACCATGACGGTGGGCGCGGTGACGACACCGGACCAGGTGAACACGCTGCTGGCTGCCGGCAAGGCTGACCTCGTCGCGCTGGCGCGGCCGCATCTCGCCAATCCTTACTTCACGCTCCAGGCCTCCGCCTGGTACCAGCACATGGGCCAGTATTGGCCTCCCCAGTACCTTTCGGGCCGCGACCAGGCGTTCCGCAACTCCGCGCGCGAGCGTGCGGAGCAGATGGACCTGCGCATCAAAGCGCGCCCGGCGAGTCACGAGGTGAAGGAAGGCCCGGTGAAGAGAGCCGCGTGAGCGAGACTCTCTGGGGACTGGTCGAGCGCCGTGCCCGAGATGCTCCGCACGCTGCAGCGGTTTTGTTTGACCGCGAAGTCATCTCCAATCGAGAGTTTCGCCAGCGCGCTGTGAGTCTTGCCCGAGGGTTCGCTGGCGTTGGCGTGCGCAAAGGCGACGTCATAGCGGTCCAGCTGCCCAATATCCCGGAATACCTGCTCTCGTATGCCGCGATTTGCGCGCTTGGCGCGACGCTGCAACCAGTGCACATGCCGTACCGGCGCGCCGAGCTTGCAACCCTGCTCAAGCATTCCGAAACCCGCCTGTTCCTGTGTCTTTCGCGCTTCAAGGACGAGTTTCGCGCGAAGGAAGCACTGTCAGTGGTGGAGCAGGTGCTGGCGCTCGGCGAGCCGGTCGAAGGAGCAAGAGCCTTCGGATCCCTAGCGACAGGTACGCAGCTCGAGCGAGTGACCGAAAGCTCACCCGAAGATCGCTTCCTCCTGCTCTATACCTCAGGCACCACCGACGAGCCTAAAGGCGTGCCGCATGCGCAGCGCGGCTTCCTTGCCAACGCGATGGCCTCGGTGCCGGAGATGGAAATAGCGAAAGACGAGGTGATCCTGTCCGCTGCGCCGCTCACGCATCTTTACGGGCTGTACGCGTATCACCTCAGCCTGTGCTCCGGTGCTGCGATGTCGTTGTTGCCCGCATTTACACCCCCCGATCTTGCGAAAGTGATTGAAACCCATCGGGTGGACTGCGTGTTCGCCGGGCCGGCGCATTTCAAGCTGCTGCTCGACGGCGGGTTGCTCGAGCGCCACGACGTCTCCTCGCTGCGCTTCGCCTGCCTCTCCGGGAGCCCGGTGCCGCCTGAGCTGGCCGCGGCGGTGGAGAAAAAGCTGCCCAAAGGCAAGACGATCCAGCTCTGGGGCATGACAGAGCTGCAGGCCGGCTCCTTCTCGCGGCCGCGCGACCCCACCGATGTGCGTCACGGCACGGCGGGGGCAGCCACGCCCGGGACCGAGCTTCGAGTCGTGGGTGGGCACCTGCAGGTAAAGGGGGTCTCCCTTTTTTCCGGCTATTTGAAAAACCCAAAGGCCACGCGCGAAGCCTTTAGCCCCGACGGCTGGTTCGAGACAGGCGACACTGCGGAGCTGTCCGCGGCCGGTCACCTGCGCTTCACCGGGCGCGTTAAGGAGATCATTAACCGCGGCGGCATGAAATACTCGCCGCTCGACGTGGAGGCAATCATCGACCGTATGCCAGGGATTGCGCGCTCAGCCGTCGTGCCCTATCCGGACGCGGTGCTCGGCGAACGCGCCTGCGTGTTCGTGCAGCCGGCCTCCGGAGCCGCACGGCCTACGCTGGAAGCGATCGTCAGCGAGCTCGATCGCGCTGGCGTGGCGAAGTTCAAGTGGCCCGAGCGACTTGAGCTCGTCGAGGCGATGCCCATCACGCCGACGCAGAAGGTCATGCGAGGGCGGCTGCGAGAGCTTCTGAAACGATGATTTCCTTGTACGAGCTGCGGGGCAAGGGCGAGCGGCGCTACAGCCTCTTCTCCTGGCGCACGCGCATGGCGCTGAAGCACAAGGGCCTGGACTTCGAGTCGTGCCCGGTGCGCATGTCGGATAAAGCGGCGATCGCTTTCTCGGGCGGCAAGACCGTTCCGGTGATCAAGGATGGGGACACCGTGGTGCGCGACTCGTGGAAGATTGCGGAATACCTGGAGAGCCGCTATGCCGACGCCCCGCCGCTCTTCGGCGGCGAGATCGGCCGTGGCGTGTCGGCTGCCTTCAACACCTGGGTCGACCGCGCCGTCGTGCCGGCGATGCTGCCGGTGATCGCGGCCGACGTCCATGAGCGCATCGACCCCGAGGACGAGAGCTATTTTCGCCAGACCATGGAGAAAGTGCTGAAGAGTACGCTCGAAGAGTCGCGCGCACGGCGCGAAGCGGCCGTGCTCAATCTCGGCAGGGTGCTTGCACCGATGCAGGAAGCGTGCAAGCGTCAGGCGTTCATCTCCGGCAAGGACGCCGCGTACGCCGACTACGTCCTGTTCTCGGTGTTTCAGTGGGCGCGCGTCATGAGTCCGCAGGAACTGCTCGGCCCCGAGGACCCGCTGTGCCGCTGGCGCGAGCGCATGCTCGGGCTTTTCGGCGGCTTTGCCCGCAACGTAGCAACCGCATGAAAAATACCGTTCTTGCCGTACTGCTCTTGTTCGCGCCGCCGGCGCTGGCGGCGCTCGACATCAAGGAAATCGCGCTCGGCGCCAAGGAGCAGGACATCAAGCGCGCCCTCCCCAGCGCGCATTGCCGGCCGCTGCAATGGGAGAGCAAGGCTGCCGACCGGCGTTGCGACGATTCGCGCGTCGCCTTCGGCGGCGTCGAGGTTCAGGTCACGTTCTATTTGAAGAAAGACGTCGTCGAAGCCTTCGACGTGCGCTTCGACACGCGCGAGCTCGAGCGCTTTGTCGCTTTCCTCAAGTCGCGCTACGGCGCCCCGGTCACCGAAACGCGCGACACCTTCCGGCGCAAGGACGGTGGTGAGCGCCAGGTGCAGAAGGTGCTCTGGGAGGACGGCAAGCAGCGCGCCGTCCTCACCGCGCAGCTCGAGAAGCGCCGCGCCTCCATGCTCGTGTCGCGCGGCAACTTCGAGGAAGAGATCTACCGCGTGCGCTAACCGAATTCGGGGTCAGGGTCGCAATTCGTTTTCACGTACGTGAAAACCGAATTGCGACCCTGACCCCGAATTCGTTATTTCAGTTTCTTCAGCGCCGCGATCGCCTTGGCCTGATCGTCCGGACTGTCGAGGGCGATGAAGCTCACGAACTTGCTGCCGATCGCGACCCCCGACATGCCGCGGAAGTTGATGCCGGCGTCCGACAGCGCGCGCGCGATTTTCGAGCCCAGGCCCGGCTTGTCGCCGCCCTCGATGCGCACCGAATGGATGTTCTCGGGCTTGCCCATGCCGGTCTGCTGCGCCGCCTCGAGCACCTTCTTGCCTTTGACCGGCGTGACGAACATGACGCCCTTGCCGGGGTTCTCGGCGGTGCGGCGCGCGAGCACCATTTCGAAGTTCGCTCCGGCCTTCGACAGGTTTTCAAGCTTCTCCGCCGCGCCGCCTGGGCGATCGTCGATGGTCACCGCCCACACGTCGCACTTCGCCACCTTGAGTGCCATGGTTTCCTCCTCGGGTTTCGTCAGGCGGCATAATTTATCCCATGGAGGCCGTATCCGCGAGGCGGGTGAGCGAACTCCTCGCGGGGAGCGGGGAGCTCGCACTGCTTGACGCGCGCGAGCAGGGCGTGCACTACCGCGGTCACCCGTTCTTCGCCTGCTCGGCGCCGCTCTCGCGCCTGGAGCTGGCCATAGGCGGCCTCGTGCCGCGCATGAGCGCGCCCATCGTGGTCCTGGATGCGGGGGACGAGGGGCTCGCCGAAAAAGCGACGAAAAAGCTACAAGAGCTGCACTACACCGACGTGTCAATCCTGGAGGGCGGCTGCGCGGGCTGGAAGCAAGCCGGCCTGGAACTCTTCAGCGGCGTGAACGTGCCCTCGAAGGCGCTCGGCGAGTTCGTCGAGCACCATTACGGCACCCCGCGCATCGCCGCGGGTGAGCTCAAGCGCCTACAGGAGTTCAAGAAAATCCTGGTGGTGGACTCTCGCCCATTCGAGGAATACCACCGCATGAACATCCCCGGGGGCATCGACGTGCCCGGGGCCGAGCTCGTCTACCGGATCCACGACCTGGCGCCGAGCCCCGACACCCTGGTGGTGGTGAACTGCGCCGGCCGCACGCGCAGCATCATTGGGTGCCAGTCGCTGCGGAACGCCGGCATTCCCAACCCCGTGGTGGCGCTCAAGGACGGCACTATGGGCTGGGAGCTCGCCGGCTTCACGGTGGAGCGGGGGGCGACGAAGGTTGCTGCAGAGCCAACACCTGAAGGTAGCGCCAAAGCTCGCGCCGCGGCCGAGCGGGTAGCAAAGCGCTTTTCTGTGGGATTCACGGGTTCAGCACAGCTTTCCGAGTGGCGAAAGGACTCAGCCCGCACGCTGTACATCCTCGACGTGCGCACCCGCGAGGAGTTCGAGCGCTCGCGTGTCGCGGGCTCGCGCCACGCGCCGGGCGGGCAGCTCGTGCAGGCGTCCGACGAGTACGTCGGCGTGCGCAACGCGCGCGTGGTCCTCGTCGACCCCGAACGCGTGCGCGCGATCATGACCGCGTCCTGGCTCAATCAGATGGGATGGAACGACGTGTACGTGCTCGAAGACCCCGAGCTCGCCGAGACCGGGCCCCGCCGACCCGACATTCCCGTCATTCCTCCCTGGCAGACGGTGTCCGAGATTCCCTCGGGTGCTGCGGTCCTTGATTTGTCCACGAGCTTGCGCTTTGCCAAGGCCCACATCCCCGGCGCTTGGTGGGGAGTTCGCTCGCGGCTTCGTCAAGCTCGAGAAAGAATTCCTCCAGTGCCAACATTGGTACTCACGTCGGAAGACGGCGTGCTCGCACATTTGGCTGCGCCCGAGGCTGCAGCACTTTTCCCGAATGTGACCGTTCTCGAAGGTGGAAACGCGGCGTGGAAAGGCGCAGTCGAGTCCGGCGTGGAGCGCGCGACCACGACACGCGATGATGTGTGGTACAAGCCCTACGACCACACCGCGGACTATCTCAAGCACGCGCGCGAGTATCTTGACTGGGAGGTTGCGCTCGTCGATCAGGTCAAACGCGATCCAACGATACGATTTCGGGCTTTCCCCTGATGGCCGGACGCTATTACGAAGATTTCGCGGTCGGTGCGACTTACCACCATCGCCCCGGGCGCACGTTGTCGGAAGCGGATAACACCTGGTTCACGCTGCTCACCATGAATACGCATCCGATCCACTTCGATGCGGAGTACGCCAAGCGCACGGAGTTCGGCAAACCCCTCGTCGTAAGCACGCTGACGCTTGCCGTGCTTGTGGGTATGAGCGTCGCCGACACGAGCCGCAACGCGGTCGCCAACCTGGGCTGGAAGGAGATCAGGCTACCGAAGCCCGTTTTCGCCGGCGACACGCTTTACGCAGAGTCGACCGTGCTGGAGGCCCGCGAGTCGAAGTCGCGTCCAAACGAGGGCATCGTCACCATCCGCACGCTCGGCCGCAATCAGCACGGCGAGGTGGTGTGCGAGTTCGAGCGCACTTTTCTGGTCATGAAGCGCAGCCATCCGCTCGCGGAGCGCGAGGCGTCTTCCTGATGGAAAACGAGATCCTGGACGCGATCGACCGCTGGCTCGAGCGCGAGGTGGCGCCGCACGCGGCGAAGCTCGAGCATGAGGAC
>DASTPE010000052.1:0-16381 GCA_035762345.1 Burkholderiales bacterium
AAAAGCAACCGTGTTTTGTAAGGGGATCTCTTAAACGGATTTTGTTTCGGGGGTCCAGGGGGTGCTTTCTCGAACCATGGCGTTGAGGATGGTAAGCATCTTGCGCATGCAAGCGACCAAGGCGACCTTGTGGGGCTTGCCGCGCGATTTGAGCCGTTCGTAGAACGCACGGATCACGGGGTTACAGCGGATCGCCGTAGTGGCTGCCATGTAGAGCAGAGTTCGAATGCGAGCGCGGCCGCCGTAGATTGAGCGGCGGCCGCGCATCGTGCCGCTGTCGCGGTTAAAGGGTGCAAGACCCACCAAAGCTGCGATCTGACGCCGATCCAAGCGCCCTAGCTCGGGAAGTGCCACCAAGAGCGTGCCGGAAGTGATACGACCGATGCCCTTGAGGCTGCGCAGCAGCTCGTCCTTGGCGCGCCAGGCAGGGGACTTTCGCAGTCCAGCAGTAAGATCGACGTCGAGCTTGTCGATCTCCTGATCGAGCCAGTCGATGTGCTTCTTGATGTTCTTGCGCATGACCGAGTGGGCGTGCTCAAGCCGTTGATGCTCTTGGACGCGCATGGCGACGAGTTGCTGGCGGCGAAGCAACAGCCCCTGCAGAGCCTGAGCGTCCTCGTCAGGCAGGCTTGTCACATGTGGCTCGATCGCCTTACCAAAGGCCGACAAGATCCGGGCGTCGATCTGGTCGCTCTTCGCCAGGCGTCCGCTCGCACGGGCAAAGTCACGCACCTGCCGAGGATTTACCACCGCTAAGCGCCAGCCCGCGGCGGCGATCGCCGTCGCCGCCGCCGTCTCGTAGCCGCCGCTCGCCTCCATTACCACCAGCGACGGTCGCAGCGCCTTCAGTTGCTCGAGCAGCTGCGATATGCCGGCTGCGTCATTGGCTAAACCGACCACTTCGCCCTCGGCGCCAAAGGCCGTATCAAGCCGGGCCTTGGATACATCGATGCCCACTACGACGTCTTGTCGTTCCATGTCCGGGCCTCCTCGCCTCCCATCCTTGCGAAAATGCGAGCTCGGGCTCGCGCAACCGTTCGGGCTCTGCAAAGAGAAACGGCCGGACGACTCGTGCTTTTCGGCGGGCTTCGAAACCCTTGGGGTCAGACGGTCTGTCCGGCCGGTGCTGCAAGCCGGACAATACCCCTCATCCAACATACAAGGGGGCAGACCCCTTTTCGTGGAAAAGGGTCCTGACCCCTTCTAAACCTCGACGCGCCCCCGCAGTCCGGCGAACCGCAGGAAGCCTTCGTACGCCCGTATCTCGCCCACGAGAAAGTCCACCACGCGCTCGAACGGATCGAAGCCGAAGGCTTGCGCCACCGAGGGGCGCAGGTTGGAGTTGGCATTGATGTCGTAGAACACGAGGCGGCCGTCGCGCGTCTCGAGATATTCGATGCCGGCGACGTCGAGCTTGCCCGCCGCGACGATGCGCTTACCCCAAGCCACCGCCTGCGCCGGCACTTCGCGATAGGGGTAAAACTCCGCAGCGGGGGCCTGCGCAGGCGTCTCGCAGATGGCCGGTTCCGCTTGCTCCGGATTGCACGCGGGCGACGGGCAGAGGTTGAAGCGACCGTGCGAGATCACGCGCATCGCGTAGAGCAGCTCGCCGCCGAGGAACTCCATACGCACGATTCCTTTCGCCGCATCGCTGTCGACGTATTCCTGAAGAAGGAGCAGATTATCCGGCAGCCAGTGCTGCGGCCGTTCTTTCAGCAGCGCTTCCAAGTGCGCGAAGCTTTCGACCCGCACGATGCGCGCACCGCTTCCGCCCTGCTCGGGCTTGAGGAGCACCGGGAATGGGATCTCGTGCGCCCGCACCCGCAGCGCTTCGAGGTCGTTGAAACTCCAGGTGCGCGGCGCAGGTACTCCGAGCTTGCGCAGCAGCGCGGCCTGCGCAGTCTTGCTCAGCTCGAGCGCAAACGCGTCGGCGCCGTTCAGCACGCGGATGCCGCGAATTTGAAGCGCGCGCATGTACGCAAGCGCATAGGGGACGGCGCGCGTGTTGCCGCGCACGTATGCCGACGGGCTCGCCTGGTTGAAGTAAAGTGGTGCGATGGGCTCCTCGGCATCGGAGAACGCGGCCTGCTTCAGGTCCACCGCGGCGTAGCGCATGCCGCGGTGCTCCAGCGCCCGCAAGAGCGGTTTTTGCCACTCGGGATGCTCGTAGAGGACTACAAGGTCAGCTCGATAGGTCACGCCCTTATTTTCTGGGCTAAAGTAGCCGCGGCAAAGAAACAAAAGGAATGACCTTATGAGAATCACCATATGCTGACGGGAAGCTGCCTCTGCCGCGCGATCCGCTACGAGGTAAGCGTGCCGATCGCCGACCTGCGTGCGTGCCACTGCAAGGACTGCCAGAAGTCTTCCGGCGCAGGCGGGAGCGTGAACGCCATGATCCCGACTGCGGGCTTGCGCATCACGCAGGGCACGCCCAAGCGCTTCACCCTCACCGCCGACAGCGGCCGCACACTGCATCGATTCTTCTGCGGCGATTGCGGCTCGCCGCTCTTCAGCCGGCGCGAGCTCACGCCCGAAAACACGACGCTTCGCATCGGCACGCTCGATAATGCGCCGCCGATGAAGATCGGTGCCCACATCTGGACCAAAAGTGCGCGCCCCTGGGCGCACATCGATCCGGCGAGCCAACAATTCCCTGGACAGCCAGACGCGCCAGCGGCGAAAAAATAGCGTTCACAATCGTCCGGTACCATGGATGACATGAGAAGCCTGCTGCCCGCGAGCATGCTGCTCGCAATGCTGACCGGGTGCTCCACGGCGCCGTACCAGGCGCCCGCATCCAGCGGCTCGACGCGTCCCACAGCCGAGCTGAGCGACCAGGCGGCGGACCATGCGCTGAAGATGGTCGGCAAGCCCTACCGCTACGGCGGCTCGAGCCCAGCGGGCTTCGACTGCAGCGGGCTCGTGATGTACAGCTACAGCCAGGCGGGCCTCGCGCTCCCGCACAACACCGACAAGCAGCGCCTTGCCGCGCGGCTGATCAAGGTGGCGGAGCTGCGGCGCGGCGATCTACTCTTCTTCAACCAGGAAGGCAAGAAGTACGGCCACGTCGGCATCTATGTCGGTGCAGGTAAGTTCGTGCACGCACCTTCGTCGGGCAAGTCGGTCCGCTCGGACCGGCTCGACAGCCCGTACTGGAGCAAGCAGCTTTCCGAAGCGCGCCGGCTCTAGCTAACGGCCTTTCGTTGCGTAGGTCTTGAAGCTCTGCGGCGCGGTGACCTCTCGGCCGCCGGTGGCGCGGTCGACGCCGAGCTTCGCCAAGGAACTCTCCTTGCAGACCGCAGGTTGGCCGGTCATCATACAACTCGCCAGACGTCCTTCCCGAAGCCGGACCCTCCAATGAGAAAACTCCATGCCTATCTTGCTTTCTTTGCCCTGCTCTTTGCCGTTAAGGTCCACGCCGTGACCTTCGTCTACGTCTCGAACGCCGAGGACGGCGACATCGGCCTCTACACGCTGGGGCCGGACGGCTCGCTCGCGCCCGGGCAGCGCTTCAAGGCGGGGGCCATGGTGATGCCGATGAGCGTGAGCCCGGACAAACGCTTTCTCGTCGCCGCGGTACGCTCGAAACCGTTCTCCGCATATACCTACGCCATCGAACGCGCCACCGGCGCGCTCAAGCAGGTGGGCAGCGGACCGCTGGCTGAGAGCTTTCCCTACATCACGCACGATCGTACCGGGCGTTACCTTTTGTCAGCGTCCTACGGCGCCAACCTCGTCAGCGTGAACCCGGTGAACCCGGACGGCACCGTGGGCACGCCGATGCAGGTAATCCCGACCGCGCGCAACGCGCACGCGATCATCACGGACCGGACGAACCGGTTCGTCTTCGTGCCGCACCTCGGCACTGATCAAGTATTCCAATTCATCTTGGATGAGAAGAGCGGCCGGCTCACCGCGAATACCCCTCCCCTGCTGCAGCTCAAGGCGGGCACAGGACCGCGCCACCTCGTGACATCGCCCGACAACCGCTTCGTCTACCTGCTTAACGAGTTGACGGCTACGGTAACCACGCTTTCCTTGGAGAATGGAGTTCTTAAGGAAACGTCGACGGCCTCGGCGCTGCCGTCGGAAAGCAAGCTCGGCCCGGGCATGCCGCGTCCGCAGCCCGGCCGCGACGTGGCGCATGACATCTGGGCTTCCGACATCCACATCACCCCGGACGGCAGGTTCCTGTACGCGGCCGAGCGTACGTCGAGCTCGATCGGTGCGTTCAGCGCCGACCCCGCGACGGGCAAGCTGTCCTTTCTCGGCTCCACGCCGACCGAAAAGCAACCGCGCGGGTTCCGCATCGATCCGACCGGGCGCTTCATGGTGGTGTCGGGAGAGAAGTCGGACACGATCTCAAGCTATGCGATCGAGCCGGGCGGGACGCTGCGCCTGATCGGCAAGGCGGCGACCGGGAAGGGATCGAACTGGGTCGAGATCGTGGCTTTCGACCGATAGATAATTACGACCCTGACCCCGAATTCGGAGATTCGAATGCAACTTCGCCTTTCGCTCCTCCTTCTTCCCGCGCTGTTCGCAGGCCTGGTGCAGGCGCAGACCACCACTTCGACCTACGAGCCGACCGTCGGTCAGGAGGGCAAGGATGTCGTGTGGGTGCCGACGCCTCAGGCGGTGGTCGAGAAGATGCTCGACATGGCCAAGGTCACGCCGCAGGATTTCGTCATCGACCTCGGCTCCGGCGATGGCCGCACCGTCATCACGGCCGCGAAGCGCGGCGCCCGCGCCTTGGGCATCGAATACAACCCGGACATGGTCGAGCTCTCGAAGCGCAACGCCGAGAAGGCGGGCGTCGCCGGCCGCGTGAACTTCGTGAAAGCCGATCTCTTCGAGACTGATTTCTCGCAGGCAAGCGTGATCACCATGTTCCTGCTGCCCGAGATCAATCTCAAGCTGCGCCCGAAGATCCTCAAGCTCAAGCCCGGCACGCGGGTCGTCTCGAACAGCTTCACCATGGGCGACTGGCAGGCCGATGAGACGTCCGAGGTAAGCGCGAGCAAGGGCTGCGAGAACTCGTGGTGCACCGCGCTCCTCTGGATCGTGCCCGCGCAGGTCGGCGGCACGTACAAGGTAGGCGAGGACGAAGTGACGTTGAAGCAGACCTACCAGATGCTCTCGGGCACGATGCGCACCGGCGGTAAAACCTTCGCGGTCAAGGGCAAGGTGAACGGCGAGGAGATCAGCTTCAGCGCCGGCGGCAAGCAGTACAAGGGCCGCCTGAACGGCAAGCAGCTCGAGCTCGCCTCCTAGGAAAATCGGGGTTAGGCCCGATTTCCCCGGTTGGGCTGACCCCGATTCCTATTTCCTCATCAGAGCCCGTACGACCGGGACCGCGATCGCCAGCAGCGCGAGCGCGGTCAGCACGCCGGAGATCGGCCGCATGAAGAGGATGCCGATTCCGGCGTCCGAGATGATGAGCGACTGGCGCAGCGCACGCTCGGCGAGCGGGCCGAGGACGAGCGCGAGCACGAGCGCGGCCGGCGAATAGCCGAGCTTCTTCATCAGGTAGCCGACCACGCCGAACACCAGCATCTGGCCGACATCCCACAGGTTGTTCTTCAGCGAATAGGCGCCAGTGATGCAGAACACCACGATGAGCGGCATCAGGATCGAATACGGAATGCGCACCGCGCGCACGAAGAGCGGGATCGCAAGCGTGCTCAGGATGAGGAGCAGCACGTTCGCGATGTACTGCGAGGCGATCAGGCCCCACACGAACTGCGGATTCTTCTCAAACAGCATCGGCCCGGGGCGCAGGCCCCACATCATCAGGCCGCCGAGCATGATCGCGGTGGTCGCCGATCCCGGGATGCCGAGCGTGAGCATCGGCACCATCGCGGCAGTGGCGCCGGCGTTATTCGCCGACTCCGGCGCCGCCACGCCTTCGATCGCGCCCTTGCCGAATTCCTGCGGCCGTTTGGATACCTTCTTCTCCACCGTGTAAGCGAGGAACGATGCGACCGTCGGCCCGGCGCCGGGCAGCATGCCGACGGCAAAGCCCATCGCGGTGCCGCGCACGATGGCCCACTTCGAGCGCGCCCAGTCGGCGAAGCTGGGAAAGACATCGCGCAGCCGCAGCTTGCCCTTGATCGGCTGGGATTTCTCCTCAGCAGTCGCGAGCACCTCCCCAAGGCCGAAGAGGCCGATCGCCACCGGCAGGAAATCGATGCCGTCCATCATTTCGGGAATGCCGAAGCCGAAGCGCGCGTCGCCGGAAATGATGTCGAAGCCGACCATGGCGAGCATCAGCCCGAACACCATGCTGATGTACGCCTTCAACGGGTCATCGCCGGCGAGCATGGTCACGGTGGTGAGCCCGAGCAGCATGAGCGCAAAGGTCTCCGGGGGCCCGAAGGACAGCGCCCATTTCGCGAGCAGCGGGGACACGAGCATGAGCAGCACCACGCCGATCGTACCGGCGATGAAGGAGCCGAACGCCGCGATGCCGAGGGCGGGGCCGGCGCGCCCCTGCAGCGCCATCTGGTAGCCGTCCAGGCAGGTTACCACCGAGGCCGACTCGCCCGGAGTGTTGATCAGCACCGCGGTAATGGTGCCGCCATACATCGTGCCGGCGTACATCGCCGCCAGCATGATGATCCCCGAGGTGGGGTCCATGCCGAACGTGAGCGGCAGCAACATCGCCACGCCCGAGGGCGGGCCGACGCCAGGCAGCGCGCCGATGAGGATCCCGACCATCACGCCCGCCACGGCCATCACGATGTTGAAAGGCGTGAAGGCCACCGAGAAGCCGAGCTGCAGATTCGCTAAAAAATCCATACGCCGAGCTCGGGGAACGGTACGTGCAGCCAGTGCACGAAGACGAGCCAGTTGACGAGCGCCGCGGCAGCCGCCACACCGAGGGTGACCCACCAGGAGTGGCGACCGAGATACCGAATCAGGACCGCGAGGTAGAGCGCGGTGCCGAGGATCATGCCGATCACCTTCAGAGCCGCGACGAAGACAACCGTGACGCCGAGCACGACCAGCATGCCGCGCAAGCCCTCGCCCCGCGGCAGCCACGCACGGCCGGGCCAGGGGCTGCGCAGGCTTCTCACCAGGAAGAACAGCGACAGAGCCGCCATCACCCCGCCGAGGCAGAAAGGCAGGAAAGCGGAGCCCGGACCGCCCGGGCCCCACCACGAGTAGTTCTTGAGCGCCCCGGCCGCGAATGCGACCGAGAAGATGAGCAGCAGGACCGCGGTGACGCGGTCGGCGCTACGCACTTTCTATTTCGAAGCGGCCTTCAGGCCTTTCAGCGCTTCCTCGTACTTGGCGTGCAGGCTGTCCAGGTACTTGAGCGCCTGCTCGCCAGTCCAGTCAGTCGGCGTGAGCAGGTTGCGCTTGATGTAGTCCTTCTGCCACTTCTCCGTCGCGACCACCTTCTTCAGCGTGTCCTGCCACCACTTCACCGCCTCGGGCGGCATGTTCGCGGGGCCAACCACGCCGCGCATCTGCTCCCAGTAGAACTTGTAGCCCTTCTCGGCGAACGTCGGGACGTCGGGGGCGTCCTTCAGGCGCTTCTGCGAAGCGACCGCGAGATTCTTCGCCTTGCCGGCCTCGATCTGCGCCACGATCTCGTTCGGGTTTTCGACCGCAGCGTCGATGTGTCCGCCCATGAGCGCGGTGGTGACCTCGCCACCCGAGTTGAACGGCACGTACTTCACCTGGATGCCGGCCGCCTTCTCGAAGAGATACGTGAAGATATGGTCTTCCGTGAGCGTCGCGGTGCCGCCCATGGTCAGGCCGCCGGGCTTGGCTTTCGCCGCCTTCACGAAGTCCTCGATCGTCTTGTACGGCGACTCGCTGCGTACCGAGAGCATGAGCTCATCGATGGCGACGATCATCAGGATCGTCATCGCGTCGCGGTGGTTGCCGGGCAGGCGGCCCTCGATCTTGCCGGAGACGATCATCGGCGTCGCCCCCGCGATCGTGTGCGCGTCGCCCTTCTTGTTAATGAGGTAGTTGAAGCCGACCGCGCCGCTACCGCCCGCGCGGTTCACGACGTTGAGCGGCTGCGGCGACCATTTGTTCTCATCGATGATGCCGGTGATCATGCGCATCAGGTTGTCGGTGCCGCCTCCCGGGGCATAGGGAACGACGACCTCGACCGTGCGCGACGGGTATTTCTGCGGAAAAGCGAAAGAAGAAACCGCGAGCAGCGCGGCAGCCAGCAGGACTCTCAGCATCGCATCCTCCTCCTAGAGAATGCCCGGATGTTAGCATCAGAGGATGAATACCCAAGCGCCCGAGGAAGTCCTTGTTTCGCGCGACGGCGCGATCGTCACCCTGACCTTCAACCGCCCCGAGGCGCGCAATGCCATGACCTGGGGCATGTACCAGCGGCTCTACGAGGTTTGCGAGGAGGTCGACGCCGACGACTCGATCCGCGTACTCGTGCTGAAGGGCGCCGGCGGCAAGGCGTTCGTTGCCGGCACGGACATCAGCCAGTTCACCCAGTTCAAGGGCGCCGAGGACGGCATCAAGTACGAGGAAGGCGTTGACCGGCGCTCGGGGCGCGTTGCGCGCGTGAAGAAGCCTGTCATCGCGCAGATCGAAGGCGTCGCCGTGGGCGGAGGACTTGCCATCAGCGCGGGCGCGGATATCCGCATCGCGACGCCCGAGGCGCGCTTCGGGATGCCGACCGCGCGCACGCTCGGCAACTGCCTTTCCATGAAAAGCTACGCGATGTTCGTGGACCTCTTCGGCGCCTCGCGCCTCAAGGAAATCGTATTCACCGCGCGGCTCATCGGCGCCGAGGAAGCCCTGGCCGCCGGTTACGTGCACCAGATCGTTCCCGCGCACGACATCGAGAAGTATGTGCGCGAGCTGGCCGCGAAAGTGGCCGCGCACGCGCCGCTCACGCTGTGGGCGACGAAGGAAGCGCTACGCCGCATCCAGGATGCGCGAGCGCTGCCCGATGGCGACGACATCGTGCGCAAGGTCTACGGCAGCGACGACTTCAAGGAGGGCGTGCGCGCATTCGTCGAGAAGCGCACGCCGCACTGGAGCGGCAAGTAGGTCAGACCCCGATCCCGCGGTGGGGGTCTGACCCGATTCGGCTAGTGCCGGATCTTCCCGTCGCTCGTCAGCTCGACACGGTCGCCAATCGCAATGTTGCCGGCGGCGGTGTCGACATACTGCATGCTCCCGTCTTCCATCTTGATGCCGAGGCGCCGCAGCGTCGTCCCGCCCGCCGCGGCCGATGACGGCGGCGCGGCGCTAATCGACTCGATGCGCCCGAAGCCGGGTCGCACCGCGCTCGTCGACTGCACCACCACCGTCGGCGGTGCGGCCGGCGTGGTCACGACCGCAGGGGGCGGCGGAATGACTTAGTGAAACTGGGCCGGGACGTACTTGCCGCCCTGGACCACGACTTTCATCGCCGCGGGCAGACCCTGCACCGCCGAGGTCTTGGTGATGTAGCCGCGCGCTCCGGCTTGGAGGCACTGCAGGACGCGCTCCCGGCCCTCGGTCGCCGAAACGACGAGGATCGGAACGGCGGGAAACGCGCTCCGGAAGCGATAGAGCGCTTCAATACCCGTGCAGGTCGGCAGCGAAAGATCCAGCAGCACGAGGTCGAGCGTGCGCCCGGCCGCAATCTGCAACGCCTCGGGAAGATCGACGGCGGTATGCACCTTGGCGCCGGTGAACGTCTTGCGCACGCTCGCAGCGTAGACCTGGACGGTCACCGCCTGGTCGTCTACCAGCAGCACTTCCATGTCGGGCATCTTAGATCCCCCCTGCCTAACGCCTGCCGAGCAATTCCCGTTTTGTCGTTCTTTTGCCGGATCGCACCGCACCATACTTGCCTTACCGCACGAAAGCGGCTGAGCGTACGCCCGGCCGAGCCCCACCGGCAATAGCGCAAGTCGAACTCGCACAGAGGATAAATTTCATCCCCTGTGGGCGAGCCAAGGCGCCAGACCAGGTGACCCGGCCTGGCGGCCTGTATTCATACCAGCGTTCGGCTTACTTGTTCGTTGGCGACGACGGCGACGACGGGCTGCTCGGCGACGTACTGCGCTTCTGGCTCGACTGGCCGGCGCTGCCGCCGGTGCCCGACGAACCGCTCGAGCTGCCGCTCGCGCCTGTGCCTCCGCTGCCTGCGGTACCGGCAGGGCGATCGCAGCCGGCGAGAAGCGCCCCAGAGAGCGCGAGGGACAGGCTGAGGGTCAGCATGCGTGCGAGTGTGCGTGTCATGGGTGTGGCTCCTTTCGGACCCGGAGCCAAGCAACAAGTAGACCGACCAAGCCGGTGGCGCAAGCTTCGTAACGCCCGCAGTGAACGGCCCGGGCAGACCCCGACAGCAAATCAAGGTCCGACCGAGGCCAACCGCTATTCCGCCACACCCGCTTTCTTAAGGAGCGCCCACACCTTTTCCGGCGTGATCGGGATGTCGATGTGCGTGACGCCGAGGTGCGACAGCGCATCGACCACGGCGTTGGCGATCGCTGGCGGCGCGCCCACGGTGGCGGATTCGCCAACGCCTTTCGCGCCGAGCGGATGGTGCGGCGAAGGCGTGATCGTCTTGTCGGTCTCCCACTTTGGGCACTCGAGCGCGGTCGGCACGTAGTAGTCGAGGAAGCTGCCGCCGTAGACGTTGCCGTCCTCGTCGTAGCCGATCTCCTCGTACAGCGCCGGCCCGACGCCCTGCGCGAGGCCGCCGTGAATCTGCCCGTCCACGATCATCGGGTTGATGATGTTGCCGCAGTCGTCGACCGCGACGAAGCGGCGCACCTTGACCTCGCCGGTGCCGCGGTCGATGTCCACGACGCAGATGTAGCTGCCGAACGGGAAGGTCAGGTTAGGCGGGTCGTAGTAGTAGGTCGCTTCCATGCCGGGCTCCATGCCCTGCGGCATGTTGGTGTACGCCGCGAACGCGCATTCCTGGATCGTCTTGGATCGGCCCGGCACGCCCTTGACGAAGAACTTGCCGGGCTCCCAGTCGAGGTCGCCCTCGCTGCACTCGAGAAGATGCGCGGCAATGGTCTTCGCCTTCGCGCGGATCTTGCGCGCCGCGAGAGCCGCCGCGGCGCCCGAGGTCGGCGTCGAGCGGCTCGCGTACGTGCCCAGACCGTAGGGCGCGGTGTCGGTATCGCCCTCCTCCACCTGGATGTCGGATGCGGGAATTCCGAGTTCCTCAGCGACGATCTGCGCGTAGGTGGTCTCGTGCCCCTGCCCCTGGCTTTTGGTGCCGAAGCGCGCGATCGCCTTGCCGGTCGGGTGCACGCGGATCTCGGCGGAGTCGAACATCTTGAGGCCCAGGATATCGAAGTCCTTCGACGGCCCCGCGCCCACGATCTCGGTGAAGCTGCAGATGCCGATTCCCATCAGCTCTCCGCGGGCGCGTTTTTCTTGTTGTTCTTTCCGTAAAGACTCGTATCCCACGATCTCCATTGCCTTCTTCAGCGCCGCCGGATAATTGCCGCTGTCGTACTCCCAGCCCAGGGCCGAGCGGTACGGGAAGCGCTCCGGCGGAATGAAGTTCTTCATGCGCAGCTCGGCCGGATCCATCTTCAGCTTCTGCGCGAGCACGTCGACCGTGCGCTCGATCGCGTGCACAGCCTCGGTAACGCGGAACGAGCAGCGGTAGGCGACGCCGCCCGGCGGCTTGTGCGTGTAGACCGCGTCGACCTCGCAGAACGCCTGTTTGAGCGTGTAGGAGCCGGTGCAGATCGAGAACAGGCCCGCGGGATACTTCAGCGGGTTGGCCGACGCGTTGGTGTAGCCGTGGTCGGCGATCGTCTTGATGCGCAGCGCCGTCATCGTGCCGTCCTTCTTGGCGCCGAGCGCCACTTTCATGTGGTAGTCGCGCGCGAACGAATCGGCCTGCAGGTTCTCCATCCGGTCCTCGATCCACTTCACCGGCTTGCCGATCACCACCGAGGCCGCGACCGCGATCACGTAGCCTGGGTACACCGGCACCTTGCCGCCGAAGCCGCCGCCGATGTCAGGCGAAACGATGCGTATGCGCTCCTCCGACAGACCGACATGGCCCGCGACGAGCGCGAACACAGTGCGCACCGCGTGCGGCGCCTGCGTGGTCATGTACACCGTGAGCTTGCCCTCGGCGCTGTTGAAGTCCGCAACGCAGCCGCAAGTCTCCATCGAAGCGACGTGGATGCGCGGCACATACACGAACTGCTCGGCCACCACGTCGCACTCCTTGAGCGCGCGGTCGGTCGCCGTGCGGTCGCCCGCCTCCCAATGAAAGGCGATGTTGTCCTTCTTGTCTTTCTTGTCCTTGCGCAGCACCGGCGCGCCAGGGGCGATGGACTTCATGGGATCCACCATCACCGGCAGCGGCTCGTACTCGACCTCGACCGCGTCGGCGCCGTCGGCGGCGAGGTAGCGCTCGGTGGCGATCACAGCGCACACCTCCTGCGCCTGGTACATCACCTCGTCGATCGGCAGCACCATCTGCGTGTCGGCCGAGATGGTCGGCATCCAGTGCAGCTTGTACTTCTCGAGCGTCGGCCCGTCGATCACCGCCAGCACTCCCGGGATTGTGAGCGCCTTCGAGGTGTCGATCTTCTTGATCTTCGCGTGCGCGTAGGGGCTGCGTACGATATCCATGTAGAGCATGCCGGGCAGCTGGATGTCGTCGACGTAGTTGCCCTTGCCGCGGATGAAGCGCGGGTCCTCCTTGCGCTTCATGGAGTGACCCATGCCGCAGATCTTTTCGCTGGTTCTCATGACGCCCTCATCCTCTCGGCCGCGTGCTGTACGGCCTTAACGATATTGAGGTAGCCGGTGCAGCGGCAGAGATTCCCCGAGATCGCCTCGCGGATCTCCTGCTCGCTCGGCTGCTTGTTCCGCTCGAGGAGCGCGCTGCAGGTCATCAGCATCCCGGGCGTGCAGTAGCCGCACTGAAGCGCGTGCTTCTCGGTGAACGCCTCCTGCACCGGGTGCAGCTTCCCGCCCTGCTCCAGACCCTCCACGGTGGAGACACTACTGCCGTCGGCCTGCACGGCGAGCACCGTGCACGACTTGACCGCCTGCCCGTCGAGCAGCACCGTGCACACGCCGCAGTGCGACGTGTCGCAGCCGATATGCGTGCCGGTCAGCCGGAAAACCTCGCGAATGAGGTGAACAAGAAGCAGCCGCGATTCGACTTCGGCCTCGCGCGCCGTGCCGTTCACCGTAACGCTGATCCGATGCTTGGCCATGTCAGCTCCTTTCGGCCCGATCCAACGCCGTCTTGATGGCGCGTGCCGCCAGCACCCGCGCCATCTCGCGCTTGTATTCCACCGAGCCGCGCCGATCCGCGCTCGGCGATGCGGCCTGCGCGGCAAGCCGCGCGGTTTCAGGAATATTGTTCTCGTCGGGTGTTTTTCCGGAGATGAACTGCTGCGCCTTCACCGCCTCGATCGGGGTAGGCCCGACATTGGTGAGCGCGATGCCGGCGCGCTCCACGGCGCCTCTCGCATCCAGCGTGAGCTGCACCGCGACCGCAGCGGCGGCGAAGTCGCCGGTCTTGCGCTTGAGCTTGCGATAGGCGCCGCCGCTCTTCGCCGGCGGCACCGGGATGCGGATCTCGATAAGAATCTCGTCGCCTTTCAGTTCTGTGGTGTAAAGGCTCTTGTAAAACCGGTTCGCCGGTATGACGCGCTCGCCACCTCGCCCTTTCACTATCAGCTCGGCGCCGAGCGCGATCGCGATCGCCGGGCCGTCGTTCGCCGGGTCACCGTTCGCGAGGTTGCCGCCGAGGGTGGCGCGGTTGCGCACCAAAGGATCGGCGATCATAGGAACAGCATCGCCGAGGATCGGATATTTCGTCCTGATGAGCTCGCTGCGCTCGAGGGTCGCCTGCCGCGTGCCGGCGCCGATGCGTAGTAACCCCCTCTCCTCCTGGATGTACTCGAGGCCCGGGATGCGGTTGATGTCGACGAGGTGGGCATAGGAGCCGAGGCGCAGCTTCAGCGTTGGCAGCAGGCTCATTCCGCCCGAGAGCACCTTCGCTTCTGCGCCGTAGCGCGCGAGCAACCCGATCGCCTCGTCGAGCGTGCCGGGACGGTGGTAATCGAAAGGCGCGGGAATCATGCGCTCACTCCTTTCTGAAGGAAACGGGTGCGGCAGCCTGCGCAGCAGAAGTAGTAGGTCTTGCCCTCGACTTCCGCGAAGTAGCGCGCGCCGACTACGGCTACCTTCATGCCACAAATGGGATCGACTGCATCTTCCGGAACCGCCTCAACTTTGCTTTTTCTCCGTATTTCCACGATCTGCGCCATGACGCTGAGCGCGATCTCTTCGGGCGTGCGCGCGCCGATGTCGAGGCCGGCGGGCGCGCGCACGCGCTCGACCGCCGCGCGGGGCACGCCGCAGGCGATCAGCGTCTCGCGCACCTGGTCGAAGCGCTTGCGGCTCGCGATCACGCCGACATACGCCGGATCGCCGCGCAGCACCTTCTGCAGGACTTCCAGGTCCTCGTCTCCCATGGTGCCGACGAGCACGCAGGCGTCCCCGAGCGAGGCTTCGGACCCGCGCTCGACGCGGTAGCCCATCGCTTCGCCGATGCGCGCGAGCGCCTCGATCATGGGCGCGTTCCCGAAGAGAACGAGACGAGGGACCGGCAGCACGGGCTCGACGTAGATTTCCACGGTGCCTCCGCTGTCGCAGGTCATCTGGAGCGCCACCATTCCCGGGCGTGGAGCGGTGACTTCAGGAGACAGGCTAATGAAGCGCGGCTCGCCATCCGCCATGGCGCCCTGCGCCTCGCGCACCACGGTCTCGCGCGTGCAGCCGCCGCCCGCCCAGCCGTGGTACCCACCGCTTTCGGTGATGAGCGCCGTATCGCCCACGCGCGCCGAGCTTGGCGGCTCGCGTCGTACCACCGTGACGAGCGCGAAGCGCTCGCCCCGTGCGGAAAGGCTCGCGGCGAGCGGCAGAAGATCAGGCCGCATATCCCCCTCCTGGAGACGCTTCGATGGTAGCGCTTTCCTAGAGCCTCGTGCCGGTCCGGTTGCGCTCGTAGGAAAGCGACTCGAAGCGCAGGCCGCGCGCTTTCGCGTGGCGAAACGCCGCCAGGATCTCGCTTCGCTGCGGGAAGCGCGCGAGCGGCCGGTGGCGCTCCATGAAGTTCTCGTTACCTGGATCGCAGTAATTGTCCGGGTGGTACTGGTCCATGATGTTCACCGGCGCCTCGGGCAGGTTCTCGGCGATCCAGTCGAGCACCGGAGCGGTGCAGCATTCAACGTGCCCCGGCATGATGAGGTGTCGAATCGTCAAGTCCTCGCCCCACTCGCGCAGCTCAAGGAGGTTCCCGGTGACCGTCTCCCAGTACCAGCCGGCGCGCGCGAGCTCGATCGCGCAGCGTCCCGGCCCGAACTTGAAGTCGGGCAGCCATACGTCCATGGTGAGGCGCAGGAGCTTCATCGCCTGGTCGGACTGGAAAAAGTTGGAGTTCCAGAGCATCGGCGCGTTGAACCCCGGCGGGAAGAGCGCGATCGCCTCGAGGATGGTGTGCAGGTGGATAGTAGGGTCGCCGCCCACCCAGTTGATGTTGTGGCAGCCCTCGAGCCTGAGATTCACCGCGATCGCGGCGAGCGTGCGCGCGTCGACCGTCTCGCCGTTCAGCCGGTCGGTGGAGATGTCGCCGTTCTGGCAGAACGCGCAGCGCATGTTGCACGAGGTGAAGAAGATCGTCCCCGAGCCGTGCGTGCCGCGGTAGACAAGCTCCTCGCCGCGGTGGTGGAACGCGCTCGACACCCGCGTCTCGCAGCCGAGCTTGCAGGCGCCCATCTTCGTTCCGCGCGTGCGGTCGACGCGGCAGTCCCATTTGCAGAAATTGCAGTGCGCGAGCATTCGCCGTCCGAGCTCAGCGACGAGATCGAGCTGGCTGGGCCTGGGCCTTTCCCTGCTCAACGGTTGACCGCGACGAATCCGTTCTCGAAGCAAGAGGAACTGCTCGGTTCCTGCTTCCAGAGCCCGCCAGAGCTCCTCTTCAGGAGCCGCGAGCGCCACGCCGGCGGGCAGCGCCGCGCAGATCCGGAACTTGGCCGGCAGGCGGTCGGCCGCGACCTCGCGATACCATGCCATGCGGCCGCTGAAGTCCGGGTCGCGCCAGAACGAAAGCGCGTCGAAGCTGGGTCTCACGCGCGAAGCACCTTGCCTGCCGCTGCTCCCGTAAGCCTACTCTTCTCCCAGGTCAGCACGCCGTTTACCATCGTAAGCTCGATGCCGCGCGAGCGCTTGACCATGCGCTTGCCGCCCGCCGGCAGGTCGTGAATGCGCTCTGGACGCGCGGCCATGCCGACCGTGGCGGGATCGAAGAGCACGAGGTCGGCCGCCATGCCGGGCGCGATGCGCCCGCGGTCCCTGATGCCGAAGAAGTCGGCCGGGGCGGATGTCATGC
>DASTPE010000053.1:0-29016 GCA_035762345.1 Burkholderiales bacterium
GTGGACTTCTGGCATAGCAAGTATGAGTGGATCATCGGATTCCTGGTCTCCATAATCCTCGCCATTGTCTATGCGGCGAAGTAATTGCTAATGGCCGGGACGAACTGTGGTGATACGCCGACGAGAATGAGTGGCGCCGTCCTACATAGGTGTCCTCGAGCCCGCAGATAGACACGAAAGCTTGAAACCCGAAGCGCGAGGGCAAGGCTAGAGCGCGGCCGAAATGATCTTCGCGTCAATCGGCGCCCGTCCGTCCGCGTGGGTTTCGGCTGGAAGCCATACGGATGGTTTGTAGAAGCACGGCGTGGCCTCAAAGCCGCCACGTAGATGAGAAGCTTCCAGCATGTCGGCCATGGTGGGGTTTACGTAGGCGATTGACGTCACCGCGACCGGCTCGTCGAAAGCGAGGGACAGCGCGGTACACGACAGGACGGCCACGGACGCGAGAAAGGCGGCTACGACCAGTACTACTACCGAGCGCGTCGCGTAGTTGAGTGCGCCATCGCTCAAGCGATCCGAGCGGCGCCTGCCGGGGATGGGGACGTGCGGCGAGTAAGAATGTGGTTCCCGTGGTCTGGGAGGATCGTTGTGCTGCGTCATTTGGGAGGGCCTTTAGTGATGCGCGGCAACGTCCCGGGATTGGGCACGGTTACGTTACGGCGCGGTCATAGCCCGAAGAAGGTGCGGTAAGAACCTCGATGCCAACCTCTGTATCCAGCTACGGCGACCGACTTCGGGCCTGCCTGGGAGTCCAGTTCCCTTCTTGAATCGATGGCGGAACAGCCACAGCAGCAGTGCGATGACCGAGCCGCCCGGAAGCAGTAGCTCAACGACCAGATACGGGCTGGCGTTGCGAGCGATCTGAATCAGCGTGTTCATCATGCCGTTACCCTCTGTCATTCAGGTGCACCGCAGATTCGATGCCTCCTGGGTGAATGGCATGCTATTGGTCGAGCGTATTCCGCTGATTTCGGATCACGGCCGATTTGTTGCGCGTTTGTTTCGTGTGAATTCCGCACACCGCAGTACGGCATTTTTCGGCGCTTGGTTTGTGAAGTGAGAGGGCCACTGCGCCTGATGACAGAACCCGGTGAAGCTCGACGCCGTAGCAGTGAAGCTCTGGAACGAATCGAAGCGCGAGGGCAAGGCGAGAGCGCGCCCGAATGAAAAGCCCGCTTTGTTTGCTATTGATCCTGCGGATTTATCGCCTTGAACACCAATGCCGCGGCCCCGGCGCCGAGGAGTTGCGCGACGAGGTAGAGCCACAGTTTCCCCACGGCAACATTCCCATGATCATGGCGCCAACGGCGAAGGCCGGATTGAACGCGCCGCCGGAGTTCCCAGCAGTGGCCTTGGCCCGCGCCTGGACGCCCTACTGGAAGCTGAAGATGATGCCGATGCTCAGCACGTCGACGTCAGTCTCCAGGTTGCCGCCGCCCAAGCTTTCGTAACGCTGCCATTCGCCGCGCACGCCCAACCTCTTCGTGAAGTCCCAACGTGCGCCGATGCCGTAGGTGAGATCGGTGCTGTCCTCGTCGATGCCGCCGCCTTTGAGGGTGCCCTGGTAGCCGCCGACCTTGCCGTAGACGGAGAATCTGTCGGTGAGGTGCAAAGACCCGACCGCGACGAGCTCGAACGCCTCGGCCTCGATTTTGGCAGTGCCCGAGGAGGCCTCGCCGAAGTCGTAGTAGCCGAGCTCGAGCGCGAAAAACTTGCTGAACTGGAAGCCGCCCAGAATCCTCCACGCGGTGTCCTTTTCGTCGCACTCGCCGGTGCCGAGGCATCCCTCCTTGAATTCGGCCTGCCCGATGGTGGCGCCAATATAGAACTGGGCTGCGGCCGGGGCTGCCATGGCGAGCGCCGCCGTGAAAACGACTGCAGTCAATAGTGCTTTTTTCATTGCAACCTCCTTTTTGCGGGAAAAAGCGGTCTTGCTCTTTACGGGCGAGACTGACTCATCGTCTGCATTCGAAAGATTTTCACGACGGTCGACGGTCGCGCACGCCTGTTGGTGGAGGGAAGCCGTTCGATCCGCTTGCAAGAAGCAATAGTTGAAGTTCCAACGTGTGCGGCGATTATGCGAAAGCGGGAACTGAGGTCAATCCGACTTTGGTCCACACGGATCACCGGCCGTTTTTCCGTTTTTGCTTTCCCAAAAAGAAAAGCCCGAAAGGGGCGACGCGGCATGTCGCCGTTTCACGACGCATACAGACTCTCGTGGCCGTGCGGGGGCACATGCGAGATGTCGCTTACGCGCGCTATGCGCCGTCAAACATTGCAAGCCGTTCCGCGTGCCGTGAACAGTGTTACCGCGCGCAGCCTGTACTCCCGCTATGGTTACCCAAGGAAGGGGTCAGAGATGGGTTACCTGTACCAAGAAGACCGCGCGCCGCGCATCGATGACGACGCCTGCTCCTATGAGAATAAGGCAAAATTCCAGGCACCGCCGTTTTGGGAGTTGCCTCTCGACTGGCTCTCTCCGATCTATGTTTTCGATGTTAGACCGCCCTCGGAATAGGCTTTCCTAAACCGATAGCAAAGCAGGCTTCGGCGAAGTATTGCGCTCGTACACGAGTCACGTAGCTTCGGGCACGAAGCTGCTTCGTCTCCCGAGGTTCTGAAGCGCGCGGGCATTCGATAACCGAATAGGGCACGCGCAGTTAATAGCGGCCATGCAAGCGTCGGTCAACAACACGCTATTGGGCCGCATGCTGCCCTAAAGCACCGACGCCCTCGAACTCAAATTCAGCTTGCTGCTTGCCCTCGGCTTCCGACGTGTGGACCGCTCGATGAACGTCGCTCGGGGGCGAAACGTTTATGGTGCTCTGCGTTTGCCTGCCGGAAACGCTTACGCGACGGACACTGCGGCCCGTACTGGCGCCAGCTAGCGATCTTGTTGTCTGCGTCCACACGAAAGATCGTATCGCAGTCACCTACGTGTTGGGTGTATCCCAAGAACACGTGCGACCCACCCGACGCGCTGGCGAGACGCCATGTGTTCTTTGGCGTTCCCCATTGCTCGATCAGCGCCGAGGAGGACTTCCCGATCCAGTTGTTGTACAGACGCGCGATCTTTTCGGGAGGATCAACATGTTGATCGGTTGCGAGCGCAACGCCGTGCATGACCAAAAGAAGGAAGAGGCACCAGAGTTTCTTCAGAGTTGTGGTCAGATAACCTCCCAGGAGTCGCCGTTGCCTTGTCTCCATGGCAGCACGGAGGCCGCAGTCCATGGGTTCATACAGCACGACTGTGCACGAGGTACCCCTCTGCCGCTTGATACAAGCCGGCTGCCAAAGCTAGGACAATGCGCTCACGACAGCTGGTACGGTATGTCTAGTGGCCCATAAAACGACTAAAGGAAGTAGCGGTGTCGTGCCATCAGACCCGACAAAGGCTGACAGTGCCGTGCAAGAAGGCTTGGTAATGTGCCCCTCCCGCTCTTCCGTTATTTTTTTGTGCGTAAGGTGATTCTCGTCGGTCTGCTGATCGTTGCTGGATGGGCCAACTACGAGGCCGATTCAGCCCGCCCGTTCGTTTTTCGGTACGCCAAGGCTGCGCCTAGTGCGGACTCGGGCTTAGGAGCCATCAGGCCATGGAGATAAGAAGGCCGGGATCACGGGGACCGAGCCCCTAGCAGCGCCTCTACTTCTGGGAGGGAAGAGTAACTGCTGCGGAAATCCTAGCTTCAATTAGGACGGGGCGGCAGCGCCGGCACGCGCTGCCAGCCACTGGGACATTCTTTCACGTACGGGTAGTAGGTCCTCGAGGCTTCGCAGTAATACCACCAGCCGGCTGGCTCGGGGGGCGCGGGAGCCGCGCCTTGCTCGACATAGGTGACCGGCTGCGCAGGGTATACGACGGGTTGCGGGTAGTAGTAACCGGGATAGTAGTAGGGCGGCGGGTAGTACCAGTACCAGGACCACGGATAGGCGAACCCGACCCCCACGCCAACGAAGGTTGTGCTCCTGTGGTGGTGGCCATGGCCGTGGCTGACATGCCCGCCGTGGACCTTGCCGCCGCCGGTGACATGGCCGCCGCTGACACTGCCGCCGCTGACATGCCCGCCGCCGCCTTTGCGCGCAAGCGCGGAGTCGCTGACAACTACTGCGAGCGCGAGAAGGAGTGTTACTGCCGCCGCACGCATGGCTTTAGGCTACACCCGCGGGGGCGTCAAAAGGAAGTTGTTACACCGGGCCGCTATCTTTCGGCTGCTGGGCGATCCGCAGGTACGGCTTGGGGGCCTTCGCGCTGCGCGCGGCGCAACCGCCTGCGTTACGCGTCGCTCTTCCTTCCGCGGGAGGCGCTTGCGGGGCTGCCGCGGAATGCTCCGCAGATTACGGCGTTAGTGAGTCCAGATGATCGGCCTTGTTGTAAGTGCCCCGGACCTTGCTCTTCTCACGGTGGGATAGCTGGAGCTCACGCGAGCTCTTGCGGACTTTCGCGGACCAACCAGGGCTAAGTTTCTATAGCTAAGATACGGCGCCTCTGGCGGTGATTTGCCAGAGGTCCACTACGAAATTGTCTTTAGCGACAACGTACCAGTCGTAGAGGTTGATCGTGGGGTCGCAGTGGCCGGGCACGAGGAGGAGCTTTTCGCCGAGCGCCGGACTCGGAGTGCCCTCGACCCAGCCGTGCTCGTCGGACGCGTGGGTGTATTTCAGCTCCTTCTTTCGCCACACGGCCGGCATGCCGGAATCCACGCTGGAGGCCTTGAGGCCGGCGTCGACGATGGCGAGGCCGGCCGAAGGCCGGCTCATGACGGTGGCGAGCACGAAAAGCGCATGCTCGAAGCGCGGCAGCGGCGCCGCCCATTCGTTGCGGGCGTAGTCGGCGTCCATGAAGGCATACGAGCCGGGCTGGATTTCGTCCCACCCGCCGGCCTCGACCTCGAGCATGAAAGTGCCGCTGCCCGCGCCCGTGACGCACGGACAGGCGATGCCTGCCTGCGCCAGCAATCGCTTCGTATGCTGGACGTGCTGCGCTGCGACCTCGATCGCGCGATGGCGCTCTTCCATGCTACGGATGTGCTGCGCGCGGCCCTGATACGCCTGAAGCCCCGCGAAGCGCAGGTGGTTGTGCTCCAGAATCTTTCTCGCGAGCTCGACGGCCGGTTCGCCAGGAGCGACACCGCAACGGCGCATGCCGACTTCGATTTCGATGTAAACATCGAGTTGGGCGCGGGTCGCCGCGATGGCTTGAAGGTTCTCGGCGTTATCGATGCAGACTCCGATCGTCGCCCGGCGCGAAAGCGCGGCGAGGCGCTCCAGCTTGCGCGCACCCACGATCTCGTTCGAGATCAGGACGTCGGCGATGCCCCCGTCAACCATCGCCTCGGCCTCCGACACCTTCTGGCAGCACATGCCGACTGCACCCATCGCGAGCTGCCGTTTTGCGACCTCGGGGCATTTGTGCGTCTTGGCATGCGGCCGCACCCGAACGCCGCGCCCCCGCACTGCTTCGAACAGCGTGCGTTGATTTCTTTCAAAGGCGGGCAGGTCAAGTATGAGGGCCGGGGTGTCGACCTCCTCGAGCGGTGCGCCGACCGCGGCGGGCGCGGGCTGACTCATGCAGCGGCGGCGCCCTTGCGGGCGCGGCTGCGCAGCGCGAACCACGCGATCGCCATGGCGACCGCGGCGACGAGCGGCAGCGCGAACAGGTTGACGCGCTCCCAGCCGGCGGTCGTGACGGTAAGCCCGGAGGTGAGCGAAGAGATCGCCATCATGGTGAAAATGGCCTGCTCGTTCAGGCCCTGCGCCTTTGCGCGCTCCTCCGGGCGGTAGGATTCGGTGAGAAGCGTCGTGCCGCCAATGTAGAGGAAGTTCCAGCCCACTCCAAGGATCACGAGCGACCACCAGAAATTCGCGACGGCGATGCCGGCAAGGGCGATGCCGATGGCGGCGAAGTTGAGCAGCGCGCCTGCGAACATCACCCGCAGGACGCCGATGGCCCTGATCAAGCGCCCGGTGAAGAACGAGGGCGCGAACATGCCGATGATGTGCGAGGAGATCACGAAAGCGGCGTCGCCGTACGGATGGCCGCAGACCTGCATGGCGATCGGAGTCGAGGTCATCAGGAAGTTCATCACCCCGTAGCCGATGGCAGCGGCCGTTACTGCGATGAGGTATTTCGGCTGCGCCGCGATCTCCCGCAACGGCCGCCCGGCCGCCGAGCGTTCGGCCAGCCCCGGCGTCGGAATGCGGATGAAGCGCAGCAGGATCATTGTCGCCACCGCGAACCCGATGAGCACCAGGTACGCCCCCATGAACTTCGGCTCGATGAGCCCGACCGTATAGCGGCTCGTGGTCGGGCCGAGGATCCCCCCGACCAGGCCGCCGGCGACCACGAGCGAGATCGCGGTGTCTTTGAAGTCGCGGCTTGCAACGTCGGCCGCCGCGAAGCGGTAATACTGGCCGTAGGCGTTGTAGACGCCGAACACGAGCGTGCCGAAGCAAAGCAGCCAGAAGCTCTGTGCCCAGATCGCCGCGCCGCAGATGAGCGCTCCAACGATCCCCCAGAGCGTGCCGGTGGTAAGCCCTCGCTGACGCCCGACGCTCTTCATGTGCAGCGATGCCGGCATCGTGCCGATTGCGCCGCCAAGCACCCAGCCGGTGACGGGCAGCGTCGCGAGTCCCGCGTGCGGTGCAAGCGCCAGGCCCGCCAAGCCGTTGATCGCGATCAGCGTCGAGTTATTGGTGAAGAGCAACGCCTGGCACGCGGCCAGCAGCGCGACATTGCGTTGGGTACTGTTCGTATATACAGTATCGGGCATGAAGGACGACCCCCGCTATCTTCGTGGAGCGCGCTCTTTCGTGCAGGGCCGTTTCGAAACCGTGGCGCGCGAACCGTTCGACGACGGCTGGACGCCGGAAGAGGCAGACAGCCGGGAACTGAAGACCACCGTCGCCATCGAGAATGCGCGCTCGATCATCTCGCACAACGACTCGCCGGATGTCGGCTTTTCGCAGTCCATCAATCCCTACAGAGGATGCGAGCATGGGTGTGTCTACTGCTACGCGAGGCCGAGCCACGCCTATCTCGAGCTCTCGCCCGGCCTGGACTTCGAGACCAAGCTCTTTGCCAAGACCAACGCCGCCGACTTGCTGCGCGCGGAACTCGCGAAGCCGGGCTACAAGCCCACTCCCATAGCCTTAGGCGCCAACACCGATTGCTACCAGCCCATCGAGCGCAAGTACCGCGTCACCCGGCAGATCCTCGAAGTGCTTGCCGAGTGCGAGCATCCGGTGACGATGGTGACCAAATCGGCGCTCATCGAGAAGGATCTCGACCTGCTCGCGCCGATGGCCAGGAAGAATCTTGTGAAAGTGTTCGTTTCCATCGGCACGCTCGACCGCGAGCTTGCGCGCAAGCTCGAGCCGCGCGCCGCAAGCCCGCAGCGGCGCATGGACGTCGTAAGGAAGCTGAACGAGAACGGGGTTCCCTGCGGGGTGATGATCGCGGCGCTGATCCCGGCGCTCAACGACAAGACGATGGAGCAGGTGCTCGAGGCGGCTGCCGCAGCGGGCGCGCGCGAGGCGGCGTACGTTATCCTGCGCCTGCCCTACGAGCTGAAGGCCGTGTTCAAGGAGTGGCTCGCCAAGCACTATCCGCAACGTGCAGAGCATGTAATGAGCATCGTGCGGCAGATGCGCGGCGGCCGCGAAAACGATCCGTGCTTCGGCACGCGGATGTCGGGCACGGGGAACTACGCCGAGCTGATCGAGAAGCGCTTCGAGATCGCGTGCCGCCGCTTCGGCGTGAATCGGAGGGACGTGCCGCAGCTGGATTGCACGCGCTTTCGCCCGCCCCTCTCGATGTCGCCGGCCGGAGCTCAGCTAAAGTTGCTGTGATGAGGAAGGTGCTAGTCGCTGCCGGCTGGGCATGGGCGGCCACGATCGTGTGGCTATCGCTCATGCCGGAGCCGCCCGAGCTCAGCATCGCCCACGGCGACAAGCTGGGTCATTTCGCCGCCTACGGGCTGCTGATGCTGTGGTTCACGCAGCTATATGCCGCGCGGGGCAGCCGCCTCGCCTATGCGGCGGTGTTTGTTGCCATGGGCGTGACGCTGGAATTCGTGCAAGGCGCCCTCGGCTACCGCAGCTACGACGTCTTCGATATGTACGCGAACACGATCGGCGTCGTGCTCGGCTGGGCGCTCGGTGCGTTGTTCCGCCCGCGCTTCCCGCGCCCGGCCGGTCAGCCGCGGCTGTAGGGCTCGTGCAGGTGCACGGGCCTGGAGCGCTTGCGCAGCCGGATGTTGAGCATCTCCACCGCAACGGAGAAAGCGAGCGCGAAGTACACGTAGCCTTTGGGCACGTCGTGGTCGAAGCCGGCGGCGACGAGCAGCACGCCGATCAAGACCAGGAACGCGAGCGCGAGCATCTTGATCGTCGGGTGCGCCGAGACAAAGCGGCCGATCGGCCCGGCGAACGCCATCATCAACCCAACCGACGCGATCACCGCGGCGATCATCACCTCGATCCACGGCACCATCCCCACCGCGGTGATGATCGAGTCGAGAGAGAACACGAGGTCGATCACCATGACTTGCGCGATGACCGCGGAGAAGCTGGCACGCACCGCGGCCGAGCGCTCGCCCTCCTCGCCTTCGAGCAGCTGGTGGATCTCCATCACGCTCTTCCACAGCAGGAACAGCCCGCCGCCGATCAGGATCAGGTCGCGCCCGGAAAGTTTTTCGTTGAACACGCTGAAGAGCGGCTCGGTGAGCCCGATCATCCAGGCGAGCAGCAGGAGCAGGCCTATGCGCATCAGCATCGCCGCGCCGAGCCCGATGCGCCGCGCGCGCTCGCGCTGCGCGGGCGGCAGCTTGTCGACCAGGATCGAGATGAAGATGATGTTGTCGATGCCGAGCACGAGCTCGAGCGCGGTGAGCGTGAAGAAGGCGATCCAGACTTGAGGGTCCTGAACAAGCTCGATCACGGCGTCATCCTCCTGCGGGCAAGCGGGCGATCATACAATGGCGCGCCTTATGAGCCCGGCGCCTGCCGTCAATGCGCGCACCGAGCGGATGCTCGCCGCGCCGATCGCGCCGACGCTCGCGCGGCTGTCGGCGCCGGGCGTGCTGCTGGTCGCATTCCAGTCGCTGGTTTCGGTCGGCGATACGTACTTTGTCGGCCGCCTCGGCACCGGGCCGCTCGCCGGTCTCGCGCTCGTGTTCCCGCTCCTCATGCTGCTGCAGATGACCTCCGCCGGCGCGATGGGGGGCGGCGTATCTTCGGCGATCGCGCGTGCGCTCGGATCCGGGGACGCGGCGGCCGCGCGGCGGTTCGTCGTGCATGCGCTCGTCATCGCCGCGGCGATGGGCGCGGCCTTCACGGTCCTGATCTCATTACTTGGACAATGGATCTACGGCCTGCTCGGCGGCCAGGGCGAAACCCTCGAGCACGCGCTGCGCTACTCCAGCATCGTCTTCGGCGGCGCGATCGTGGTCTGGATCGCCAACACGCTTTCGAGCGTGCTGCGCGGCAGCGGCAACATGCTTACGCCCGCGCTCACGCTGATCGGCGCGGCGCTCGTCCACCTGCCGCTGTCGGGAATCCTCGTCTCGCGCATCGGCATCGCGGGAGCGGGAATCGCCTACGTGACGACTTTCGGAATTGCATCCCTCGTCATGGCGCTGATCGTGCAGCGCTCGAGCCTGCTTTCGCCGCGGCGCGCAGACTGGAGGCTCGAATGGCGGCTGTTCCGCGAGATTCTGCGCGTGGGCGCGATCTCGACATTGTCGGCGGTCCAGACCGTGCTGACCGCAGTCATCCTTACCGGCTTCGTCGGGCGCCACGGCGCGGCGGCGCTCGCCGGCTATGGCGTAGGCCTGCGACTTGAACTCTTGCAGATTCCGCTGGTATTCGCGGTCGGCCAGGCGCTCGTCGTGCTCGTCGGCACGCACATGGGCGCCGGCCGCGCCGCGCGCGCGAAGCGCATCGCCTGGGTCGGCGCGGGCTTCGCCGCCTGCATCAGCCTCGTGATCGGCGTCGCCGTCTCGATCTTTCCGCTCGCCTGGGTGGGACTCTTCAGCAGCGACGCCGCGGTGCTCGAGCATGGCTCGAGTTACCTGCGCACCGTGGCGCCGTTTTACCCGCTGCTCGCCGCGGGGATCGCGCTCTACTTCGCCTCGCAGGGCGCGGGACGCGTGCTGCGGCCCATACTCGCCGGCACGGCGCGCCTCGCGATCGTGATCGCGGGCGGGCTGATGGTCGCGTCGCTGCAGGGCGTGTTCGTCGTGATCGCCTTCGCGATGATCGCGTTCGGCGCGCTCACCGTCTGGTTCGTCGCCTCTACCGACTGGAAATGAACTCGATCAGCGCATCGAGGGTGGCATCGGGCGCCTCCGCCATCAGCGAATGTCCGGAGGGAGCAATCTCGACCGTGCTTGCGCCGGGAATCTTTTCGTGGAGGAGCTGCACCGTCCTCGGCGGCGTCATCACGTCGCGCCGGCCCAGGATGAAGAGCGCCGGGCACTTCACTTTCGCTGCGCTCTCTACGCCCGAGCCGTAGTCGTTGCACGCCTTGAGGTCGTTGTAGAGCACGCCCGGTGCAAGCCGCTCCAGGCGCGCGAGCGAGTCGCCGTACATCCACATCCCCGGGTTGGGGTTGGCGCCGAGCGCGACCTGCGGCGCGTGGCCCCAGATCGTCTGCATGTCGAAGGCGGCGTAGTCGTTCTTGCGCGCGGCTTCGAGAAAAGGCTCGGCAACCTTCATGGGAAAGCCCACGGCAATGAGCGCGATGCGCTCGCACTGGTGCGGATGACGCGCTGCGAACTCCAGCGAGACGAGCGAACCCATCGAATGACCGACGATGGCAGCTTTCGGCGTTCTTGTTCTCACGAGAACTTTGGAAAGCCAGTCGGCCATGGCGCTGATGCTGGGAAGCGGCGGGCCTTCGCTTCGTCCGTGCCCCGGGAGGTCGAGTGCGAGCACGTTGCGCCCGTGGTAGCCGAAGTAGCGGCTTTGCAGCCCGAACCACGAGTGATCCAGCCCCGCGCCGTGAACGAACGCGACCGTGGGCCTGGCCGGGTCGGGCTCGTGCGCCGCGGTGTAGGCGAAAGCTCGCTTGCCATCCAGGTCGAAGATCACTGCGCGACGTTCACCTTACAAAGCGCGAGTCGCCGCCTTCAACGCGCGGTCGAGATCCTCGATGAGGTCCTGCGGCTCCTCGAGGCCGATCGACAGGCGTACCGTGCCGGCAGTGATGCCCGCCTTCCTCAAGTCCTCGTCGCTCATGCGGTAATGCGTGGTGGTAGCGGGATGGATGACGAGGGACTTCGCGTCACCGACGTTGGCGAGGTGCGAGAAAAGCCGCAGCGACTCGATGAAGCGCTTGCCCGCGAGCCTGCCGCCTTTAATCTCGAAGGTAAACACCGCGCCGCAGCCGTGCGGCAGCAGCTTCTTCGCCAGCGCGTAGTCCGGATGGTCGGGAAGCTCGGGATAGATCACCTTTTCCACCGCGGGGTTCTTCGAAAGAAACGCGACGACTTTCCGGGTATTTTCGACATGCCGCGGCATCCTGAGGTGCAGGGTTTCGATGCCCTGGAGGATCTGGAAAGCGGTCATCGGCGCCATGCAGGCGCCAAAGTCGCGCAGGCCCTCGCGGCGCGCACGCAACAGGAACGCCCGCGTGCCCGACTCCTCCTCGAAGTCCATGGCGTGGAACCCGGCGTACGGCGCGGTCAGCGTCTCAAACTTGCCCGAGGCCTCCCAGTCGAAGCGCCCGGAGTCGACCAGCACGCCGGCGATCGCGACGCCGTGCCCGCCGAGGAACTTGGTCGCCGAGTGGTAGAGCAGATCGGCGCCGAGCGCGAAAGGCTTCATCAGCACGGGCGTGGTGAAGGTGGCATCGACCAGGAGCGGCACCGTGGCCGCGTGCGCGATCTGCGCGACCGACGGGATATCGAGGACGTCCAAGCCCGGGTTTCCGAGCGTCTCGCCGAAGAGCAGCCGGGTATTATCCTTGATGCTCCTTTTCCATGCGCCCAGATCCCTCGGGTTCACGAAGGTGGTGTCGATTCCAAATCGCTTGAGCGTGTAGGCGAGGAGGTTGTGCGAGCCGCCGTAGAGCGCGGTGGAGGCGACGATATGCCCGCCGGCGCCCATGAGGGTCGCGATCGCGAGGTGCAGCGCAGCCTGCCCGGAAGCAGTGGCGATCGCGCCGACGCCACCCTCGAGCGCGGCCACGCGCTCTTCGAGCACCGCAACGGTCGGGTTAGAGATGCGCGAATAGACGTGCCCCGCGCGCTCCATGTTGAAGAGCGACGCCGCGTGCTCCGTGTCGCGGAACACGTAGGAGGTGGTCTGGTAAATCGGGACCGCGCGGCTGCCGGTCGCAGGGTCGGGCGACTGGCCCGCATGCAACGCGAGCGTATCGAGGGACGGGTATTTAGGCCCTGCCATGGCCTTTTCTGAAAGTCTTGAGATTCCTCGTCAGAGGAATCTCCTTGTGGTTCTTAATGCAGGTTCTTGCGCGAAGGACGAGTGTAGTTTTCGAAAGCGCGCTCGGGCTTCTTCTGCTGCGCAGCCTTTTCTTTCCAGTCGCGGTCGAAGAGCTCGTTCACGAGCGCCGTCACCTGCGCCACTTGCTCCTTGCCGAACTGGCGCGCGAGGATCGCGGCGACGTCTTCGACCATGCAGCGGCGCTGCGCCTCGTGGATCGCGTGGGCCGTCGGTCCGACGAAAAGCAGCTTCGATTCCTGCTCGCCGTTCTCGTGATAGAGCGTGAGATCGACCTCGACCGCCTCGTAGCAGTAGGGTCCGAGGCTCTCCAGCGCCGCTTCGAGCGCGCCGTGGAAGCTGCGCCCGATCTCGCCGGTCCAGCAGACGGTGAGGATGAGCTCCTTCTCGTCGTACTTGATTCCCGGCTCGTCGGGCTCGAGGCTCTTCACGTCGGCGAGGCCGTCGGCGTCGAGATATTCGAGCAGCGGCGCGAACGCCTGCTCGAGCTGGCGCCGCGAAACGCCTTCGAGGATCGGGATGTCGGCGTGCAGGTGAACCTCGTGCCGCATGCATTAATTGTACGCCTAAAATCGAGCGGTACGACCCGAGGTCATGCGACCCGACTATTCCGGTGGCAGTCTCGTCAATCTGATCGCCTCGATCGTCGCGGCGCGCGGCGGCGCACCGCTGCACTCTCCGCTTGCGAAGCTTCCTGCGAGCGAGCTGGGCCACGCGAGAAACATCGTGCTTTTCATCGTGGACGGCCTGGGCGATAACTATCTCGCGCGCCGCGGAACGGGCGGCGAGCTCGCGCGCCGTCGACGCGCCAAGCTCACCTCGGTGTTTCCCTCGACGACCGCTTCGGCCATCACCACTTCTTACACCGGGCGCACGCCGCTCGAGCATGGGCTCACCGGCTGGTTCACGTATTTCGGCGAAGCGGGCTGCGTGAGCGCCGCGCTTCCGTTCAGAAGCCGGGGTGACTATCTGCCGCTCACGCGCCGCGGCGTAACACCTGAACAAGTCTACATTTCGAACAGCGTATTCGAGCAGCTCCCCGTCCAATCGGTGGTCGTTACCTGCAAGGACATCATCAATTCGGAGTACAACCTGCGCCACTGCCGGGGCGCGCAGCGCGTCGGGTACGAGACGCTCGACGAGCTGGTCGCCGCCATCGAAGCGGCAGTGAAGTCGACCGATGAGCGGAAGTTCGTATATGCGTACTGGCCGGTCTACGACATGGTGTCGCACCGCTACGGCGTCGAAAGCGCCGAAGCGCTCGAGCAATTCTGCAAGATCGACGCCGCGTTCGGCGAGATGGTCGCGCGGCTCGCCGGCACCGAGTCGCTCATCATCGCCACTGCCGATCATGGCTTCATCGACGTGGCGCCCGAAGGATCGCTGGAGCTGCCCTCGAGCCTCGCGAGCCTGTTGCGCTTCCCGCTCTGCGGCGAACGGCGGGTTGCGTACTGCCATGTTCACGATCCTCATCTCTTCATTCGACGTGCAAAGGAATGGCTGGGCGAGCGCGCCGACGTCATGCCCAGCCGCGCGCTCGTCGATCAGGGCTGGTTCGGGCCGGGCACACCGCATCCGCGCTTCGCCGAGCGCATCGGCGACGTCGCGCTCGTCATGCGCGGCCGCTACGCGGTGAAGGACTGGACGCCGGGCGAGTCGCGCCACCTGCACATCGGCAACCACGGCGGCACCAGCGAGGACGAGATGCTCATCCCGCTCATCATGGAGGCGACATGAAGGCCAAGGTCAACCGCATCGAGATCCATTACGAGCTGCACGGCAAGGAAGGCGCGCCATGGCTCGTTCTCAGCCACTCGCTCGCCTGCAGCCTGCGCATGTGGGATCCGCAGATCGAAGCGTTCAAGGCGAGCCATCGCATTCTCGCCTACGACATGCGCGGCCACGGGCAAACGAGCGCCCCCACGGGCCCCTACACGCTCGACATGCTGGCCGACGATGTTGTCGGTCTCGCCGCTTCCCTGAAGGTCACGAACGCCGTCTACTGCGGGCTGTCGATCGGCGGCATGATCGGCCAGACGATCGCCATCCGCGCCCTCGGGCCGTTCGAGCGCATGGTGCTCGCCGACACCACCCACACCCAGGCGCCCGACGCCCTCAAGCAGTGGGAAGAGCGCATTCGCATCGCCGAGACCAAAGGCATGGCCGGGCTCGTCGACTCGACCCTGGAGCGCTGGTTCACGCCGGCCTTCCGCTCCAGCCCGGCGGCGAAGAAGATCGCCGAGCAAATTGCCCGCACGCCGGTCGCCGGCTACGTCGGCTGCGGCCGCGCCATCATGGCGCTCAACACCACCGCGAAGCTTCCGGGCATCAAGATGCCCGTGCTTGCCATCACCGGGGAGCAGGACGCGGCCGCGCCGGGCACGCGCTACATTGCCGAGCACGTTGCAGGCGCGAAGCTCGTGGTGATCCCGCAGGCGTCGCACATCGCCAACATCGAGCAGCCCGAGGCTTTCAACCGCGCTCTTCGGGAATTCCTTTCATCCCCTGCCAGCGCGCGAGCCTAGCGGAGTGCACGCCGAAGAGGTCGAGCACGCGCGCGCACGTATGCGCGACGAGGTCATCGATCGATTGGGGTGCGGCATAGAAAGCCGGCACCGGCGGAAAGACGATCCCGCCCATCTCAGTGACGGCAACCATGTTGCGCAGGTGCGCGAGGTTGAGCGGCGTCTCGCGCGGCAGCAGAACGAGCCGGCGGCGCTCCTTCAGCACCACGTCGGCAGCGCGCGACACGAGCTCGTCGGCGTGCGCATGCGCCACCTCGGCAAGCGTCTTCATCGAGCATGGCGCGATCACCATGCCCTCGGTGAGGTACGAGCCGCTCGAGACGGTCGCGGCGATGTCCTTCGGGTGGTAGGCGACATCAGCGAGCTTCTCGAGCTCCTTGCGCTTCATCTTGAGCTCGTGCCAGGCATTGAGCGCCCCGGCATCGGAAAGAATGAGATGGCTCTCCCACGCCGGATGCTCACGCAGCATTTTCAATATTTCGACCCCATAGATCGCGCCGGTCGCGCCCGTAATCCCCACGATCAGCCGCTTGTTCATGTCTGCTAGCGTACCCGCCAAAGAGACTCGCTGGGAAGCTCGGGCCATGCTTGTGGTGTTCTGTCCCTTTGCCGCGGGCTATTACCTCTCGTACTTCTACCGCTACGTGAACGCGGTGATCGCGAAGGACCTGGTGCAGGACTTCGCGCTCGCGCCATCCGACCTGGGACTGCTGACCAGCGCCTACTTCCTTTCGTTCGCGGCGGCGCAGATCCCGCTCGGCGTCGCGCTCGATCGCTTCGGTCCCCGGCGCTGCACCGCGGCGCTCTTCTGCATTGCGGGCGCGGGCGCGCTGACGTTCGGGCTGGCGCGCGATCTCACGATGCTCTCCGCGGGTCGCGCGCTGATCGGCCTGGGCGTGTCGGCCGGGCTCATGGGATCGATCAAGGCGTTCACGCTGTGGTTTCCGCGCGAGCGGCTGACGGCGCTGAGCGGCTGGATGATCGGCGTCGGCAGCCTGGGGGCGCTCTCGGCCACGGCGCCGGTCGAGGCGCTGCTCGGTCCGTTCGGCTGGCGCGGCCTCTTCCTCGGGCTCGGTGCGCTGAGCGTCACCGCGGCTGCGCTCATCTTCTTCGTCGTACCCGAGCGCGCGCTGCCGGGCAAAGCTGAGCCGTGGCGGGCGCAATTTCGCATGGTAGGCAGGATCTTCGCGCGCCTAGATTTCTGGCGCATCGCGGCGCCGCTCGTCATCTGCCAGGCGATATTCCAGGCGCTGCAGGGGCTTTGGTTCGCGCCGTGGCTGGCCGACGTGCATGGCCTCACGCGCGGCCGGGCGGCGGATTACCTCTTCTTCTCGGCTGCAGCGTACATGGTCGCGTCGTTCGCTCTCGGTCCGCTTTCGGAATGGGCCGCGAAGCACGCGGTCTCGCAGCTGCGGATATACCAGGGCGGAATGATCGTGTGCACCGCCGCCTTCGCTGCGCTTGTCCTGGGGACTTCGGGCGCCGTGCTTGTCCCGCTGGTTGCATTCGCGGCCAGCAGCATCGCCGCAGTCATCGCGTATACGCTCCTTACCCACCTCGTGCCGGCGGCGCAGACCGGGCGCGTGACTACGGCGTCGAACCTGCTGCTCTTCGGGACCTCGTTCGCTTTCCAATGGGGAGTCGGCGCGATCCTCGGCAACTGGCCGAGCGCGCAGGGCCGGTACGATCCTGAGGGATACCGCGTGGCTTTTGGGGTGCTGCTCGCAGCGCAGGCCGCGGCCGCGGCCTGGCTGCTGACGGCAAACGAGACGCGGCGCTAGCCGCGCTTATAGACGATTTTCTTGGCCCCGGCGTCGCAGGTGCCGACTACCTTGCCGTCGGACTGTGCGTCCTTGTCGACCACCTCGAGCGAGAACTTCTCGACACCGTTTTTCTTGATCTTGGCCTCGATTTCGCCTTTCAGCTCGTCGCAGTCCTTGCGCTGAGCGAGGACCGGTCCCGAAATCACCAGACCCGCTACTACTGCCGCAGCGATCAGTTTTCCCATCTGTGCCCCCTTTTTCCTTGCTTGGGGCTCATAGAATGACTTGATTCCCCGCGCTTTGCAAAAGAACTGCTTGGCAGTCCTCAGAGCATCCAGTAAAGGGCGGCCGAGCCGGCGAACAGCGTCGCGACCAGGCCGAGGCGCCCGTAGCGCCGGAAAGTGCCGTCGGGACGGAAGTAAAGGTTGCGCAGGAGGTCGTCCCTGCCGCCACCCCACATCCAGTCGGGGCCAGCCTTGTTGACCACGTACGGGTTGAAGATGCCTGCGACGAACGAACAAAACGTCCCCACCAAGATACCGAGCACGCGTTTCCCTCCCTTATTGGGCTCCATTATAGTGAGGCGGGATGCTTGAAACCACCATCGCCGGAAGCCTTCCCAAGCCGGGCTGGCTTGCCGAAACCGGGAAGCTGTGGCCTGCGTGGCGCGCGCAAGGCGCTGAGCTCGAGCGCGCGAAGCGCGATGCCACTTTGCTCTGGCTCAAGGAGCAGGAAGACGCGGGCGTCGACATCGTCACCGACGGGGAGCAATCGCGTCAGCACTTCGTGCACGGCTTCCTCGAGCTCGTCGAGGGCATCGACTTCGAGCACAAGGTGAAGATGGGCATCCGCAACAACCGCTACGACGCCATGGTGCCGGTGGTAGTCGGGCCGCTGCGCCTCAAGGGGCGCGTTCACCAAAAGGAAGCCGTCCTGCTTCGAAACCATTCCCAACGCAAGATCAAGCTGACATTGCCCGGCCCGATGACCGTTGTCGACACCATCGCCGACCGGCATTACGGGGATAAGGTGAAGCTCGCCATGGCCTTCGCGGGCTTGCTCAACCAGGAAGCGCGCGCGCTGGAGAAGGACGGCGTGGACGTGCTGCAGTTCGACGAACCGGCGTTCAACGTGTACATGGACGACGTCAAGCGCTGGGGTGTCGACGCCCTGCACCGCGCCATCGAAGGGCTGAAGTGCAAGACCTGCGTGCACATCTGCTACGGCTACGGCATCCAGGCGAACGTCGAATGGAAGAAAACGCTCGGCGAATCGTGGCGGCAGTACGAGCAGATCTTTCCCGCGCTCGCGAAGAGCCGGGTCGACCAGGTCTCGCTCGAATGCATCCACTCCAGGGTTCCGATCGAGCTGCTTCGGCTGCTTGAGGGCAAGGACGTTCTCGTCGGCGTCATCGACGTCGCAGCCGATGCGGTCGAGACGCCGCAGGAGGTGTCCGACGTGATCGGAAAGGCGCTCAAGTACGTCCCGGCGCGCCACCTCTTCCCGTGTACCAACTGCGGCATGGCGCCGATGGACCGCGACGTGGCAGTGGAGAAGCTGCACGCCCTCACCGCCGGCGCCGCGCTCGCGCGCAAGCGTTTCACCAAGGGCGAGCGCACCGTCGGCTGGGGCTCCGGCCGCCTAGGCAAGAGTACGCGCAAGCGCCGCTCGCGTTAAGACGCGACCTGCAGCCCGCTCGCGGATTGTCAGGGCGAGGAGCGCGGCTACCACGGCGAGCGTGAGGTCGAGCAGCCACATGCCGTCGTAGCTGCCGGTCGCCTCGACGAACACACCGCCCAGCCAGGAGCCGAGGAACGCGCCCACCTGGTGAAGCATGAAAGTGATGCCGAGCAGCGTGGGCAGCCGCTTCGGGCCGTAAAGCCGGCCGATGAGGCCTGCCGTGGGCGGCAGCACCGCCATGTAGGTAAGCCCCATCCACACGGAGAAGGCGAGCACGGTGAGCTCGGTCTTCGGCGCGGCAAGGAAGAGCGCGATGCCGGCGGCGCGTGCGGCAAACAGCCACGACAGCGTCGCCTTCATCGAATAGCGCTGGATGACCCAGCCCGCGCCGATGCTGCCGGCAATGTTGAAAAGGCCCAAGACAGCGAGCGCGGCGCCCGAGACACTGGCGGGCAGGCCGCACACCTCGATTACGCCGGGCAGGTGGGTGATGAGGAAGAACACGTGCAGCCCGCACACGAAAAACGTCGCGTTGATCAGCCAGAAGCCGCGGCTCGCGAGCGCCTCGCGCAGGCTGGCGCTCCCCTGCTGTGCCGAGTGGGGGTCCGCGGCAGCCGGCGCGGGCCCGCCGCGGAAGGCGAACGCCAGCGGAATGGAAAAGAGCGCGAGCGCGGCGACCGACACCGCCGCGGTGACCCAACCGGCAACCGAGATCACCGCCTGCGTGGCAGGAGCGAGCGCGAGTTGCCCCAGCGGCCCGCCGGCGCCCACGATCCCGGCGACGAGGCCCCGTCGCTCGGCGGAAACGCGCTGGCTCACCGTGCCGACGAGCAGCGACGGGCTACCGACGGTGGCGGCGACGCCGCTCGCCGCGAGCGCGGCGATGAGCAGCCCTGCGCTGCCTGCGAAGGGCATCAGTGCGCCCGCCGCGGCGGCGAGAAGGCTTCCGGCTACTATCATGCGCGCTGCCCCATACCGCTCGGCCAGCATGCCGGCAAAGGGCTGGGCAGCGCCCCACGTGAGCTGGCTCACCGCGACCGCAAGGCTGATCGTGGCGATGCCCAGGCCCGTGGACGAGTTGAGCGGCGAGATGAACAAGCCGAACACCGAGCGCGATCCCATGGTGATGGCAAGCAGCAGCGCGGCCGCCCCCACGAGAGCCCACTCGCCCGCACGCACCTGAGCCTGGCTGGTTTGCATTGCGGCATGCTGCGGGCGTGCCGTATCGGCCCGATGTCTGCCGCTTTGCGCTTGGTTGCCGGATTGTTTCTATCCGGAAATAGCGCCTATCGACCGGCACGGCCTCGGCCGGCAACATGCCGTAGAGCTTTCTTCGCAGCTATCACCAACAGTAGGCGAAGGCCGGGAAGCACTCCGACTTGGACCCGCGGGGGTCGCAGGCCGCTTCCAGCAGGCCGCTCTCCTCGTCGAGCTGCGCGCCGGAGACGAAGCCTTCGCTCCAATCCGGCGCGAGATCGATGTCGTGGCCGCGCCGGCGCAGCTCGTCGATTACCTTGGCGCCAAAGCGCGGCTCGATGCGCACCCGGTTCGGCTCGCCGCGATGGGGCGCGAAGAAGCCGGGGAAGTGCTCGGTGGAAAGGCGCGGCGCCTCGATCGCCTCCTGCAGTGTCATGCCGAATGCCGCACGGTAGACGAAGAACTGCAGCAGCCACTGTCCCTGGTTGTCCCCGCCCATGGTGCCGAAGGTCATCCAGGGCCTCCCGCCCTTGAACGCGAGCGATGGCGTGAGCGTGGTGCGCGGCCGCTTGCCGGGCGCAACCACGTTCGGATGGTGCGCCGGCTCGAGATAGAACGTCATCATGCGCACCGACAGCGGGAAGCCGAGCGCGGGAATCACTTCGGAGGACATGATCCAGGCGCCGCTCGGCGTGAACGAGGCCATATTCCCCTTTGCGTCGATGGCATCGACGTGCACCGTGCCGCCGCCCCAGTCCTTCGGCGTGAAGTGCTCGCCCTGCGCAAGCAGTGGCGCATTGCGCCGCGCGTCGCCGGGACGCAGTTCTTTATTTGAATGACGCATGTCGATCAGCGTCGCTCGGTGCCTTGTGTACTCCGGCGAAAGCAGGACGTCGCCCGGCACAAAGCTGTCTCCGTAGTACTGCTCGCGGTCGGCGAAGGCGAGCTTCATCGCCTCGATCAGCAAGTGGCAATGGTCGGCGCTCCCCGGTTTCACATCCTTGAGATACGGCCACATCAGCGCCACGGTTTGAAGCTCCGCCGGCCCCTGCGACCAGAAGCCAGACTTGAAAAGCTCGATGTCGCCGAAGCGCAAGCTCACGGGTTTCTCAATGCGAGTCTCAAAGCGCTCGAGATCCGCCCGTTCGAGTAGTCCGCCTTTTTCTTTAGAAAACCTTGCGACCTCCCTTGCGATGTCGCCGCGGTAGAACTCGGCGTGCGGATCCTTCGAATTGGCGAGATGGTCGAGCACGCGGGCAAGCGCCTCGTTCTTCATCAACGCGCCGACCTCGGGGATTTCCTTCCCGTTCTTCAGGTACAGCGCCGCGCTTCCCGGCCACTCGGAGAGGAATTTGTCGCGCAAGTGCGCGATGCCGTATTTGTGCTGATGGCGCAGGCCGGCCGAGACGGGAAAGCCGTCTGCGGCGAGCTCGCGTGCATGCGACGAGACGTCCCGCAAGCTCATCGTTCCCCAACGTGAAAGGGCGGTCATGACCGCGGAAAAGGCGGCCGGCACGCCTGCCGCCAATATGCCCTCCTCCGGAACCTCCGACAAACCACGCTTTCGGAAGACGTCTGGAGCCGCGGCCGCCGGAGCTGCCATGTTGCCGTTCAGGCAGACGACGCGTGACTCTCCCGCGGGGCGAATGAGGATCGGGCACTCGCCGCCGAGCGTGTGCATCTGTGGGTTCACCAGCCCTTCGACGAGAGTGGCCGCGCAGGCAGCGTCGATCGCGTTGCCGCCCGCCTTGAGGATGTCGACGCCCGCGTTCACCGAGAGGTAGGAGTTCGCCGCCACGGCGCCGTGCCGGCCGATCAACCGCGGATAGAACGTGGTCGAATCGGTAGGCGCGATGCGGTATGCGCGGGTACTCACGCAGCTAGAATACCTTCCGGATGCTCGAGTTTCTGGCTGAGCAAAAGATTCTGGAGGCTGTTTCGCGCGGCGAGCTTGACGGCTTGCCCGGCGAAGGGCAGCCGCTCGAGCTCGACGACGATAAGCTGATTCCCGAGGACCTTCGCCTCGCCTACCGCATCCTCAAGAACGCCGGTTTCGTGCCCCCGGAGGTCGAGGCGCTGAACGAAATCGCGGATTTGGAGCGCCTGGTGACGAAGGACTCGAAGGCGGCGCGCAGGCTTGCGCTGCTCAAGACGCGCATCGAGACCCGCTACTACGAGAAGGCGCTCGCCAAGCTGAGCCGCTAAGACGGCTTCGGGATGTCGGACGGGCCGTAGACCAGCGACACCCGCGCGTCGTTCGGAATCGGCGGCAGCGTCGCTTCCCACGCCGCATAGCGGCTGCGCATTTCCTCCATTTTCCCAGGTTCTCTCCTGGCAAGGTTCGCGCGCTCGCGCTGGTCCTGCGCGAGATCGAACAGGAATTCGTTGCCTTCGATCGAAAGCCACTTCCAGCTTCCCGAGCGCATCGCCTTCTGGCTGCGAAACTTCATCCGCCAGAAGAGCTCGCGTCTCGAATGCTCTTTGAGCAGGCTGACGCCGTCGAGCGGATAGTCGGGGTGCGGCGCGATGTCGGCCGCGTCGAGGAACGTCGCGACCCAATCCATCGTGATCGCGAGCTGAGGGATCAAGCCGCCCTTCGGCCAGCGCACGACGTACGGGACGCGGATGCCGCCTTCGAGAAGGTCCATCTTCCCGCCCACCAGCGGCCAGTTGTCGGAAAAGCGCTCGCCGCCGTTGTCGCTGGTGAACACGACGATCGTGTCGTCGTCGAGCTCGCGTATCAGGCGGCCGACGCCATCGTCCATCGCTCGGATCATGTCCAGGTACGTGGCCACGGATCCGCCGTCGATGTGGCCGAGGTGCGAGATCCTCTTCGATTCCTCGGCATCGGTGCGCGTTTCCCACGGCCAGTGGGGCGCGGTGTAATGCAGCGAGAGAAGAAAGGGCTTTCCCTTCGCCCTGCGCACGAATGCGACGCCTTCATCACTGAGCAGGTCAGTGAGATAGCCGCTGCGGTGGACTTCCTTCTCGCCCTGCCAGAGGTCGTGCACCCCGGTCGAATCGCAGTGCGTGAAGTAGTCGACCCCTCCGCTCATCGGGCCGAAAAACTCCTGGTAGCCGCTCTTAAGCGGCCCGAAGTTCGGGGGGAAGCCGAGGTGCCACTTGCCGACGAGCGCCGTGGTGTAGCCGGCGTCGCGCAGCAAGGAGGCGAGCGTCGGATGTTCCGGGGGGAGTCCCAAGATTTCACTTCCGCGGGAGCGGCTCGCAATGGGCTCGTCCGCAGCGCCGCGCAACCGGTACTGCCAGCGGCCGGTGGCGAGCGCGAAGCGAGTCGGCGAGCAGACCGGTGAGTTTGCGTAGCCGTCGTTAAACCGCACGCCCCCGGCGGCAATGCGGTCCAGGTTGGGAGAGCAATTGCCGCGCCCGCCGTAACAGCCGAGGTCGGCGTAGCCGAGATCGTCGGCGAGGATGAAGACGAAGCTCGGCCTAGCGCCTGGCTTCGTAGGCCGTGATCGCCTTCTTGAGATCGGTGTACTCGGAACAGGGGAAGAAGCACAGCTTGTCGAGCTGCCCGAGGTGCTCCTTCGCTTTCTCCACGTTGCCCACCATGAGATACGCCTCACCGATGTACTCGTGCGCGCCGCGGTGCTTCGGGTCGATGCGCAGTGCCTCGTTGTAGTGCTTGAACACGAGGTTCATGTCCGGGTTGGCGCCTTTGCGGAGCGAGTAGGCGTACAGGTTGTGGTAGTTGGCGTTGTTGGGATTCGAAGCGACCGCGTCCTGGAGCACTGCCGCCGCGGCGGCCCAGTCCTGGCGCTTCGTGGCCTCGGACACTTTGTCCAGCACGGGATCCTTGATTTCGGGGGTCACCGGGTCGCTCGCCCCAAAGGCAAGGCCGGGAACGGCTAGTATTAACGTCAGCAGCAAAGCTTTCATGGTTTCTCCGTCAAGGCTTGCAATGGTACTCCTCGCCGCTGCGCTAACAGCGGCTGCGCCGTCTGCATTCCCGCAGCCGCCGCAGACGCGCGCCGAGGCGCTTGGCGCGCTCGTGAGCCCGGACGCCGCGACGCGCGCCGAGGCCGTGGTGTGGCTCGCGAACCGCGGCGGTATGGAAGACGCGCCGCTGCTCCACGAGCGGTTGCGAGACGAAAGCTCGTTCGTGCGCGGCTTTGCCGAGCAGGGGCTATGGCTTTTGTGGAGCCGCTCGGGCGACGCAGAGATCGACCGCTTGATGGCGCTCGGCACCGAGGCGATGCAAGCGGGACGGCACAGCGAAGCCATTGGGATTTTTTCAAGAATTATTGAAAGAAAATCTGAGTTCGCCGAGGGCTGGAACCGGCGCGCCACGGTCTATTACCTCGCCGGCGAGTATGACAAGTCAATTACCGACTGCCACGAGGTGTTGAAGCGCAACCCGCGCCACTTCGGTGCGCTCTCTGGAATGGGGCAGATCTACGTGCAGCTCGAGGACTACGAGAACGCGCTCCGCTGGTACCGCCGCGCGCTCGAGGTGAACCCGAACATGCTCGGCGTCGAGATGAACATCAGGCTGCTCGAGGAGAAGCTGAAAGATCGGCGAGCGCCTGGGCGATCGACCTAGCTGCCTCGCGCGGATGCTCGAACGGAAAGAGGTGACCGCCGGGCACCTCGCGGAAGCTGAACTTGGGCCGCATGCCCGCGAGCCGAATGCGCCGCACGACATTTGAGCCGGCACCGCCGATAAAGGCCGCCGGCACGCGGAGCTTCGGCAGGTGGCGCATCATGTCGTGCGGGATGGTACGGTAGATCTCGTACTCGATCCGCGGGTCGATCTTGAGCTTGAGCCTGCCGTGGCCATCGTCAACCAAGCCGTGCTGCACGTAGTCGTCCAGCGCTTCACTCGTAAAGTTCTTGAATAGTCGTCGCGTGAGGAAATGGGCGCGCGCTTCCTCGCGCGAATGCCACGTGCTGCGCCGGTCTCGCGTCGCGCCGGCCGGCGTTACGCGGTCGACGATGCCGAGGCGCTTGGTCGCGCCCAGGAGGCTCCCGCGGAAAGGGCCTATGAGCGGAGCATCGAGCAGCACGATCGCGCGAAAAAGCTCGGGCCGCCGCACCGCGGCGAGATAGTTCAGGTAGCCGCCCAGCGAATGGCCGACCCCGTAAACCGGGGTGCCTACAAATTCGTTTTCAAGAAAATCGATCAACTGCTCCACCAGGCGCGTCCAGCCTTCGGTCGGTGGGTAGCGCGGATCGGTGCCGATCGCGTCGATCCACGAGATGTCGTAGGCGAACGACAGCGGATGCAGCAGCGCGGCGTAGCACGAGGCGGGAAAGCCGTTCGCGTGCGCGAAGTGGAGCCGCGGTCTAGACGTAGTCTTTCGCGGCGCTATTGGCGTCGGCCGGCGGGCCGACAAGGTCGCCTTGGATGAAATCGCAACCGCAAGAGGTGAGGAAGGCGCGCTGCGCCTCGGTCTCGACGCCCTCGGCGACCACGCGGATCTGGAGCGCATGCGCGAGCGCGACGATCGCCGAGATGATCGCTCCGTGGTCGTGGTTTGGCGGCACTTCGGAGACGAAGCTACGGTCGATCTTCACCTTGTCGACCGGGAAGCGACGCAGGTACGACAGGCTCGAGTAGCCGGTGCCGAAGTCGTCGATCGCGATCGAGACGCCGAGGGCTTTCAGGCGCTTCAGCGTGCTCAGCGTGATGTCGGTCTGCTGCATCGCGGTCGACTCGGTGATCTCGAGCTCAAGGAGCCGCGGCGGCAACCCCGTCGCCCTGAGCGCGCGCGCCACCATGTGCGGAAGCTGCGGATCATTGAACTGGCGCGCCGAAAGGTTCACCGCGATCTGCAGTCCGCGCTCGGTGCCGATGAAGGTAGACCAGCGGCAAGCTTCGCCGAGCAGCCATTCGCCGATCTTCAGGATGATGCCCGTCTCTTCCGCGAGCTGAATGAACTCCCCCGGCAGCACGAGACCGCGCTCGGGGTGCTGCCAGCGTGCGAGCGCCTCGTGCGCCGCGACGCGCCCGCTGGCGATCTCGACGATCGGCTGGTAATGCAGGCGCAGCTCGTCCTTGCCGAGGGCGCGGCGCAGGTCGTTTTCGAGCTGCAGGCGGCGGGAGGCCGCCTGATTCATCTGCTCGGTGAAAAACTGGTAGTTGGCGCGGCCGAGCTCCTTGGCGTGGTACATCGCCGCATCGGCGTTGCGGATGAGGGTCTCGGCGTTGCGGCCGTCGTCGGGATAGACCGCGATGCCGATCGAGCAGGTAACGAGCAGCTCGCGCTCCTCGACGATCACCGGCCGCGACAGCTGCTCGATCACCTTCTGCGCGACGTGCGCCACGTCGGACGAGCGCTTCACCTCCGGCAGCACAACGACGAACTCGTCCCCGCCGATGCGGCAGATGGTGTCACCCTCACGCAGCTGGCGGACGAGCCGGGAGGCGACTTCCTTCAGCAGCGTGTCGCCCACCGCGTGGCCAAGCGAGTCATTGATGGTCTTGAAGCGGTCGAGGTCGACGAACATCACCGCACTCGCCTTCCGGTTGCGGTGGCTGAGCGCGAGCGCCTGCCTCAGGCGGTCCTCGAGGAGCCTGCGATTCGGCAAACCCGTAAGCGGGTCGTGGTCGGCGAGGTGCTGGGCGCGCGCCTTGGCGTCCTCGAGCTCGACGGTGCGCTGCGCCACTGCGTGCTCGAGCTCGCCCAGGGCCTGCTGCACGCGAAGGTCGGCTTCGCGCTCCGCGCTGACGTCCTCGAAGCTCCAAATCCACTCCTGCTCGGGCTCGCCGAAGTCGATGCGCCGCCCCCGGGTGCGGCAGATGAACGTCGAGCCGTCGTGGCGGCGGAAGCGACGCTCCGACTCATGCGTTCCGCCCGGCGCGGTCATGCTGTATGCAACGCGCCCGGCTTCCTCCCAGTCCTCGCGCGAGGCGAAGAGCACCGATGAGCTCTGCCCGATCAGCTCGCCTGGCCCTGCGCCGACCATGTCCTCGAGGAAGCGGTTGCAGCGCTGGATCGCGCGATTGCGCACGAAGGCGATCCCCACCCAGGCGTTGTCGAGAATCAGCTCCTGCTCGGCGAGCGCGCGCTGCAGCTCCTCCTCGGCGCGGCGCTGCTCGGTGACGTCTTCGACCGTCCACACCGAGCCCTTGTGCGGGTTCTGCGGGTCGAGCGCGCGCCCATCGGCGCGGTTCCAGAAGGTGCTGCCGTCCCTGCGCCGGCGCAGCTCGATGCGCCGCGTGGTCTCGCCGCGCGCCAGAGCGTCGTAGATGCGCTCGGCGCCGGCGAAGTCCTCCGCGCGCGGGTAGATCGCGGCGACTGACTGACCATCGAGCTCTCCCGGGCCGTAGCCGTACATCTCCTCATAGCGCCGGTTCACGCGCACGAAGCGGCGGTCCTTGACGAACGCGATGCCGACCGACGCGGTGCTGAGCAGCGCTTCGTGCTCGCGCAGCACGCGCGCCATCTCGTCGGCATGGCGGCGCCGCTCGGTGATGTCCTCGACGATCCACACGGTGCCCTGGTGCGTGTTCGCGGGGTCGATCGCCTTGGCGATCATGCGGCAGAGGAAGGTCGAGCCGTCCTTGCGCTGCATTTCCCAGTCGAGGTCGAGCTGCTGCCCGGCCGCCAGGATCGGGGTGGCGAGCTCGCCGAGCGCGAGGTAGCTCTCGCGGCTCGGGTAGACCGTTTCCCCCGGCATGCCGATCAGCTCGCCGCGCGCGTAGCCGAACATCTCGGCGAATTTCGGGTTGCACAGGAAGAATCGACGCTCGCGGGTGAACGCGATGCCGATCGAGACATTGGCGAGCAGCGCCTCGTACTCGAGCTGGGTGTAGCGCGTGCGGCCGGCGTAGCTGGCCGGCGGCTGCTCCAGCTTCATTCTGCGCAGTGGCTTCGGCTCGTTCATCGCGCCGACAGCGCCTCGAAATCCTCCGCGTAGCGACGCATGTGGCCGAGGGCGCGGGCACGCTGCTCGGGAGTCAGCATACGGTCCACATCGAGGAGCATCGCGAAGTACTGCTCGCGCCAGGCTTCGAGCGCGGCGGCGTACGCGGGCTCGCGTCCTTTTTCCCAGTGGGCGAGCCGCTCGGGGAGCTGGGCGCGCGCCTCGTGCGCGCGCACGATCGCGACCACGTCCTTCTGCAGGCGCTTGCGGTCGCGGTCGCGCAGCTCATCGGTCAGCGGTGCCCGTTCGGCGTATTCGCGCACGCGCTGGACCTGCGCCTGCGTCAACTTCCCCACCCAGTCCTCCAGCCGATTGATCGCGAGCCGCGCGCGCCGCGCGCGCCGGTCGCGCTCCGAGCCGCGCAGGTTGTCGCGGTAGAACTTGCGATTCTCTTCGGCGATGCGATGCTCCATCGCCGCGATCTGGTCCGCGCTCAGCCGATCGAGCAGCGGCGCGACCAGCTCACCTGCCTTGCGCAGGCTCTCGCGTGCCTGCGCCCGCGCCGAATCGTACCCCCAAACGAGGTCAGCATGCGACAACCCGTCCGAAAATCGCTGCGCCGCCTCGTGGGCGATCGTGACATATTTCGGCAGCGCGTTCTTTCGGTGCCAGGCGTGAAACTCGTCAATGCGCTCGTCGAGCTCGTCGGCGTCCTGGCCTTCGACGACGACATAGCTGTGGAGCTGCCAGCGGACGTATGCGTCGGCGTTGTCGTAAGCGAAGCGCACGGTGCTGCAGCCGCATACCAGCGCGCCCAGGACAACAAGAACAAAAACCCTGCAAGACGCTACCAAAAGCTCTCCACGGCGATATGGCCCGGATTGCGCCGTCGGTGCTTGCGCAGGCCGCGTTCCGCGAGCGCGGCGGTTGCATCCTTCAGCATCTGTGGATTTCCGCACAACATGACGTGCGAGCGCAGGTTCAGCGCGACGTCCGCAGCCCCTTCCAGCCGGCCGTCGCGCATCGCGGCAGGGATGCGGCCGGCGAGCGATCCAGGCGCCGCTTCGCGGCTCACGAAGGTGACGTACCGAAAGCCGGGACGATGCTGAAGGACCGTTGCAATCAAGTCCTTGTACGCGAGCTCGCGCGTATACCGCACCGCGTGAACCAGTACCACGTTGCGGAAGCGTCGCCAGGGCGTCTCGGTCCTCAATATGGAAAGAAACGGTGCGATACCGGTTCCGGTGGACACGAGCCAAAGAGCTTCCGCATCGGGCACCTCCGACAATACGAGGAAACCCGCGGGATTGGATGCGACCTGCAGCACGGCTCCCTTCTCGAGGCGCGCAAGCCGTGGCGACAGCGGCCCCTGCGGCACGATCACGCCGTAGAACTCGAGCACCGGGTCGCCGGGCGGGTTGACGAACGAGAACGCGCGCACGAGCGTCGGCTCGATCCCGATCCTCACGAACTGGCCGGCCTCGAATTTCAGGCGCGGTCCTTCCACGCGCAGCGAGAACAGCGTATCGGTCCAATGCCGGTTTTCGATGACCCGGCCGGTG
>DASTPE010000054.1:0-14009 GCA_035762345.1 Burkholderiales bacterium
CTGGCGAGTAGCGAGCGGCGGCGCCGACGTTGGCAATGTTTTGCAGCATTGCGCATCATAAGTAGGTCGACGCGCGCGCCTTTCTCAGCTTCTCGAGCCGCTCCTCGCACGGCGTCAGAACATGGGCGACCGCGAGGAGCGCGATGCCGAGGAAGAGGAGCGCGACCGGATACCACTGCTCCGGCACCAGCGCGCACGCCATGAGGAGAAGAACTCCGACGGTCGAAAAGGCGTGGGAAGCCCTGACACGCCTCGGCGACAGCGTGGCCGGGGCCGGCTGTGTTCCCGCGTTGGCGGGCGGAGCGGACATGCGAAGCAGGTGCCACGCGAGAAGGACGCACGCCACTCCGAATACTGCGAGCACGCCCAGCACCATGAGATTCGTGCCCATGCTGCGCGAAACCCATGCGAGCAGGCCGAACGATGCGAGCCCGATGAAGAGCAGCACGGCACCGATCGTCCTTTCGGGGCTCACGTGGTGCCTTTCGGCCGTCGACTCGCCCGGCGCTCGTAGTGCTTGACGTCGTCCGTACGCCAGGGACGCGGCTCGCGGCGATGCGAAAGCGCGAACAGCCCGAGCGCGGCGGCGCCCATCAGCGCAGCCTCGGCGAGCAGCACGCTGGACATGGACTCCTCGTATATGCCAAGGCCGAAGGCCGCGAGCACCAGGGAGGCGGCGAACGCGCCGATTCCCGCTTCGCGCAAATGGCAACGCGGCACCACGCGCCAGCCGCGGACGACTTCCCAGACGAGGACGCTGCCCGGCACGAGCAGCCACCACGGGCTCGGATGGGACTGGCCACCGACCACGCCGATCAGAAGGACGGCGACGAGGCTCGCCATGAGCAGGCTGACCGGGCGGCGCAGCGGGTCACGCCAGGCGCGGCGCAGGTCGCGCGCGAGCAGGAGTGCGGCGCCCGCGGCAAGAATGAGCTCGACCGCGATCTGAAGGTTCATGACAATCTCACTGGATGACCTCGTCAGCCCGCGCGAGCATGGCTTGCGAAATCGGGACCCCGAGGCTCTTCGCCGTGCGCAGGTTGATCACCAGCTCGAACTTGGTCGGCTGCTCGACCGGCATGGTCGCCGGATTGGCGCCTTTGAAGATCTTGTCCACGAAAACCGCACCGCGCCGGAATAGCTCGCGCCGGTCCGGCGAGTAGCTCATCAGCCCGCCGGCCGCGACGTGGTGCCGGGGGCCGAAGAGCGAAGGCAGCTTGCGCGCGAGCGCGAGCTCGGCGAGTCGCCCAGCGTCGGCGATGAACATAGGCGTCGAAAGCACGAGGACACCATCGGCCCGCTCGCGCGCCATAGCGGCGAACGCGGCTTCGTATTCCGCCGGGCTTCGCACAGGAACCGATTGCACCCGCAGGCCGAGCGGCGGAGCCGCCGACTCGATGGCCTTGAGCCCCGGACCGTGCGAAGGGGTGGCGGGGTCCCACATCACGGCAATGCGGGAGGACTTTGGAATCACTTCCTTGAAGAGCTCCACGCCCTTGACATTGGTCTCGGTCATCATCAGGGAGAGACCGGTAACGTTCCCTCCGGGCCGAGCCAGCGTTGCGACGTGGCCGCTGCGCAGCGGGTCTGCATGGCTTACGAACACGACCGGAATGGTCGTCGTCGCCTGCTTCGCCGCGCCTGTGTAGACCGAGCTCGGTGCGACAATTACGTCTACCTTCAAGCGCACGAGTTCCGCGGCAAGCTCTCGCATGAGTTCGGGCTTGCCGTGCGCCCAGCGATACTCGATGGTCAGGTTGCGGCCCTCGACGTAGCCCAGGTCGCGGAGCCCCCGGCGGAACGCTTCGATGGCGTCCGGGAAAACGTCCGGGCCGTCCCACAGAAATCCAATGCGGTAGACCTTCCCCGCCGGCTGCGCAGCTGCACCGAGCGCGCCCGCCAGAAGCACCAGCGCAGCGAGGGCGGCCACGAATCGGCGCATGGACGTCATCGTACGCTCCTCGGGTTCTTGCGCATCGTAACCCTGCGTACGCGCTGGCCGGGGAGCGGCTTGCGCACCACGCGGAAGCCGGCGCGGCGGAAAAGCGGCTCGGTGCCGAAGTAGGCATTGTCATCGGCGGTTCGCGTGCTGCCCGCGCGCGGATATGCCTCGACCGCGGGCGCCCCCCATCTTGCGGCATACGCGACAGCGGCACGGATCAGCGCGAGCGCGATGCCACGGCCGCGCGCCGTCGGGCAAACCGTAATGCACGGAATGACCCAGACGTCTTCGTCGTCGACGCGCGGCGTCACGCGGGAGAGCTCAACGCGCCTGAGCTCGGTTCGAGGAGCGATCGCGATCCAACCCACTGGCTCCTCGCCCTCGAACGCGAGCAACCCCGGCGCGCGCCGCCGGCGCGAAAGCCGCGTCATGGCCGCGCGTCGCCCCTTGCTTCCCAGGTGCATCGCCTCGCCGGCAAGCCGCGGGTACATGCACCAGCATCCGACGCCCCAACTACCGCGCAGCACTTCGCCCATGCAGTCCATGAGGCGCGGAGTGAGCGGCCGGAAAACGAGCTTCAGGCTCTTTGTCGTCATCGGCCCGCGAGCTCGACGATCCTTGCTTTCACAGATGAGCCGGCGACGTGCAGCTCGGCCAGGGCGATCGGCAGCTTGAATCGCCGCGGACCCGAGCTGCCCGGATTCACATACAGCACTCCGTCGCGCTCCTCGATCCGCGGATTGTGGGAATGGCCGGAGACCACAACCCGAAAGCCGGCCGCGACAGGGTCGAGATCCAGCTCCGCGAGGTCATGTAGGACGTAGATCAAGACCTCGCCGACCTCGAGGACCTCGGCTTGCGCAATCGAGCGGGCCCAGGTCCCTTTGTCGTTGTTGCCGCGTACGGCGGTCAGCGGGGCAAGACGTCGCAGCTCGTTAAGCACTGCAGCGTCACCAATATCGCCGGCGTGCACGATGAAATCGCTTCCGCGCAAGAACGCGAGCGCCTCGGGCCGCAGAAGCCCGTGCGTGTCCGAAATCAGTCCTACGCGTGGCATGGCGATGCAATCACGCGCCACGCATCCGCTCCGGGGACGGCATGCGGGAGGTGCTGTGATCTGGCGGCAAGTCCAGATCGTGAATGTCGGTGGAAGCGATCTGGATGCGAAGCGTTCGATTGGATTTCACGCGCACGATCTGCTGGGAAACCAGCACGTTGGGCAGATCGACTTCGATTACTTCGCCGACCTTCAGCGTGTCGGTTCCGGCCAGCTTGAAGACGATCAAAATGTTGTTGTCGGTCTTCGCCGAGTATTCGCCGTGAGCGTTTCGGCCCTGAACGGTCGCTCTCAGGGAAAGCTCTGGCCCCGGATGCCGATGACGTTGTGGGCCATCACCGGCCGCTGGAACCCTTTCAGGGTGAGCTCGCCGATCGCCTCGACTTCTACCTGGTCCTCCACTTTGGAGAAAATGCGCGGCGAGATCAGGATCTGGTCGTGCTTCGCCTCGCCGCACAGGCGCGCGGCGAGATTGGTGACCGCGCCGATGGCACCGTAGTCGAGCCGGCCTTCGAAGCCGATGGTGCCGATGGTCGCGTAGCCGCCGGCGATGCCGACGCCGAAGCCCAGCGCATGGCCGCGCTTCGTCCAGACGCGCACCAGCGCGCCCACGGACTGGCGCATCTCGAGTGCCATCCGGATCGCCTGCAACTCGTGATCGGGAACCGGCACCGGGTCGTTGAACAGGATCATGACCCCGTCGCCCGCGAAGTGCTCGATGGTACCGTCATGCGCCATGATGGCGCGGCCGAGCTGGGCGTGATACTCGCGCAACACGCCCATCACTTCCTCCGGCTCCGCGGTCTCGGTGAATCCGGTGAAGCCGCGCAGGTCTACGAACACCACGGTGATTTCGCGCCGGCGCGTCTTGAGCGGGTCGTCGGCGTCGCCCGCCATGATGAGGTCGCTCACCTTCGGCGAGAGGAAGCGCGTCAGTTTCGACATCTGGCCGATCTGCGCGACCTGCTCGGTCACCCGCGTCTCGAGCCTCGCGTTCCACTCCGCGATCTGCGCCGCCTGCTCCTGCAGCTGGACGTTCTTGTCGCGGATCTCGGCGTTGAGCGCTTCCAGGATCCGGTTCTTCTCCGTGATCACCTTGTTCGCTTCCTCGGTGCGGCGGGTCGCTTCGATCAGGTCGCGCTCCGCCTGCTTCTGCGCCGTGATGTCGGTGATCACCGTGACGGTTCCGCCTTCCGCCACGCGCCGACGCAGGACACGGTACCAACGCCCGTCCGGGGTGTGGTCCTCGAGGCTCTTGCCCGACGGGTTGCGCAGGCTCTCGACGCGCTTCGCGACGTGCGCCTCGACGTCGCCCGGCCCGTAGTAGCCGTTCTCCGCCAGATACCGGAGCAGATCGCTATAAGGGCGGCCGGGCTGGAGCAGCTCCTCCGGGACGATGTACATCTCCCTGTAGCGCTCGTTGCAGAAGACGACGTTCAACTTGTCGTCGGTGTAGACCAGCGCGCCCGGCATGTTGTCGAGCGCGACATGAAACTGTGCCTCGCGGTCCGCCAGTTCCGCCTCCGCCCGCTTCTGCTCGGTGATGTCGGTAATCACCGTGACGGTTCCGCCTTCCGCCACGCGGCGGCGCAGGACGCGGTACCAGCGGCCGTCGGGCGTGTGGTCCTCGAGGCTCTTGCCCGACGGGTTGCGCAGGCTCTCGACGCGCTTCGCGACGTGCGCCTCGACGTCGCCCGGCCCGTAGTAGCCGTTCTGCGCGAGATACCGGAGCAGATCGCTATAAGGGCGGCCGGGCTGCAGCAACTCCGGCGGCACTTTGTACATTTCCTTGTAGCGGTCGTTGAAAAAGACGACCCTCAGGTTCTCGTCGGTATAGACCAGCCCGCCGGGCATGTTGTCGAGGGCAACCTCAAGCTGCCGCTCCACAACATTCGGCCTGTTCACTGGGTCAACTGGCGCGAATGAGATCCGACGCCATCAGCTCGGGCTCGATGCCCTCGGCTTCGGCGGCGTCGAAGTTGAGCTCGATCTTGATGCCGTTCGGATCGTGGAAGAAAAGCTGGAACAAGGCCTGGCCGTTGGCTCGCCGTTGCCTGAACGAAACCCCTTGTTGCCGCAAATGCGAAATCATTTCTTTCAGCCCCGTGGCGCGGAAGGCGATGTGGTCGATGGCGCCGGTGCCCTGCCCGACGTCCTGCGAAATGCGGCCGAGGTATTGCTTCTGGATCGCGCCGGCCATTTTCGCGCTCGGCCCGATGTGCAACACGTCGACGCCGTTCAGGTACATCCAGTGCACCGGAAACCCGAAGTCCGGATGCGGGCCGCTCGTCATTCCCAGCACACGCGCGTACCAGTCGCGCGTGGCGTCGATGTCGTCGGAGGCGACCAGGAAGTGCTCGATGTGCGAGAGAGGCATGCGGGTAATATATAACGAGGAGGAGGATCCATGTACGTCCAGGACGCAAAGCGCCTGACGGCCGCGGGCGCGCGCAAAGCAGTGGATACGGCGATCGCGCTGGCGAAGGAAGCGAAAATCGCCATCACGATTGCCGTAGTCGATGCGGGCGGGCACCTGATGCTGCTCGAGCGGATGGACGGCGGCAAGTTTCACTCGGTTCATTCGGCGACCACGAAGGCGGTGTGCGCCGCCTCCAACAAGCGCAGCACCGGATCCACCGGTGCGGTCGGCCAGTCACTCGACGTTCTGCACGCCCTGGGTCTCGCGCTCGCTGCGGGCCCGCAGCGCTGGACCGCGATGGAAGGCGGCTGGCCGATCATGGCGCGCGGCGAATGCATCGGCGCGGTGGGCGTTGCCGGCGGCAACTGGGAGTTCGACGAAAAGGCCGCGCGGCAGGCTGCGGAGTCGGTCAGTAAATGAACGTCGCATGCATCGGCATCGGCTGGTGGTCGGACGTGCTCGCCGATGCGATCAGACGCTCGGGGAAGGCGCATATCGTGTCCTGTTTCTCGCGATCGCGAGACAAGCGAGACGCATTCTCGAAGAAGTATGGCTGCCGGGCGGCGCGGTCATATGACGAGATCCTGGAGGACAAGAGCGTGGAAGCGATCGTCAACACCACGCCAAACTCGGTACACCGGGAGACCGCGGTCGCAGCCGCCAAAGCCGGCAAGCACACTTTCCTCGATAAGCCGATCGCCAACACCATCGACGATGCGCGCGCGATTACCGAAGCGTGCCGCAATGCGAAGGTGGTCCTCGCGCTGGGATACCAGCGGCGACGGGAGTCACATTTTCGCTGGGTGAAAGAAGAAATTGCCGCTGGCACTTTCGGGAAGCTCGTCAACGCGGAAGCCAACATCAGCCGGGACCGGCTGGGCAAGATTGACCTCGGCTCATGGCGCTACACCGCGGAGGGCATGCCGGGTGGCGTCATGCTGCAGATCGGAATCCACTACACCGATGTTTTGGAGTACCTGATCGGGCCGATCATGGCGGTGAGCGGACGCTTCGTGCGTCTCGTGCTTCCTGGCGACAACCCGGACGTTGCGAGCCTCGTGCTCGACCACGAGAACGGCGCGCTTTCCACGCTCAACGCGAGCTACGCATCCGCGTCCGAGTATTACCTGATGAACATCTACGGCAAGGAAGCGAGCGCCTATTACGATCTGCACCAGGGGCTGCGGTTTTTGAAGCGGGGCAACACGACTTCGGAGCGGGTGCCCGTTAGGAAGAACGACCCGATTGTCGAGGAGCTCGAGGAGTTCGCCGCCGCGGTACGCGGCGAGGCCCACCCGGAGATGGATGGCGAGCGCGGCACCGCGTCGCTGGCGGTACTGCTCGCCGGCATCAAGTCGGCAAGAGACGGCAGGCGCGTCGAAGTCAAGGAGGTCCTGGCATGAGAGCGGCTCTTCTTTTTTTCGTAGTCATTTGCTTTTCCGCTGTTGCGCAGGAACCGCCGTTTCCCCAGCGGGGACCACTCGAGATCACGGTGCTCTTCCCTGCCGGTTCTTCCGCCGACGTGACAGCGCGCCTGCTGGCCGACGGAATGTCGCGCCACCTGGGCCAGCGCGTGCTGGTGGTGAACCGCCCGGGCGCAGGCGGAGCGATCGGCTACAAGCACGTCGCGGCGCAGAAGCCCGACGGCTACTCGCTGGTATGGAACTCGAACTCCATCTCGACCACGTTCCATTCCGGGCAGCTCAATTTCGACTACAAGGCGTTCGAAGCCGTGGCGCGCGTGCTGTCGGAGTCGGTGGTAGTCGCGGTCAGGAACGACGCGCAGTGGCAGACGCTGAATGAGCTGATCCAGGAAGCCAAAGCGAAACCGAAGGCTGTCTCGGTCGGACACTCGGGCATCGGCAGCCATACGCACATTTCGCTCGCCGCGCTCGTCAATGCTGCCGGAATCGAAGTCAACGAAGTGCCCTTCGCCGCCGCGCAGGTGGTGCCGAGCCTGGTCGGCGGCCATGTGAACGCGGTGGTACAGTTCCCGGGCGCGCTCGCCGCGCCTCTCAAGCAGGGTCAGATCCGTCTGCTCGCAACGCTGACGCAGAACCGCGACCCGGCGTGGCCGGAGGTGCCGACGGCGCGCGAGCTCGGCGTGGACGCGGTGCTCGACGCGTGGCGCGGCATCGCGGTGCCGCGCGGCACGCCGCGCCCGGTGGTCAGCCAGCTCGAGAGCGCCATCAAGATGACTGCGAGCTCCCCCGAGTTCGTCGCGCAGAGCGAGAAGCTCGGCGTGCGGCCGGCGTTCCTGCCGGCCGAGGAATTCAGTGCTTTGCTGGCGAAGGAGGACGCGGAGTTGTCGCGCCTGATGCAGAGGATTGGCCTAAAGAAGTAGCCTGCCGGATCACCGCCGCGCAATTCGAGTCCTTGCCTTTGCCCTCGTCGAGCAAAGGCAGGACGGCGAGCAGGGGATTCAGTATCCCCATGGCAAGCGCCCCTGCGCCCCGCGCGGCGATCCGGCCCACGTTGACGCCGACGTCGGGCTGACCAAACGTGCCGCGGATGTAAAGGGGCGTGCGCAGCGACGCGACGCTGCCGTCTTTGGGCTGCGGCTTGAGCGTGAGGTCCATCCGCTCGTTCTTCAGGTCGATGCTGCCGCTGCCGCCCACGTTCACCACCGAGGTGTCAAAGATGAGCGCGTTGGTCTGCATCACGCCATCCTTCACGCGGAAGTCCGCGATTCCGCAGCGGATGTCGATGTCCTTGTCTCCTCGCAGCTTGATGCGCGCCACGTCCCACAGATCGAGGGCGACGAGCTCCATCAGAAGCTGGCTGATCTTCCCATGGTCCATGTAGGCGCCGACCTTGCCGTTCGCCGACGCAAGGAGCTTGCCGACCGAGTTTCCGCTTCCGGAGAGCTCAATGAGCCCTTCAACGTCGCCCACCGACGATTTTGTCTGCTCGATCCTGGGGAACATCTTCGCGAGCTGAAGGTTCTGCACCCGCATCTTCACCTCGCCGCGCATCGGCTCGTGGTTGCCGTCGAGGCGCACCGTGCCAGCCAGCCTGCCGTCCGCGATGCCGAAGCTGAGCGGATCGAGCGTCAGTACGCGGTCACGCATTACGACGCGCGTGGCAAACCGTTCGATCGGCAGCTGCTCCGGACGCTTGATCGTGCCCGCGTCGATCTTGACGTCCGCATCTACGCTCTCCCAGCGCTCCGGCGAGAAGGGCATGTCGGGCAGCACGCCCTTCTTGCGTGGCCGGTCCGCGCCGACCAGCGCACCGAGATCGGCGAAGTTCAGCAACTTGGCCGTAACTTCGCCCTGCATGAACGGGCGCTTGCCTGCGCCGGTCTGCACTCGGATCCAGCCCGCCAGGTCGCTCTCGCCGACCTTGCCGGTGAAGTCCTCGAACAGCCATGTGCCGTCGGTGCGGTAAAGCCGTCCGGACACCGTGTAGGGGCTGGTCGCCGGAAACGCGAGCCCGATGATGTCGTAGAGCTCGTCCATCGACTTGCCGGCGAGGCGCTCGAAGCGCAGGTCGATTCCCTTGAAGCCGACGATGCCGGTAAGCGTGCCTTCCAGGCGGGCCGACGTTCCGCCGATGCTCACCTCGCCTTTCAGCGGAAAGGGCGTCTTCTGGTCGCGGATCGAGAGCACATGCCCTGCATGCCCGCTGGCCTTGAGCGGCTTGCCACCGTACGAGCCCACCGCCATGAATTGCACACCCGTCTCGTCGGTTGACAGATCCACCGCGAGGCTGTGCTTACGGGCGGCGTCTTCCCAGTGCAGAAGCGCGTCGTCGAGCGTAAGCAGTTTTACAGAGAAGCGGGATTCCTGCTTCTCTTTCGGTTCCTGCCTAGGGATCCAGTTCTTCCGGCCCTTGGCATCCTGCTCGAGCGACAGCTTGGCGCGTTCGAGGTGCACGTCCGGCAGCACCACGCGCCCGGCAAGGAGCGGCAGCAAGCTGATACTCGCTTCGATGGCATCGGCGTCGAGGAGATAATCTGCCTTTCCCCAGGCCGCGTTGGCGAAAGTGACGCGCTCCGCGCGGATGCGCGGATGCAGCCAGCTCCACACGGGCTTCAGCTCGCCCGCAATGATGAGTTCTCGCCCCGTCGCCTTGGTCACCGCGCTCGTGATCGGGCCGCGCAGCGTGTCCACGCCGAATGTAAAAAAGAGCGCGAATGCAATGAAGAGGACGAGAACAGCGCCACCGATCCACTTCAGAGCACGCACAACCACTGAACAGCAAACCGCGTGCCGGAGGGAGTTCGCTTACGCCGCTTGCGCTTCCTTCGCTTTCGCGAGCCATTGCTGGCACCACTCCAACGCCGTCTCCTCGGGCAGGATGCCGCTCGAGGCGTCGTGCGTGTGGCGCTCGCCGATGCGCCGGGCGCCGAGCTCGGTGAGGATGTCGTCGAAGCGCTTGCCGCCGAAGTTGAAGGTCTCGGCGTAGGTACGGTCTCCGAGCCCGAACACGCCGTAGCGCACGTGCGACAGGTCGGGACGCGCCTGCTTGAGGTCCTCGTAGAGCGCTCGCGCGTTGTCGGGTACGTCGCCCTGGCCGTACGTCGACGTGCAAATGAGGAAAACCGATGGCGTGGAAAAGACCGAGGCGTCCAGGTTGTCCATCATGACCGTCTCGACCTCGGTTTCCCCGTCGTCGAGCGCGAGCTCCATCTCCTGCGCGCAAAGCTGTGCCGTGCCGGTCATCGTGCCGACCAGGATCGTTACCTTCATTGACAGTCACTATATTGCACCAATAGAATGCCGGTCAAGCATTATCTTGCATGACTGAAACGGCCTACCTTTCCCTCCTCGGCGACCGCGTGCGCGCCTGGCGCAACGAACAGCGCGTGACGCGCAAGGCGCTGTCCGCTGCGAGCGGGGTTTCTGAACGCTACCTCGCGCAGCTCGAGGCTGGCGAGGGCAACATCTCGGTGCTCCTGCTGCGCAAGGTCGCGCGCGCGATGGGCGTACCGGTCGAAAGCCTCGTACGCGAAGGCGAGCGGCAGCACAAGCCGATCGCGCTCCTCGGCCTGCGCGGCGCCGGGAAATCGACGCTCGGGGAGAAACTGTCCCAGGCGCTCGACGTTCCATTCGTCGAGCTCGACCGCGAGGTCGAGAAGGAAGCCGGCGCCGAGCTCGGCGAGGTGTTCGCCATGTACGGCCAGGAAGGCTTTCGCCGCTTCGAGCACCGCGCGCTCGAGCGCGTGCTTGCGCAGCACGAGCGCGCCGTCATCGCTACCGGCGGAAGCCTCGTCACCGACGGTGGCACCTACAAGCTGCTGCGCGAGCGCTGCCGGTGCGTCTGGCTGAAAGCATCGCCGGAGGAGCACATGGCGCGCGTCATCGCGCAGGGCGACATGCGCCCGTTCAAAGGGAGTTCGGCTGCGCTCGACGAAATTCGCCAGCTCCTCGCCGACCGCGACCGCCTCTACGGTCGCGCAGACCTCGTGCTCGACACCTCCGGTAAAACGGTGCGCTCGAGCCTCGCCCAACTCATCTCACTCGTGAAGACATGATCTCGTTCGAAACTCAGCCCGACCGCTACCATCATTGGAAACTCGGATTCGACGGCCCGGTAGCCACGCTCACGCTCGATGTCGCCGAGGACAAGCCGCTCGCTCCTGGCTACAAGCTCAAGCTCAACAGCTACGACCTCGGGGTCGACATCGAGCTCGCCGATGCCCTAAACCGCATCCGCTTCGAGCATCCCGAGGTGAAAAGCGTGGTGATCACCAGCGGCAAGAGCCGTATGTTCTGCTCGGGCGCCAACATCTACATGCTCGGACACTCGAGCCACGCGTGGAAGGTGAACTTCTGCAAGTTCACCAATGAGACGCGCAACGGCCTCGAGGACGCATCGGCGCGCTCCGGACTCAAGTTCCTCGCCGCGCTGAACGGCACGACCGCCGGCGGCGGCTACGAGCTCGCTCTCGCCTGCGACGAGATTGCGATGATCGACGACCGCTCCTCCACGGTTTCGCTCCCCGAAGTGCCGCTGCTCGGGGTGCTGCCCGGAACCGGCGGTCTGACGCGGCTTGTCGACAAGCGAAGAGTCCGGCGCGACCTCGCCGACGTTTTCTGTACCACCGCCGAGGGTGTACGCGCCGACCGCGCCAAGCAATGGCGGCTCGTCGACCACATGGAGAAGCCGCAAAAATTTGCCGAGATGGTCAAGGCGCGCGCGCTCGAGCTCGCGAAGCAATCCGACCGGCCCGGCGGCCAGAGCGTGGCGCTCACCCCATTGGGCGCCAATCGCCTGATCGATGTGACTATCGACTCGCAAAACCGCACGGCCACGCTCACCGTGAAAGGCCCGGAGGCGGTGAAGCTCGAGAGAACCGCCGAGTGGTATCCGCTGCGCCTCGCGCGCGAGCTCGACCGCGCGATCCTCGACCTGCGGCATAACCACCTGGACATCGGCCTTTGGGTCATCAAGAGCCGGGGCAGCGTCAACAATGCTTTGGAATTGGATGCACTGTTAACGGCAAATTCGTCCGATTGGTTCGTCCGCGAAGTGATCGGCTTCCTGCGGCGTACGCTGTCGCGCCTCGACGTGTCCTCGCGCTCGATGTTCGCCATCATCGAGAAAGGCTCGTGCTTTGCCGGCACGCTTATGGAGCTCGTGCTCGCGGCGGACCGCAGCTATATGCTAGACATAGAGGACGGTCCGCAAATCGCGCTCTCCGAGATGAACTTCGGCGCCTACCCGATGGCGAACGGCCTTTCGCGGCTGGAGACCCACTTCTGCGGCGAGATGCCTTCACTGGAGAAGGAAAAGCCGTTCTCGACCGAAGACGCAAGAAACCTGGGATTGGTCACCTCCACGCCCGACGACATCGACTGGGACGACGAGGTGCGCATCGCGATCGAGGAGCGCGCGAGCCTTTCGCCCGACGCGCTCACCGGCATGGAGGCGAACCTGCGCTTTGCGGGGCCGGAGACCATGTTCACGCGCGTCTTCGGCCGCCTCACCGCGTGGCAGAACTGGATCTTCAACCGGCCGAATGCGGTCGGCGAACAAGGGGCGCTCAAAGTCTACGGCACGGGCGCCAAGGCCAAATTCAACTGGGAACGAGTCTAATGAGCGGCATCAACTATTCCGAGAAGATCCCGAACAACGTCAACCTGGTGAGCGACCGCACGCTGCAGCGCGCGCTCGAGCACTGGCAGCCCCACTTCCTCGACTGGTGGAAGAACATGGGGCCGAGCGATTTCCAGGCGGCCGACGTCTATCTGCGCACCGCGATCTCGGTCGACGCGCAGGGCTGGGCGCACTACGGCGCGGTGAAGATGCCCGAGTACCGCTGGGGCATCTTCCTCGCTGACCCGGTCGCCGGGCGCACGATCGGCTTCGGCGACCAGATGGGACAGCCCGCCTGGCAGCAGGTGCCCGGCGAATACCGCTCGACGCTGCGCCGGCTGATCGTCACGCAGGGCGACACCGAGCCCGCCTCCGTCGAGCAGCAGCGCCTGCTCGGGCATACCTGCCCTTCGCTCTACGACCTGCGCAACCTCTTCCAGGTCAACGTCGAGGAAGGCCGCCACCTCTGGGCGATGGTGTACCTCCTGCACGCCTATTTTGGCCGCGACGGCCGCGAGGAAGCCGAGGAGCTGCTCGCGCGGCACTCGGGCGACGCGGACAAGCCGAGGATCCTCACCACGTTCAACGAGCCGATCTCGGACTGGCTCTCGCTCTACTGCTTCACCTACTTCACCGACCGCGACGGCAAGTACCAGCTGAAGAGCCTCGCCGAAAGCGCTTTCGACCCCTTATCGCGCACGTGCCGCTTCATGCTCACCGAGGAGGCGCACCACATGTTCGTCGGCGAGACCGGCATCGGCCGCGTCGTGAAGCGCACGCTCGAAGTGATGAAAGAGCTTGGCACCGACGACCCGGACAAGGTGCGCGCGGCCGGCGCCGTCGACCTCCCCACGGTCCAGAAATACCTCAACTTCTGGTGCTCGAGCTCGCTCGATCTGTTCGGCTCGGAGATCTCCTCCAACTCTGCGGCTAACTTTGCCAACGGCCTCAAGGGGCGCCCGGACGAGTCGCAGTATGAAGATCACGTCCTTCGCTCGTCCACGTTGAAGCTCTTGACGCCTGAAGGAGAGCAGGCAGTGCCAATGCTAAACGCGCTGAACGAGGTGATGCGCGAGTCCTACCTCAAGGATTGCGAGATCGGATTGAAGCGCTGGAACCGCCAGATCGAGCGCGCGGGCTTCCCGTTCCGACTCAGCCTTCCCTCGACGCGCTTCCGCCGCTCGATCGGCGCCTGGGCCGGGCAGCCGGTAACGCCCCAAGGAGAAATCATTGGACGGGAACCTTTTGAAAAATCGCTTTGCGACTGGATCCCCTCCGAGTCCGACAAGGCGTTCGTGCACTCGCTGATGCACAAAGTCGCCGCGCCGGGCAAGATGGCAGCGTGGATCGCGCCGCCCGAGCGCGGCATCAACAACCTCCCGGTGGAGTACGAATACGTGAAGCTGCACTAGTGCAACGCGTCACTGAATTCCTGAACGAGATGCTCGAGGCCGAGCGCGCGGGCGCGAAGGCGCTCGTCGTCTACATGAACGACTTCCCACGCAATTCCGAGACGTGGAAGATCCTGCGGCAGATCCAGGCCGACG
>DASTPE010000055.1:0-21656 GCA_035762345.1 Burkholderiales bacterium
GTGGCGACGCTCGCGGCGCAGTTCTTCATCGAGTGGGTGCTGACCAAGTTCGGCTGGTTCTCGAACTACAACCCCTCGGGGGTCATCACCGCGCAGGCGATCGAGATTCTTGGCTACGAATTCAACACCCCGCGCAGCAAGTACCTGCTCACGCTCGGCATCGTCGCCGCGCTCGCCGTTGCGGCAAAGAACATGGCGCGCACCCAGACCGGGCGCTACTGGATGGCGGTGCGCGACATGGACCTCGCCGCCGAGGTAACCGGCATCGACATCGTGCGCACCAAGCTCGTAGCCTTCGCGGTGAGCTCGTTCTACTGCGGCGTCGCCGGCGCGCTGTGGGCCTACGCCTATCTTGGCGCGGTCGAGCCGCAGGCGTTCACGCTCGACCGCTCGTTCCAGATCCTCTTCATGATCATCATCGGCGGGGTCGGCACGGTGCTCGGCGCCTTTCTCGGCTCGGCGTTCATAGTGCTGCTGCCGATTGGGCTCAATGTGGGCGCGCACACGCTGTTCCCCGGCGTCAGCACCGACCTGATGTCCAACCTCGAGCTCGTCATTTTCGGCGCGCTCATCGTTTTCTTCCTTGCGGTCGAGCCGCACGGCCTGGCAAGGCTGTGGCAGATCGGCAAGGAAAAGCTGCGGCTATGGCCGTTTCCACACTAGAAGGATGTATGAACGGAGGATCCTCATGAAATTCAGAATCGCACTGGCGGTCGCAGCCGCGCTCGTGGCCGGCTCCGCAATCGCGCAGCCCAAGGAGCAGTTCATCCCGATGCTGTCATACCGCGTCGGGCCATACGCCGCCGGGGGCACTGGCTTTTTCGGCGGCTACATCGACTATCTCGACATGCTGAACCGCCGCGACGGCGGCATCGGCGGCGTAAAGCTCACCTGGGAGGAATGCGAGACCGAATACAAGAACGACCGCGGCGTCGAATGCTATGAGCGTCTCAAGAAGAAGGGCCCGACCGGCGCCACGGTTTTCGCGGCGCTCTCCACCGGCATCACGTATTCGCTCATCGACCGCGCCACAGCGGACAAGATCCCCGTGATCTCGATGGGCTATGGCCGCGCCGACGCCTCCGATGGGCGCGTCTTCCCGTACATCTTCCCGCTGGTGACCAACTACTGGAGCCAGAACACCGCCAAGATCAAGTTCATCGGTATGAAGGAAGGCGGGATGGACAAGCTCAAGGGCAAGAAGATCGTCAACCTCTACCACGGCTCGGCCTACGGCAAGGAGACGATCCCGATCCTCGACGCGCAGGCGCAGAAGTACGGCTTCACGGTGACGCACATCGAGGTGCCGCACCCGGGCAACGAGCAGCAGTCGCAGTGGCTGCAGATCCGCTCGATAAAGCCCGACTGGGTAATCCTGCGCGGCTGGGGCGTGATGAACCCGACGGCGCTCAAAGCGGCGCAGAAGGTCGGCTACAAGACCGAGCGCATCGTTGGCGTGTGGTGGAGCGGGGCGGAGGAAGATGTGCTGCCGGCGGGCGACGCGGCCAAGGGCTACATCGCCGCGGCGTTCCATCCCTCGGGCACCGAGTTCCCGGTGGTGCAGGAGATCCTCAAGCATGTCTACGCCGGCGGCAAGCGCGGCAACATGGAGGACAAGGGCCGCATCGGCCAGCAGTACTTCAACCGCGGCGTGATCCAGGGAATCCTGACCGCCGAGGCCGTCCGCACTGCGCAGTCGAAATTCGGCCAGCGCCCGCTCACCGGAGAGGAGATGCGCTGGGGCATCGAGAACCTGAAGATCGACGAGAAGCGGCTGAAGGAGCTCGGTGCGTTGAACCTGATGCAGCCCATGAAAGTATCGTGCTTTGACCACGAGGGCGGCGGCGCGGTCAAGTTCCAGCAATGGGACGGAAAACAGTGGAAGGTGATCAGCGACTGGATTGCGAGCGACCAGTCGATCGTGCGGCCGCAGATCGAGAAGTCGGCGGCGCAGTATGCAGGGGAGAAGAAGCTCGCGCCGCGCGACTGCCCGAAGGGCTAAGCCAGTGAACCCCCTGCTGCGCGTCAACAACATCGAGGTCATTTACGACCACGTGATCCTCGTGCTGAAGGGGGTATCGCTCGAGGTGCGGGAGGGCGGCATCGTCGCCCTCCTCGGGGCCAACGGCGCCGGCAAGACCACCGCGTTGAAGGCGGTGTCGAACCTGCTGGGTGCCGAGCGGGGCGAGGTCACTAAGGGCTCAATCGAGTTCCAGGGCGAGCGCGTCGAGCGGCTCAACCCTTCCGAGCTCGTGCGCCGCGGCGTGATCCAGGTGATGGAAGGCCGCCACTGCTTTCCGCACCTCACGGTGGACGAAAACCTGCTCACCGGCGCGCACACGCGCGGCGCGAACCGTTTCGAGATCAAGCGCGATCTCGACCGGGTCTACAGCTACTTCCCGCGGCTCAAGGAGCGGCGCACGAGCCTCGCCGGCTATACCTCGGGCGGCGAGCAGCAGATGACCGCCGTCGGCCGCGCCCTGATGGCGCGGCCGAAGATGATCCTGCTCGATGAGCCTTCGATGGGACTCGCACCGCAGATCGTGCACGAGATCTTCGAGATCGTGCAGAACCTGAACCGCCGCGAGAAGGTGAGCTTCCTGCTCGCCGAGCAGAACGCGGTGATGGCGCTCAAGTTCGCCGAGTTCGGCTACATCCTGGAGAACGGGCGCGTGGTGATCGAAGGCACCTCGGCACAGCTCGCGGAGAACGAGGACGTGAAGGAGTTTTACCTCGGCATTTCGAGCGGCAAGCAGAAGAGCTTCCGCGATGTGAAGCATTACCGGCGGAGAAAAAGATGGCTAGCGTAGGCGAAGTCCTTCCCCAAGCGAAGAAATCGGTCGCCCTGTCCGGCGTGCCGGCCGGCAACACGGCGCTGTGCAGCGTGGGGCGCACGGGCAACGACCTCCACTATCGCGGCTACGACATCCTCGACTTCGCCGACAAGGCCGAATTCGAGGAGATTGCCTACCTGCTGGTGCACGGGAGGCTGCCCACGCCGGAGGAGCTGGGACACTACAAGAAGCACCTCAGAACCCTGAGGGCGCTGCCGCAGATGCTGAAGGCAGCGCTCGAGTGCATCCCCGAGAGCGCGCATCCGATGGACGTTCTGCGCACCGGCGTGTCGGTGCTCGGCACGCTGGAGCCGGAAAAGCAGGATCACGGCCAGGACGGCGCGCAGCATATTGCCGACCGGCTGATGGCTTCGCTCGGCTCGATGCTTCTCTATTGGTACCACTACGCCGGCGAAGGCCGGCGCATCGACGTCGAGACCGACGACGATTCGATCGGCGCGCATTTCCTGCACCTGCTGCATGGGAAGAAACCAAGCGCGGAATGGGCACGTGCGATGCACACGTCGCTCATCCTCTACGCCGAGCACGAGTTCAACGCGAGCACGTTCACCGCGCGCGTCATCGCGGGAACGAATTCGGACCTGTATTCGGCGATCGGGGGCGCCATCGGCGCGCTGAAGGGGCCGAAGCACGGCGGCGCCAACGAGGCGGCTTTCGAGGTTCTGACCCGGTATGCGAATCCGGACTTGGCCGAGAAGGACATACTACGGCGGCTCGCGGAGAAGGAGGTGGTGATCGGCTTCGGCCATCCGGTCTACACCATCGCCGACCCACGCAATCAGGTGATCAAGGCGGTCGCGAAGCGGCTGGCAAAGAATACTTGTGAAAACCTGTTTGCTATCGCCGAGCGGCTGGAGCAGATCATGTGGCGCGAGAAGAAAATGTTCGCGAACCTCGACTGGTACAGCGCGGTGTCGTACCACGCGATGGGCGTGCCGACCGGCATGTTCACGCCGTTGTTCGTCATTTCGCGCACGTCCGGATGGGCGGCGCACGTGATCGAGCAGCGCGCCGACGGCAAGATCATCCGCCCGAGCGCTAACTACACCGGTCCCGAGAACCGGCGCTGGATCCCGCTCGAAAGCCGTACTTAACGAAAGACGACGACCGGAACCTTCGAGCTGAGGAGGACGCGGCGCGTCTCGCTGCCGAGGAGAACCGCGTCCAGGCCGCGTCGGCAGCGCGAAGACATCGCGATCGCGTCGCATCCCAGCGCACGCGCCGCCTTCAGAATCCCGTCGCTCGCCCTCGCGGCGGTGAGCATCCGGGTCGCGCAGCGCACGCGCGCCTTCTTGGCGGCCTTTTCGATTGGCGCAAGGGCCTTTTTCGCCAGCGCTTCGCTGTGCTTGCGGTAAACCTTGGGTGGGATGCCGGGGATATACACGCCGCCTTCGAGATAGGTCGGCGGCCGGTAAAAGGGCGCGGCTACGTAGACGCCGGTGACCTTCGCGCCGAGCGCCTTGGCGAGCCGAACGCCTTCGGCCGCGCCTTTGCCGGCAAGCCTGGAGCCGTCCGTGGGAAGCAGGATATGCTTGTACATGGAGGAATGGTGCCCTGGCCGCGGTGATGGCTATTGACGTGGGTCAAAACCGCGGGCCGTCGGTTTAGAAAAATGGCGCTCATGCGCGCAAAGCTTCTCAGACAGGATTTTCTCGGCGGCCTCGCGATCATCGCGGTCGCCGCGTTCGCGTACTGGCAGGCGCGCGACCTGTCGACCGCCGCGGCGGGCGGCATGGGGCCCGGGACCCTGCCCAAAGGGCTCGCGGTGCTGCTCGCCGGGCTTGGCGTGCTGCTCGTCCTGCATTCCGTCAAGAGCGAAAGCATGGGGCGCTGGTCGGTGCGCGGGCCGCTCTTCGTTCTCGGCGGGCTGGTGCTCTTCGGGATCACGGTGCGTCCGCTTGGCCTTGCGGTCGCCGGCCCGCTCGCGATCGCCGCGGCGTCCCTCGCCTCGAGCGAGGCGCGCTGGCGCGAGACGCTGATCTACGGCGTTCTGATGACGGTGTTCTGCGTCGCGCTCTTCAAGTACGCGCTAGGGCTGCCGATTCCGCTCGCCCCGTGGCTCGTAGGTTATTGATATGGAGCTCTTGAGCAACCTTGCTCTGGGCTTCGCCACCGCACTTTCTCCCAGCAACCTTTTTCTCGGCTTCGTCGGCTGCCTGGTCGGCACGCTGATCGGCGTGCTGCCCGGCGTGGGGCCCATCGCCACGATCGCAATGCTGATGCCGCTCACGCTGAAGGTCGATCCGACCGGCGCGCTCATCATGCTCGCGGGCATCTACTACGGCGCTCAGTACGGCGGCTCGACCACGGCCATCCTCGTCAACATGCCGGGCGAGGTGACGGCGGTGGTGACAGCGCTCGACGGCCACGAGATGGCGAAGCAGGGCCGCGCCGGCGCCGCGCTCGGCATCGCCGCGCTCGGCTCGTTCTTCGCCGGCAGCGTGGCGACGCTCATCATCGCCGCCATCGGCGTGCCGCTCACGCGGCTCGCGCTGCTCTTCGGCCCGGCGGAGTATTTCGCCTTGATGGTGTTCGGCCTGGGGCTTGCCATCGTGCTCGCGCGCGGCTCGGTGCTCAAAGCGGTGATCATGGTGGTGCTCGGGCTGCTTCTCTCCACCGTGGGCACCGACCTCGAGACCGGCCAGGACCGCCTCACGCTCGGCATCGCGGAGCTCTCGGACGGCGTGGATTTCGCCGTGCTCGCCATGGGTCTCTTCGGCATTGCCGAGATCCTGAGGAACCTCGAGAACCCGGAATCGCGCAACGTGGCGATCGCGCAGATCGGGCGCCTGCTGCCCACGCGCGCGGAGCTGAAGCGCTGCTTCGGCCCGATCGTGCGCGCCACCGGCGTCGGCTCGATCCTCGGCATCCTGCCCGGCAACGGCGCGGTGCTCGGCCCGTTCGCGTCCTATGCCATGGAGAAGAAGCTGGCGACAGACCCCTCGCGCTTCGGCAAGGGAGCGATCGAAGGCGTGGCGGGGCCGGAAGCTGCGAACAACGCCGGCGCGCAGACCTCTTTCATTCCGCTGCTTACGCTCGGCATCCCGCCCAACGCGGTGATGGCGCTCATGGTAGGCGCGATGACGATCCACGGCCTCATCCCCGGGCCGCAGGTAATCACGAAGTATCCGAACCTCTTCTGGGGAATGATCGCCTCGATGTGGATCGGCAACCTGTTGCTGCTCATCATCAACCTGCCGCTGATCGGGCTGTGGGTGCGGCTGCTCAAGGTCCCGTACCGCCTGATGTTCACCACGATCCTGCTCTTCTGCGCGATCGGCATCTACTCGATCAACAACAACCCCTACGATGTGTACTTCACGGCGTTTTTCGGCCTCGTCGGCTACCTCTTCATCAAGCTCGGCCTGGAGCCGGCGCCGTTACTGCTCGGCTTCGTGCTCGGCAGGCTGATGGAGGAAAAAATGCGCCAGGCGCTTGCGCTCTCCGAGGGCAGCTTCATGACCTTCGTCGAGCGCCCGGTCGCCGCCGTGCTGCTTGCGCTGGCCGTTGGCATCATCTTGATCGCGGTCATGCCCGCGGTCGCCCGCAGCCGGCAGAAAGCCTTTCAGGAATGAGACCAAAGGAGAACTTCATGAAACGCTTCACCGTCGCAGGCGCTTTGGCGCTATTCGCTTCACTTTCACTGGCACAACCTTATCCGTCCCGCCCGGTGACGATCGTCGTGCCGTTCGCGGCGGGCGGGCCGACCGACATCATCGCCCGCATCACCGGCGAATACTTCTCGAAAGCGCTCGGCCAGCAGTTCGTCGTCGAGAACGTCGCTGGCGCCGGCGGCACCACCGGCATCACGCGCGGCGCGCAAGCGAAGCCCGACGGCTACACGATCATGATGGGCCACATGGGCACGCACGGTGCGGCGCCCGCGCTGTACAAGAACCTCAAGTACGACCCGGCGAAGGACTTCACGCCACTCGGCCTCGTCGCCGGCACGCCGATCCTGATCGTCGCGCGCAAGGACTTTCCCGCCGCGAACCTCAAGGAGTTCGTCGCCAAAGTGAAGGATCCCGCCGCCAAGGTGAAGCAGGCGCACGCTGGCGTGGGCTCGGTATCGTTCACGACCTGCACGCTGCTCACCTCGCAGCTCGGCGCGAAGAGCATCGTCGCCGCCTATCGCGGCACCGGGCCGGCGCTCAACGACCTCGTCGGCGGGCAGGTGGACTACATGTGCGACCAAATCGTCAACCTGGTTGAGCAGATCAAGGGCGGCAGCATCAAGGCTTATGCCATCGCCACCGCGGAGCGCTCACCCGCGCTGCCCGACGTCCCGACGACCAAGGAAGCGGGCCTGCCCGACTACCAGGTGAGCGCCTGGAACGCACTGTTTGGCCCGAAGGGCATGCCGAAGGACGTGGCCGCCAAGCTGAACTCCACGCTGGTCGCTGCGCTCGACGATGCCGCGACGCGCAAGCGCCTGCTCGACCTAGGCAGCGTGATTCCCGACAAGGCCGGGCGTTCTCCGGAGGCGCTGCAGAAGCTCGTCGAGAGCGAAGTGAAGCGCTGGAACCCGATCCTCACGGCGTACGCGCAGTAGCAAGAAAACGGCAGCGGCGCGGGATGAAAGTAGGCCTTTTCATCCCGTGCTACGTCGACGCGTTCTTCCCTGAAATCGGCATCGCGACGCTCGAGCTGCTCGAGCGCCTGGGCGTCAAGGTGTCGTACCCGCTCGACCAGACCTGCTGCGGCCAGCCAATGGCCAACAGCGGCTGCCATGAGGACGCCGCGCCGGTAGAGCGGCTCTTCGTCAAGAACTTCGCAAAGTTCGATCACGTCGTCACGCCTTCGGGCAGCTGCGCGCATCACGTGCGCGAAAGGGCAAAGCTGCACCGCAAGACCTTCGAGCTCACCGAATTCCTGCACGACGTGCTCGAGGTGCGCGAATTCCCGTGGGCGAAGTTTCCGCATAAGGTGGGTTTGCACGTCAGCTGCGCCGGCCTGCGGGGCCTCGGCCTCGGGAGCACGAGCGAGATTGCCGGGCCGGCGTTCTCCAAGCCCCTCGCGTTGCTTTCGAAAGTGAAAGGGGTGCAGATCGTGAAGCCCGCGCGTCCCGATGAATGCTGCGGCTTCGGCGGCACGTTCTCGGTGACCGAAGAGCCGGTGTCGGCGCGCATGGGCTGCGACAAGGTGAACGACCACCTCGCCGCGGGCGCAGAGTACATCGTCACGCCGGATCCCTCTTGCATGATGCACCAGAAGGGCTGCGCCGAGCGCCTCGGCCTCAAGCTCAAGTTCATCCACATCGCGCAAGTGCTAAACGGGGCGCGCCCATGAAGCGCGTCGACCACGCCGAGGCTTCCTCGGTTTTTCTGAAATCCAAGAGCCATGCCGAATTTCATGACAAGCGTCTCTGGGACCTGAGGCAGAAGCGCGACCGCGAGGCGCACGCGATTCCCGAATGGGAAGAGCTGCGAAATCTCGCCTCGGCGATCAAGGAGCACACGCTCTCTCACCTCGCCGATTACCTTGAGCAGTTCGAGCGCAACGCCATTGCGAACGGCATGCAGGTGCATTGGGCGCGCGACGCTGCGGAGCATAACCAGATTGTGTTTGACCTTCTGGAAAAAAATGGCGTGCGGGTCCTGGTGAAAAGTAAATCCATGCTGACTGACGAATGCGAGATGCGGCCGTTCCTCGAAGCGCGCGGCATCGAAATCGTCGAGACCGACCTCGGCGAGCGCATTCAGCAGCTCGACGACGAGCCGCCGAGCCACATCGTGGTGCCCGCGGTGCACAAGCTGCGCGCGGATGTGGCCGAGGTTTTTTCACGAACGATCGGTACTGAGAAGAAACGTAGCGACGTCCCGTATCTCGCCGAAAGCCAAAGGCAGCACACCCGGCCCTATTACCTGAAGGCCGGCGCCGGGATGACGGGCGCGAACTTCGCCGTCGCCGAGAGCGGCAGCTTTGTGGTTTGCACGAACGAAGGAAACGCCGACCTCTCGGCCAACCTGCCGGCGCTGCACATCGCCTCGATCGGCATCGAGAAGCTGATCCCGCGCCTTGCAGACCTGGGCGTGTTCGTGCGCATGCTCTCGCGCAGCGCGCTCGGCTCGCCGATCACGCAGATGACGTCGCACTTTCGCGCGCCGCGCCCGGGAAGCGAGATTCACATCGTGCTCGTCGACAACGGCCGCTCCGAGCGCCTCGGCATGGAGGGCTTCTGGCCCTCGCTTAAATGTATCCGCTGCGGCGCGTGCATGAACACTTGCCCGGTGTACCGGCGCAGCGGGGGCCTGTCCTACGGCGCGACCTATTCCGGGCCGATCGGCGTGATCGTCGATCCGGCCTTCAACCTGCGCAAATACAGCGCGCTGCCGTTTGCCTCCACGCTGAACGGCAGCTGTACCCGCGTCTGCCCGGTGAAGATCGATATCCACGACCAGATCTACCGCTGGCGCAAGGTGATCGCCGAGCGCAACCAGCTTCCGATGGTGAAGAAGGAAGCGATGCGCATGGCCGGCAAGGTGCTCTCGAGCCCGAAGCTCTACCGCATGGCGGTGAAGGCGGCGCAGGCGGGCCTCGACTACCTGCCGCGCTCGATGATCTACAACCCACTCAACGCATGGGGAAAGCAGCGCGAAGTACCGAAGGCGCCAAAGCAGTCATTCCGCGATTGGTATGTGAAGAATCGATGATCGAACGATGACCTCGCGCGTCGACATCCTTACACGTGTTCGCCGCAATCAGCCGGCCGCGGTGGCCCTTCCAGAGGTGCCGCTCTTCGACGCGGTGGTCCACGACTTCAAGTTCAATCTTGAGCGGATGGGAGGGGAATTTGCGACCTCGATCGACGTGCGCAAGAAATTTCCGCAAGCGAAGGTGATTGTGTCGACGGTGCCGGAAGTGGAAGGAAATCGAACGCTTCCCGACGATCCAAGACAGCTGGAAGACGTGGACGTCGGCGTGGTGCGCGCGCGCTTTGGGGTCGCAGAGACCGGTTCGGTGTGGCTGTCGGAGCGCGAGTTCGGGGTCAATGCCCTCGGTTTTCTGCCGCAGCACCTCGTCGTGCTGCTCGACCCGAAGGCGATCGAGCCGAACCTGCATCACGCCTACCGGCATCCGGCATTTCGCGAGGCGCGCTACGCAGTGCTCATGTCCGGGCCCTCGGCCACCGCGGACATCGAGGGGATACTCGTCCGGGGCGCTCAGGGCATCCGCAGCCTGACCGTGGTCGCTTGTTGACCCAAATCAAATGCGGCTCGGCTTGAGCCGCGATACTGCGCACATGTTCCAGATCCGGATCCACGGCCGCGGCGGGCAGGGCGTAGTGACCGCCGCCGAGATGCTCTCGATCGCGGCGTTCCGCGAGGGCAAGCACGCACAGGCCTTCCCGAGCTTCGGCTCCGAGCGCACGGGGGCGCCGGTGGTGGCCTTCTGCCGCATCGACGACGGCGAGATCCGGCTGCGCGAGCCGGTCATGCAGCCCGATGCGCTCATCATCCAGGACCCGACGCTGCTCCACCAGGTCGACGTGTTCGCCGGACTGGTACCTGGCGGCTACATCTTGATCAATACGGCGCGTACGTTCGAGGACCTGGGCCTTGCCGAGTTGAAGGGGAGATTCAAGACGGCCACCGTGCCGGCCACCGAGCTTGCGAAAAAGCACGTCGGGCGCCCGGTGCCGAACGCGGCTCTGCTCGGCGCCTTCTCCGCTTTTTCGGAGCAGATTTCGCTTGAATCGGTGAGCGCGGCTATCCGGGACAAGTTTTCCGGCAAGGTCGCCGACGGTAATGTCGCCGCCGCGGTCGCGGCATTCGGGCGGGTGTGCCATGCTGAAACAGCTTGAAGGCTCCCGCGCGGTCGCCGAGGCGGTCGCGCTGTGCCGGCCTGAGGTGATCTGCGCCTACCCGATCTCGCCGCAGACTCACATCGTGGAAGGGCTCGGCGAGCTCGTCGCCGCGGGCGAGGTCGGGAACTGCCAGTTCATCAACGTCGAGTCGGAGTTCGCCGCGATGTCGGTCGCGATCGGCGCTTCGGCCGCCGGCGCGCGCGCGTACACCGCCACCGCCTCGCAGGGGCTGCTCTACATGGCGGAAGCGCTCTTCAACGCTTCGGGGCTGGGGCTGCCGATCGTGATGACGGTGGCTAACCGCGCGATCGGTGCGCCGATCAACATCTGGAACGACCACACCGACTCGATGTCGCAGCGCGACTGCGGCTGGATCCAACTTTTCGCCGAGACCAATCAGGAGGCGCTCGACCTGCACATCCAGGGCTTCCGCCTCGCCGAGGAGTTGTCGCTGCCGGTGATGGTGTGCATGGACGGCTTCATCCTCACGCATGCCTATGAGCGCGTCGACATGCCGGCGCAGAGCCAGGTCGACGCCTACCTCCCGCCCTTCGAGCCAAGGCAGGTTCTTGATCCGAACGAGCCCGTCTCCATCGGCGCGATGGTCGGCCCCGAGGCGTTTACCGAGGTGCGCTACCTCGCGCACGCCAAGCAGATGGAAGCGCTCGAGCTCATCCCCGGCTGGGCGGAAGAATTTCGCCGCGCCTTCGGCCGCGAGGCCGGCGGCCTAGTCCACACCTACCGCATCGAGGATGCCGAAACCGTCGTCGTGGCGCTCGGCTCGGTGCTCGGCACCGTGAAAGACACGGTGGACGAGATGCGCAGCCGAGGCATTCGAATCGGCGTCCTGGGAATCGCCTGCTTCAGGCCTTGGCCGCTCGCGGTGGTGCGCCGGGTGCTCGCGGGCGCGAAGCGCGTGATCGTGCTCGAGAAGAGCCTCGCCGTCGGCATTGGCGGAATCGTCTCCACCAACGTGCGCACCGCGCTCGACCGCGCAATCCCGGTGCACACCGTGATCGCTGGGCTGGGGGGCAGACCGATCACGTGCGCTTCCCTCGGCAAAGTCTTTTCCTCGGAAAAGCTTGATCACACCATCTTCCTCGACCTCGATCGCCCCCTGGTGGACAAGGTCTTGGCGAGGGAAAAGGAGCTGCGCCGCAGCGGACCGCGCGCGGAAGTCGTCCTGCGGGAGAAACATGGCCTTCCAACCCGTTAAGTACTACCAGACCGGCACCTTCACGGTCGGCAACCGCTTGCTGCCGCCCGAGACCCGCTCGGTGCAGGCGAACATGCGCCGCACCAACTCGCTCAATTCCGGCCACCGTGCTTGCCAGGGCTGCGGCGAAGCTCTGGGGGCGCGCTACGCGATCGACGCGGCGATGGAGGCAACCCGGCGCCAGCTCGTCGCCGCCAACGCGACCGGCTGCCTGGAGGTGTTCTCCACGCCGTATCCGGAAACCTCGTGGCAGATCCCGTGGATCCACTCGCTCTTCGGCAACGCCGCGGCGGTGGCCACAGGCATTGCCGCAGCCTTAAAAGCAAAAAACAAAGATGGTGTCCGCGTCATCGCACAGGGCGGCGACGGCGGTACCACCGACATCGGCTTCGGCTGCCTGTCGGGCATGTTCGAGCGCAACGACGATGTGCTTTACATCTGCTACGACAACGAGGCGTACATGAACACGGGCGTGCAGCGTTCCTCCGCCACGCCGCCCGCGGCAAGAACCGCCACCACGACGGCCGGCAATTCGTTCGGCCAGGGGAAGAACATCCCGCTCATCGCAATGGCGCACGGCATTCCGTATGTCGCCACCGCCACGATCGCGGAGCTCCGCGACCTCGAGGCCAAAGTGAAGCGGGCGATGGAGATGCGGGGGGCGCGCTACATTCATATCTTCGTGTCGTGTCCGCTCGGCTGGGGCCATGCTTCCGACAGCTCGATCCGGATCGCGCGCCTTGCCAAAGAGACGGGTCTCTTCCCGGTGTACGAAGCCGAGCACGGCGAGGTAACCAACGTCTCCAAGATACGCAAGCGCTTGCCGGTGGAAGAGTACCTGAAGCCGCAACGCAGGTTCGGACACCTGTTTTCCCCAACGAAGAACAGCGAAGCGATCGCGAGAATCCAGGAGATGGCCGACCGCAACATTCGCAGGTTCGGCCTGGTGGACAGATGAGCGATGCGTAAGCCTTTCGCCATTACGCTCGACCCCGGCTCGAGCCTCGCCAACCGCACCGGCACCTGGCGCACCGAGCGCCCGGTGTACGTCGACCGGCTGCCGCCATGCAACGCCGCCTGCCCGGCCGGCGAGAACATCCAGGGCTGGCTGGCGCACGCCGAATCCGGCGATTACGAGGCCGCCTGGCGCGTGCTCGCCCAGGAAAACCCGCTGCCCGCGATCATGGGGCGCGTCTGCTATCACCCGTGCGAAGGCTCGTGCAATCGCGCCGCGCTCGACACGGCGGTCGGCATCAATTCGGTCGAGCGTTTCCTCGGCGACGAGGCGCTAAAACGCGGTTGGCTCTTTCACAAGCCGAAGGAAGAAACCGGAAAGAGAGTTCTTGTTGTCGGCGCGGGCCCGTCTGGGCTTTCGGCGGCGTACCACCTCGCGCGCGCGGGGCACGAAGTTGTGATCCGCGATGCCGGCCCGTATGCAGGCGGCATGATGCGCTTTGGAATCCCGAAGTACCGCCTGCCGAGAGACATACTGGATTCTGAAGTGAAGAGAATCCTCGAGCTCGGGGTCGAGCTTCGATTGAACAGCAAGGTCGACAACATCGCCGAGGCGATGAAGGGCTTCGACGCGGCGTTCCTCGCGGTCGGCGCGCACATCGGCAAGCGCGCCTACATTCCCGCGGGCACTTCGGCCCGCATCCTGGACGCGGTGTCGGTGCTGCGCTCGATGGAAGGCGAGGAGAAGCCCAGGCTCGGCCGGCGGGTCGTCGTGTACGGCGGCGGCAATACCGCGCTCGATGTCGCGCGTACCGCCAAACGTCTCGGCGCCGAAGAGGCGATCATTGTCTACCGTCGCACGCGAGAAAGAATGCCCGCGCACGACTTCGAGCTCGAGGAAGCGCTGCAGGAAGGTGTGCTCGTGAAGTGGCTTTCCACGATCAAGCAAGCGGGCGATGCCTCGATCACCGTGGAGAAGATGAAGCTCGACGAGAAAGGCTTCCCGCAGCCGACCGGCGAGTTCGAGACGCTGGCTGCGGATTCGGTGATCCTCGCGCTCGGACAGGATGTCGATCTGAGCTTATTGCAGGGAGTGCCTGGCCTGGAGGTCGACAACGGTGTTGTCAAAGTGGGCCCCAACATGATGACCGGCCACCGTGGCATCTTCGCCGGCGGCGACATGGTGCCTTCCGAGCGCACGGTCACCGTCGCCGTGGGTCACGGAAAGAAGGCCGCACGGCACATCGATGCCTGGCTAAGAAGCAAGGCTTACGAAAAACCGGAAAAGCACGAGACCGCGACTTTCGACAAGCTGAATCCCTGGTACTACTCGGACGCGCCGAAGACCGTGCGGCCGATGCTGGACGTGATCCGCCGCCAGTCGACCTTCGACGAGGTGCAGGGCGGGCTCGATGAAACGAACGCGCTCTTCGAGGCGCGCCGCTGCCTGTCGTGCGGCAACTGCTTCGAGTGCGACAACTGCTACGGCGTCTGCCCCGACAACGCGGTGATCAAGCTCGGGCCGGGCAAGCGCTTCGAGTTCAACTACGACTACTGCAAGGGCTGCGGGCTGTGCGTCGCCGAATGTCCGTGCGGCGCGATCAAGATGGTCCCCGAGGCGATCTAGGCGTTGCAGGAGCCGCGCCACGACCACCCTCAGGATCAAGGTGGCGTTCCGCTTGGGCCTCGCCCTCATGGCGACCCTGCTCGCGTTCGCCGCGCTCGTGCTGTACCAGGAGCGCAGCCGCCGGCTGAGCGACGCGGCGGATCACGTCGCCCAGCTCTCCGACGTGATCACGCGCAGCACGCGTTTTGCCATGCTGCACGTGCGCCCGGATTATGTGCACAACATCATCCAGGACGTGGCGCGGCAGGAGCACATCGACCGCGTGCGGATCTTTAACAAGGAAGGCACGATCATCGATTCGAGCGACTTCGCCGAGATCGGCCTCAAGGTGGACCGCAAGGCCGAAGGCTGCTCGCAGTGCCACCAGAGCGAGCGCCCGCTCGCGGCCGTGCCCAAGCACGAGCGCGCGCGCATCTTCGAGGCCGCGGACGGACGGCGCATGCTGGCGAGCATGGAGGTGATCCGAAACGAGCCCTCGTGCTCCAACGCCGCCTGCCACGCGCACCCGGCGGAGCAGACCGTGCTCGGTGTGCTCGACATCGTCTATCCGCTGGACGAGATAGACCGGGCGACGCGCGAGAGCGCGCTCACCATCGTCGCACTGTCGGCCGCCTTCGTCCTCGTCGCGTCGGCCTTGGTGAGCCTTTTCGTGCATCGCCTCGTGTACCGGCCACTGCGCGACCTCGAAGCCGGCGCCAAGCGGCTCGCCGCCGGCAACCTCGAAGCGCAGATCCCGGTGCGCGGCGAGGACGAATTCGGGCGCCTAGCCGCCTCTTTCAACAGCATGACGCTCGCGCTGAAAGACGCCACGCACAACCTCGAGCAGAAGATCGCCGAAAGGACGCGCGAGCTGCGCGCGGCGCAGGCCGAAGCCGCGCGCGGCGAGAAGCTCGCCTCGGTGGGGCTGCTCGCCGCGGGCATCGCCCATGAGCTCAATAACCCGCTCACCGGCGTGCTGACCTTCTCCACGCTGATGCGCAAGAAGGCGCAGCCGGGAAGCCAGGAGGCCGAGGACCTCGATCTCGTGATCCGGGAGACGAAGCGCTGCGCCGCGATCATCCGGCGGCTGCTCGACTTCGCGCGCGAGAAGACGCCGGAGAAGAAGTTCGCCGACCTGAACCGCCTGATCGAAGAGACGGTGCGCCTGGTCGAGCGGCCGGCGCATCTCGCCGACATCGCGATTCGCCTCGAGCTCGACGCGGCGCTGCCCGAGGTATGGATGGACCCGGACCTTATCAAGCAGGTCGTGATGAACATGCTGGTGAACGCCGAGCACGCCATCGACCACAAGGGCAGCATCACCGTGAGCACCCGAGCGCTTGCCGACAAAGTCGAAATATCGATCATCGACACCGGCTGCGGCATCCCCGAGAAGGATCTGCCGCGCATCTTCGACCCGTTCTTCACCACGAAGGGTGTCGGCAAGGGCACGGGGCTCGGACTTTCCGTAAGCCACGGCATCGTCGAGGCGCACGGCGGCTCGATCGAGGTCGCAAGCGCCGTGGGCGAGGGCTCGACATTCCGCGTGTACCTGCCGCTCGAGCCGGCAAAGGCCGGCGTGACCGCATGAGCGCGAGGATCCTGGTCGTCGACGACGAGGAGATCGTCCTGCAGAGCTGCAGGCGCGCCCTCGGCGACGGCAATCGCGTCGTGGAGACCGCGGCGAGCGGCGCCGAGGCGCTGAAGCGCATCGAGGAAGGTCGCTACGACGTCGTGCTCCTCGACATCATGATGCCGGACATCGACGGGCTGCAGGTGCTGCAGCGCGTGAAGGAGTCGCACCCCGACATCGAAGTCATCATGGTGACCGGGCTCTCACAGATCAACACTGCGGTGCGCTCGATGAAGCTCGGCGCTTTCGACTACCTGCCCAAGCCTTTCGATCCCGACGAGCTCGCGCTGGTGGTGGACCGCGCGGTGGAGCGCCGGCGCATGCTGCAGCAGAGCATGGACCCGAAGAGCGAGGCGGGGGCGAAGTACCGCTTCGAGAACATCATCGGCTCCAGCTCGCGCATGCAGGACGTGTTCCGCCTGATCGCGCAATGCGCGCCGACCAACACCACGGTCCTCATCACCGGGGAGAGCGGAACCGGCAAGGAGCTCATCGCCCGCGCCATTCACTACAACAGCCTGCGCAAGGACAAGCCGATCGTGCCGGTCGACTGCATGTCGCTCTCGGAGAATCTGCTCGAGAGCGAGCTCTTCGGCCACGTGAAAGGCGCCTTCACGGGTGCGATCGCGAACAAGCGCGGGCTGCTCGACGTGGCGGCGGGCGGCAGCGTGTTCCTCGACGAGGTGGGCAACATCCCGCTTTCGATCCAGGCGAAGCTGCTGCGCGTCATCCAGGAGCGCGAGTTCAAGGCGGTGGGCGACACGCGCACGCAGAGCACGGACATCCGGCTCATCTGCGCCACCAACCGCGATCTGCGCGCCATGGTGGCCGAGGGCGCGTTCCGCGACGATCTCTTCTACCGCATCAACATCTTCCCGATCCGCGTGCCGGCGCTGCGCGAGCGGCGCGAGGACATTCCGGCGCTAGCATTCCATTTCCTGAAGGAATGCAGCGCCGATATCGGCAAGAAGGTGACCCAGTTTTCCCAGGACGCGATGGCGCTGCTCACGAGCTACGACTGGCCGGGCAACGTGCGCGAGCTGGAGAACGCCGTGCATCGCGCGGTGATCCTCGCCTCCGACGAGGTGGTGCGCAAGGCGCACCTCGCCGGCCTTGGCCAGGCTTCACCGGAATCGGCTCCCCGGACGAGCGAGGAGCTCAAGCGTATCAAGAAAGCCGCGCGCGAGAAATCGGTCGAAGAGATCGAGAAAGCCTTCGTGCTTGAGGCGCTCAAGCGCAACGGTTGGAACGTCACCCGGAGCGCCGAAGAGACGGGCATGCAGCGCGCCAATTTCCAGGCGCTCATGAAGAAGCACGGCATCCGCCTGCGCGGCGCCGCTGCCGACGAAGACTAGGTTTTCTCGTCCACCTCTTCGTAGCCGGTGATCATCGCCTTGAAGTGCGCGAACGGCTTCGTCGAGAGGCTGGCGAGGTACGCGTGCACGAAGATGAACCCGGTGAAGAAGATGAAGAGCAGGACGTGCACCGTGGCAACCACGCGCACGCCGCCGAAGAGCTCGATCGAGCCGCGGAAGCGCTCTAGGTCCCAGAGCAGCACGCCGGTGTAGAACTGGATCGGCACGAGCAGGATCATGACGATCTGGTAGGTGAGGCTCTGCAGGGCGTTGAACTTGCGGTAGGCGGTCGCGTGGTGCGGGTTGGGCTCGCCGCGGAAGATGCCGTAGCCGTAGTAGAGCATCTGCCGCAGGCTGTCGCGGAAGTATTTGCGCGCGTCGAGCTCCGGGTGGTAGACGGTGATCTTGTCGGTGAAAAGGTAGAAGCCGAGCCACACGAGGTAGTTCGCGATCAGGATAAAGCCGACCGCGTTATGCACGCGCACTGCGGTGGCGAATGACACGAGCGCCACCACGTCCGCATAGCGGATGTTGAGGCCCGTGAGGATGAGCACCACGAAGCCGAGCGCGTTCACCCAGTGCCAGATGCGCACCGGCAGCGGATTAATGTAGATCTTTGCCATTGGGCGCTTTTGGTCTCAATAGCCTGCGTAGTACGAAGTGGAAGAACGGTGCCGCCATGCCACCGACGAGCACGAGAAGGAGCAGCACGTCGAGCGCGCCGACGCGAGTACCGCCGATGGCGTAGAAGCCGCGCACGGAATCCACCGACGTCGGTGCGCTGAGCACTTCCTTTTGCGCTTCGTAGTGCACGCGCTTGCCGTCCGGGCCGACAACCGAGACGGTGACGTTCTGGAACGCTTCGGCCCCTTTGCGGTGGCAGGTGGTGCATTCCTTCAGCGCCTGGCCGCTGTCCGCCATCGCGTGCGCTTGGTCGGCGCTCGCGACTTCGATGCGGCCGACGAGCCGCACCTTGCCGCTGGCGCCCTGCATCAGCGCCCACAAACTTTTCTCATCCAGCGGCTGGCCGGGCTGCAGCTCGCCGTAGCCGCCGGCCACCTCGCTCTTTCCACTCGCGTCGTAGAAGCGCAGGTCCACTTTGCGCTTGGCCTCCGGCGCATGGCAGGCGGCGCAGGCGACGACCGCGAGATGGCGCTTGCTGTTCGGCAACCAGGCGGCGTGCGCCTCGGGCGCGCTGGCGTGGCAGGTGAGGCAGGTGTCCTTGAGCCGGGTGCCGACCGAGGCGCGCGTCACCGCGTGCGGCTGGTGGCAGTCGGCGCAGATCGGCCCCTGCAGCCCGCTTGCCTTGTCGCGAGCCTTGCCATGCATGCTGCCAAGCCACGCGTCGTAGATCGGTTCATGGCAGCCGCGGCAGGCTTCGACCGCGGCGATCGCGTAGGCGCGCGGGGTAGTGAACTCCCGCGTCTTGGCGGGATGCGTCTTAAGATCGATCTGCGCGTGGCAGGCCGCGCAACCCACCGGAGCGTGCACCGATCGGGCGAACGCCGCGCCGTCGACATGCAGCGAAAGCGTCTCGCCGCCGGCGAAGGTCTTGGTGAGCCCCTGCTGGCCGTGGCAAGCGAGACACTCGTCGCTCGCCGCGGCCGGGGTCGCGGCGGCGAGCAGGCAAAGGCCAAGCAGGGCAGCGAGACGCACGTCGCTAGCTTACTCAGCCTTGCCGCCGGCATTTGACGTGGATTACCGTCATTTGACGTGGATCAATGGTGCTTGATCGCCTTGTACACAGCCCAGCCCGCCACCCCGATACCGATGAACGGCAGGAGGAGGACGTATGCCAGGCCGATGAACGGCGCGGCGAAGAATAGGCCCACATTCTTCAGCGTGCGCCCGACCGCAGCCGCCGGCGCCGTCGCCCGCGCGACCTCCGGTGCGGGCAGCGCCACCGCCGAGTAGGCGAAATGCGCGCTGCCTTCGATCGTTTCCGGCGAGAGCGGCTTGTGCAGGAACTCGGACACGCCGGCCGCGCGCGCCTCGGCCTCGTTCGCCTCGGTGCCGTAGCCGGTGACGATCACCACCGGCAGCCAGGGCCGGCTCGCCTTGATGCGCTTCGCTACCTCGATGCCGTCCATGCCGGGCATCTTGATGTCGGTGTACACCATGTCGTACTTCTCGGCTTCGAGGCGCTCGAGCGCCTCAGCGCCGCTCGCGGCGCTGATCACTGCGTAGCCCTTGGGCGATAGCACCCGGTCGAAGCTCTTGCCGACGACCGGATCGTCGTCGACCACTAGAACGCGTTTCAATGCAGTCGTTGTCATAAAGGCTCCTATGGAATTGGGGAACTAGTGGATGTGCAGCGTCCATTGCTTGCGTAGAAGCGCGCTGCGCGCCGCGCTCATCAGTTCGTCCGGGCCGACGGGCTTGGCGAGGTAGTCGGCCGCGCCGAGGCGCACCGCCTGCTTCGCCGAATCCACGCTTGGATAGCCGGTGATCACGACCACTTCGGTCTCGGGCCATTTGCGCTTCATGGTCTGGAGCACCTCGAGGCCGTGCGCTCCCGGCAGACGCAGATCGAGCAGCACGACGTCGGCCGGCTCGCGCTCCATCTCGCGCAGAGCCTCGTCGCCGTCTGGCGCCGTCTGCGCGTCGAAGTCGGCGGCGAGGCTGCGCGTGTAGCTCATCCGGACGACCGGCTCGTCATCGACGACGAGCAGGCGTGCCTTGTTGTTCGTCATGGCGTCCTCCGCTCAGGCGTTGCCTTTGACGGCGGCGCGAACGCCCACCCACGCGAGGGCGGCGATGCCGACGAAGGGCAGCGCGGCGGCGTAGGCGAGGCCGATAAACGGAGCCGCGGCGAACAGCGCAACGTTCCTAAGCGCACGCGCTGCCTTGGGGTAGGCGGCGACGAAGGCCTTGGCGGCCATCCATGCCAGCACGGCAGGCCCGATCACCGGCAGGCCGATGACGAAGGCGAGGCCGATGAACGGCGCTGCGCAGGCAAGCGCGGCCTTCTTCGCGTAGTGCGCTTCTTTCTTGACTGCAGGGGCGGCTTCGTATGCGGTGTAGGCTTCGTAGGTCAGGGCGGTGGCTCTCATGGCTCTCTCCATCTCAAGTTTTCTGCTTCTTCACCCTTCGAATTGCACGAGCCATGCCAGCTGCGTGCGAGGGCGCAAGCGGTTGAGAATGCTTTGGAATGTTCCGGCCATGGAGCGAGCCGCGTGCGGCGAACGCCCGCTTTTTTTATGCACCCCTGCGCCCGGCGGCGCGGAGATCACTACGAAAACAGCGACTTGCGGTGCTCAAGCACCGCATATTTCTTTTCGCGGGAGGTATTGCCGAGGAGAAATAAACAAGCGAGCCGCGCCGCCTGGCCCATCTAGCGCATCCCCTTTGGAACGATCGCATCGGAGATCTCATCTCGTGCGACGCTCCGCAGAGCGGCAACAGGCCCGGGCTGCACGGCCCGGCTCTGAAAATCACTTTACTAAACGCCGCCGACGGGCTCTTGATCTAGCACAAACTCATGCCGAGCACGCTTATCCTTTATGCGAGCGTCGAGGGGCATACCAAGCGTATCGCTTGGCGGGTGGCGGAACTTTTGCGCAGCCGCGGCCACGGGGTCGATCTCGTGTCTGCGGAACACGAGATAGACCTGTCCCGCTATGCCGGCGTGATCGTCGGCGCCTCGGTTCATTACGGGCACCACCGGGCCTCGCTTGCGACCTTCCTTCGCAGGAATGCCGTTGCGCTGGCTGCTTGCAAGAGCGCTTTTTTCTCCGTCAGCCTGGGTGCAAAGGAGCGCTACGCGACGAAATTTCTTCGCCAGGCCGGATGGCGCCCGCATCTCTCTGCCGTGTTTCCCGGCGCGCTCCAGTACAGCAAATACGGCCCGATCAAGCGGCGGGTCGTGCAGGCGTTTGCCGCCGTCGGGGGGCACGATACCGACACTTCGCGCGACTACGACTACACGGATTGGCCGGCGGTGGAGCGCTTCAGCGAAGCTTTCGCCCGCCTGTTTTCTGCGGATCCCCCGGGTAGCCGAGGGCTTTCCAATCCAGGCGGTTAGCGGTTGCGCCGTGGCAGTCAGCGCACTTGAGCGCCTGCGCCTTCGGCACGACCTCGTGATAGATCCCCATCCAGCGTTCGACCTCGACGTAACTTACGTCTTTCGCGGTGAGCTCCTTGCCGCGGAATGCTTTGGCGCCTGCAAGCGCGCTTGCCATCGTGTTGCCGGTGCGGAACGTCGGTCCGACCTGCACTGGGATCATCATG
>DASTPE010000056.1:0-8719 GCA_035762345.1 Burkholderiales bacterium
GGTGGAGCTGGAAGCGGAAAATCCGGATTACCGGCCGATCGAAATCGATCTGCGGCGCGAGCCGCTCAGTATCGAAGGTATAGCCGTGGGCGTAATACGCAACGGCAAAGCCCTCTAAGACATCTTAGAATGGCGCAGGGCCTAGGCCCGCGCCGATGAATCACACCACAACCGCAGACGGCAGCGCAGCCCGACTGGAGGTCTCGACCGATGCAGTCGAGGCCGAGATCCGCGATCGCGCCGACCCGCGGCAGGTCCTCGCGGATCGCGTCGCCCAGCTCTACCGCCAAATGCCGATCGCCATCGGCGCGACCTTCATCGCCGGCGCGATCGCCACCTTCGAGCTGCAGGGCCGGTGGCTGAAGGAGCTGGTGCTGATATGGTGGGCCATCGTCGTTACCTTCACCGCAGCGGCGACCCTGCTGCTGTATGCGTATTACCGCAGCCCGGACAAGATCGCGAGCGCGCCGCAATGGTTGCGCTGGCTCGGGATCGCGGCGCTCGGCAACGGCGCCAGCTGGGGCCTTGCGGGCGGCGTATTTTTCCGCTCGCTGTCGGACGAGCAGCAGGTGTTCCTTGCGTTTCTCTTTGCCGGGATGGCTTCGGTCGGCATCCCGGTATACGCCGCGTCGTGGCCGATCTTCGCTCTCTACGCAGCCGGCATTCTGGGGCCGTTCTTCTACGTGCTGCTCACCTTCGGCAATCGCCTGTTTGTCGAGATCGCGCTGCTGGTGCCGCTCTTCTACGCGATCAACGTCGCCATCGCTTACCGGCTGACGCAGGTGTTCCACTCCGGTTACCGGCTGCGGCACGCCTACGGAAGGCTCACGCGGGACCACCGCCAGCTCAACCAACGCCTCGAGCAGCAGCTGGTCGAGCTCGAGGAGGCGCGGCGCCAGGTCGAGGCGAGCGGCCGCAAGCTCGCGCTCTTCGCCGAGCGCGCGCCGATCGCGGTGCTCGAGCTTGAGCCCGACGGCACCGTGGTGGAGGTCAACCACGCCGCCGAAATTCTGTTCGGCTATGCGGCCGCCGAGCTCGTCGGCGGCCCCGTGAAGAAGCTCGTGCTGCCCAAGTTCCACGACGACTTCGACCAAACGTGGCAGAAGCTCGTGACTTCGCGCGAGTCGGTCGCCGGGCTCAAGATCCGCAACCCGCGCCGCGACGGCGCCGAGATCATCTGCGAATGGACTGTCACCCCGCTCGTCAACTTCCAGCGAGAGGTCATCGCGGTGATCGCGCAGGGACGCGACATTACCGCGCAGCTCGAAGCCGAGCGCATGAAGAAGGAGTTCACCTCGACGCTTTCCCACGAGCTGCGCACGCCGCTCACCTCGATCATCGGCTCGCTGCAGCTGATCAACGGCGGCGTGATGGGCGAGGTGGACAAGGAGGTGGCCGAGCTCACCGGGGTCGCCGAGCGTAACGGCCAGCGCCTGCTCGATCTCATCAACGACATCCTCGACATCGAGAAGATCGAATCGGGCAAGCTCACCCTGGCGCCTGAAGTCATCGCGCTCGACGAGCTGGTGCGCGAGTCTATGGTGCTCAACAAGGCCTTCGGCGAGCGCTTCCAGGTGGGGTTCGAAGCGCACCGCGGGATGTCCGAGAGCCGGGTCCACGCCGACCGCAAGCGCCTGCTCCAAGTGATGACCAACCTGCTGTCGAATGCGGCCAAGTTCTCGCCCGAGGGCGGCGTGGTGGAGATCAGTACCGCGGACGTTGGGCCCAACGTGCGCGTCTCGGTGCACGACCGGGGCAGCGGCATCCCCGAGGCATTCCGCGGGCGCATCTTCGGCCGCTTCACCCAGGCCGATTCGACCGCCACGCGGCAGAAGGGCGGCACCGGCCTCGGCCTCGCCATCTGCAAGCGGCTGGTCGAGCTGATGCACGGCCGCATCGGCTTTGACGACCGCCCGGGCGGCGGCACCACTTTCTGGTTCGAGCTGCCGCGCCGCAGCGCCTGAGATCCGAGACCGCATGCCAGACCGGCCTCTGAACCGCATCTGCTACGTCGAGGACGACGAAGACATCCAGCGCATCGTACGCATGTCCCTCGAGCGGGTCGGCAAGATGACCGTCGCGGTGGTCGGCGATCCGACCCAGGCGATCGAAACCATGGCCGAGTTTCGCCCCGACCTGGTGATGCTCGACTGGATGATGCCGGTGATGGACGGTCCGACGCTATTCCGGCAGATGAAACTGCGCCCGGAGACCAGCAGCCTGCCGGTGGTGTTCATCACCGCCCGGGCCTCGCAGCGAGACCTGAACGACCTCAAGAGCCTCGGAGCCGCCGGCACGATCTCCAAGCCGTTCTCGCCCAAGGACCTGCCCGACCAGCTGCGCGCGATCTGGGCCGCGCTGCCCTGACGCACGACGCCGATGTAGCCGCTCGGCTTGACCGTCGGGTGGAGTTGAGCGTCTATTGCACGGCGGCCTGCTGCTCGAACTTGCGCGCAAGAAAACCGATGACCTCGTCGGCGTTGCGGAACCGGGCCTCGCGGTCTTTCTCCACCAACTTGTCGAGCAAAGGCTGGTACTGCTCGAGCTCCGGCGCCAACGGCGGCGGAACGGTGTTCAGGTGGTGCATGGCGATCTCCATAGCTGTCTCGCCATCGAACATGTGCCGGCCGGTAAGCATCTGGTAGAGCAACACGCCGGCGCTGTAGATGTCGGTGCGCAGGTCGAGCGCGCGCCCTTGCACCTGCTCCGGGCTCATGTAGCGCGGCGTGCCGAGCACTTCGCCCGCCCCGGTGCGGTCCGCCGCCGCGATGTTCTTCGCGATACCGAAGTCCACGATCGCGAGCGTGCCGTCGCGGCGGAACATCAGATTCTGGGGCTTGAGGTCGCGGTGCAGGATGCCTTTCTCGTGGATGTCGCCGAGCGCGAACATGAGCTCGCGGAAGAATCTCAGCGCCTCCTGCGGCGGTACCGGCCGGCTGCCCAAGCGCTTGCTCAGGTCGCCGCCCTCGAAGAACTCCATCACCAGATAGACGTTGTTCTCGTGCCTGCCGTGCCCGAGGATGCGCGCGACGTGGCGGCTCTGGATGCGCTCGACCATCGCGAACTCTTCCATGAACCGCTCCATCGCCTTGCGGTTCACCACGGCGTCCTGGCGCAGGATCTTCACCACGAGCGGCTCGTCGTCGTCCTCGCGCGAGGCGAGGTAGACCCGCGCCGTGCCGCCTTCGCCGATCATGTGCAGGATCTTGATGCCCGGGATGCGCACCTTGGCGCGAAGGTTCTGGCCCTCCATGCGCGACGCCAGGTCGGGCGACACCGTGCGCTCCACCGGGGTCGCGGTAAGCTCGCGAATCGAGGCGATCAGCTTTTCGCGGGTGAGCTCCTGCTTGCGCTGGTAGTCGTCGGCGCCGGCCTTGATGGCGCGCACGGCGATGATCTCGTTGCCGGCGCCGGTGAGAAACAGGACCTTGGGGCAGTCGTCGCGCCGCTTGAGAGCCTTCAGCCACTCCAGGCCGTCGCCGCGGCCGAGCATGTAATCGAGCACGATGACGTCGTAGGAGCGCAACGGGAAAGCGGCGCTCGGCAGGTCGCGCTCAAGCGGATCGTAGCCGTCGATCTGGGCGTCGGGCCACTGGCTGCGGATGTAGCGCGATACGAGGTTGCGCAGATCCTCGTCGTCGTCGATCAGCAGGATGCGCATCGGCTACGCATCACTCATACGCGATCTGTACCTTGGAGAGGTAATCGCCATACTCGCTGATGCTCGCCTGCAGCGCGGCGTGATCGCCGCTGCGCGCCCCGTCCTCGATGTACTTCCCGAGCGTAGAGACGAAAACGAAGCCGTATGAGCTCCCGACCCCTTTCATGCGGTGTCCGAGCTGCCGAAGCTTCTCGAAGTCCGCGGCGGCGAGCGCCACGCGCAGGGCGTCGAGCTCCTGGTGCCGGTTGTTCATGAAAACCGGGATCAGGTCCTGCAGATCTTTCGCTACGGTCACCCTGTAGTCATCCGCGCTCATGGCGGCATTATAGTTGCCGGACCTGCCTGAGCAGTCAGGGATTGTCAGCAGGAAGGGCGAGATGCGGATGGATCGAGCGCGCCGTCCGCACGGCGAAGCCGGCTTCCGCGGCGGCTTGCGCCGAGCGTAGGATCTCGGCGAAATGCAGCATCGCGCCAAAGTGGCGCGGCTCGAGCTCCAGGGTATGGCGGATGTCGCGCAGGCATTCCGCGTCGCGCCCGAGCAGATAGTACAGCGCGGCGCGCTTGTGCCATGCCTCGGCGAAGTCCGGAGCGCGGCGCAGGAGAACGGTAAGGCGCGTCTCGGCGATGTCGTAGCGGCGCGCAGCGATGTCGCTGGTCGCGAGGTCGAGCGCGCGCGCCGCGGCGTAATGCGGATAGTGCATCCAGACGTCCCAGATGCGCTCCTCGGTCGGGGTCGCCTCGGCCGGAGCGCAGCGCGCAAGCTGGCGGAAAAGGGCGTCGAGGAGCGCCGAAACGCGGGCAGGCCGCCGGGTGCGATAGCTGCTGATGAGTCTCAGGATCTCGGTCAAGCGATGCCGATCTTAGTGGAAATCGCGCGAACCGGCAGCGAGCGGCCCGAGCAGCGCGCTGTAGTCCGAGAGGCGCCGGGCGACGAGGTGCACTACTTCACCGTCGCGCTCGACCACGCCCGCCACGCCCATCAGCCGGGCGCCGAGCAGCTCGCGGCGCTGACGCTCAACGAGGTCGCGCCACACTACGATGTTCATGCATCCGGTTTCATCCTCGAGCGTGACAAATATCACTCCGCTTGCCGTGTCGGGCCGCTGCCGGCAGGTGACCAGCCCGGCGACGCGTGCCGGGGCGCCATGCGGTCTTGATTTGAGTTCTTCGGCTTTCAGGAGCCGCATCTTGCCCAGGCGTTTTCTCAGCAAGGCCAGAGGATGGCGGCCGAGGGTGAGCCCGAGGCTCGCGTAGTCGGCGACGATCTCCTCGCCTTCGGCCGGCGGCTCGAGCGCCGGTACGCGCTCGCACGCCGGGATGTCGAGCGGCGCGCGTCGCACTGCGCCCGCGGCTGCCCAGCGCGCGAGGCGCCGGTGCCCGGCAAGCGACTCCAGCGCGCCGGCCGCCGCCAGGCAGCGCAGATCGCCTTTGTTCAATTTCAAATCATGAATGGAGCGATACGGGCGGCCTGCCGCGATGCGCCTGCCTTCTCCTTCGCCCAGCCCGCCCACCATGCGCAAGCCCAGGCGTACGGCCCCGTCTTCGAGCGTGCAATCCCATTCGCTCAACTGTACATCGGGCGGGCGCACCTGTACGCCGTGCCGGCGGGCATCCTGCACGAGCTGTGCGGGCGCGTAAAAACCCATCGGCTGGCTGTTCAGCAGCGCGGCGCAGAACGCCGCCGGATAATGGCACTTGATCCAGGACGAGACGTATACGAGCAGCGCGAAGCTGGCCGAGTGCGACTCCGGGAAGCCGTATTCGCCGAAGCCGAGGATCTGCCGGTAGATGGAATCGGCAAACGCCTCGCTGTAGCCGTTGCGGCGCATCCCGTTTTTTAATCTTTCTTCGAAAGGCTCGAGGCCGCCGCTGCGCTTCCATGCCGCCATCGAGCGGCGCAGCCGGTCGGCCTCGCCCGGCGTGAAGCCCGCCGCCACCATTGCAAGCTCCATTACCTGCTCCTGAAAGATGGGAACGCCCAAGGTTCTGTTCAGAACCGCTTCCACTTCCGGGCTCGGATAAGCCACGGGCTCCAGGCCGCGCCGGCGCCGCAGGTAGGGATGCACCATGCCGCCCTGGATCGGTCCCGGGCGCACGATCGCCACCTCGATGACTAGGTCGTAGAAATTCTGCGGCCGCAGGCGCGGCAACATGCTCATCTGGGCGCGTGATTCGATCTGAAACACGCCGACGGTGTCGGCCTTCTGGATCATGCGGTAGACCGCGGGGTCCTCGGCGGGAACCTGATCGATCTTCATTCCTAGAAAATCCAACGCCCTGCGGATCGCCGACAACATGCCGAGCGCCAGCACATCGACCTTGAGCAGCCCGAGCGCCTCGAGGTCGTCCTTGTCCCACTGGATGACGCTGCGCGCAGGCATGGCGGCGTTCTCGATCGGCACAAGCTCTGCAAGCGGGCCGCGCGAGATGACGAAGCCGCCGACGTGCTGCGAGAGATGGCGCGGGAACCCGATGAGAGTTTGCACGAGCTCGAGGAAGTGGCCATCCAGGCAGCCGGGCAATGCGCGGCGGGTATCCCAGAATGTCAAGCCCTTCGCCCGACGATCCACCTCGTCGAGCGGCAGGCCGAGCGCCTTGCCGACATCGCGCACGGCGCTTTTCGGGCGATAGCAGATCACCGTCGCGGCGAGCGCGGCGCGGTCGCGGCTGTACTTGCGGTAGACGTACTGGATCACCTCTTCGCGCCGCTGGTGCTCGAAGTCGACGTCGATGTCGGGCGGCTCGTTGCGCTCGCGTGACACGAAGCGCTCGAACAGCATGTTCATGCGCGCCGGGTCGACCTCGGTGATGCCGAGCGCGTAGCACACCACCGAGTTTGCCGCCGAGCCCCTGCCCTGGCAGAGAATTCCCTGGTCTCGCGCGTAGCGCACCACGTCGTGCACGGTGAGGAAGAAGGGCTCGTAGCCGAGCTCGGCGATGAGCCTGAGCTCAGGCTCCATCATCTCGGCGACCTTCGCCGGCACACCCGCGGGGAAACGCAGGCGCAGACCCTGCTCGGCAAGCGTCCTCAGCCACGAAGCGGGGCTATGGCCCTCAGGCACGAGCTCCGCCGGATATTCATACTTGAGGGAATCCAAGGAGAAGCCGCAGCGTTCGGCAATGACGAGCGTTTCGGCAAGGAGCTCGGGCGGATAGAGCTGCGCGAGGCGCATGCGCAGGCGCAAGTGCCGCTCGGCATTGGGAAAGAGCGCCTGCCCGCATTCCGCGACCGGCTTGCCGAAGCGCACCGCGGTGAGGACATCCTGCAGCCGCCGGCGCGAGCGCACGTGCATGTGCACGTCGCCGCAGGCTATCAGCGGAAGCCGGCTTTTTTTGGAAATATCATTCAAGAAAGCCATTTTTGTTCGGTCGTTCGGTCCAAAGTGCAGCTCCGCCGCAATCCAGGCATGGCGATGAAAACGTTCCGCTATCCATGCCGCGGGCCGCACATCCTCTCCGGGGATCCAGAGCAGCAGCGCGCCGCTGCTGGAAAGCGATTCCACGTCCGAAAGCCTGAGGGAGTAAGCGCCCTTCTTGCTGCGTCGTCTTCCGGTGGTGATCAACGACGAGATCGCGCCATACGAGCGCCGGTCGGTGGCGAGCAGCACAAGCTTGACTCCCTCGGCGAGGATCTCGGCGCCGAGGATGAGCGGCAGGCCGCAATCTTTCGCTTCCTGGTGCGCGCGCACAGCGCCGGCAAGCGAGCACTCGTCGGTGAGCGCGAGCGCCCTGTAGCCGAGCGCCTGCGCGCGCGACACGAGCTCCTCGGGATGCGACGCGCCGCGCAGGAAGCTGAAGTTCGAAAGGCAGTGCAGTTCGGCGTAATCAGGCAAAGAGTCCATGCAGATACCATTCCCCGGCTTCCCGGAATATCCAGGCGAGCCCGGCATTCGGCAGCCGCGCGATGAAGTAGTCGCGCCTCGCGTCGTCGCCGTCCCACCAGCCCGACTCGATACGCTCGGGACCGGCGAGCGCGGTGAACTCGCTTTCTTTCAGTCTTTTCGGTTCGAGCAGCCAGACCGGGCGCGGGCCCGGAGCCGCATACGATCGCGGATCCCATTCGCCGGGCTCGATGCGCCGCCAGGCGTGCTCCGGTCGATGATCCGGCAGCGCGGCGAGGCCGTGCACCCCGGCATTGCCGAGCCGGGCGCGCAGCCGCTCGAGGAGCTCGGCCCAGTCCTCGGCTGTGCGCGCCGCATCGCCGAACATCCCTGCGCTCGCTGCCTGGAACGGGACGAAGTCGCCGGCCTCGAGCCGCATCGCCGTTACCGGCTCGGCCAGCTGCATCTGGGCAAGACGCTCGCGCAGCACCCGAGCCATGCGCTCGGCGTCCCGAGTCGCGGAAGCGAACGCGATTTCGACGATGTGCGCCCGGTTTTCGTGCAGCAAGACGAGGCGGAAGCCCCGAACGCCCTCGCAGCGCGCCGCAAGCAGGCCTGCAAGCTGCACGAGTAGCCGGCGGGCGCCGAAAAGCAGGCTTTCGGCGTGAGTGATCTCCGCAGGCAGCTGGAGCCTTGCATCGAAGCGCGGCGGCGGCGCGAAAAAATTCCGCAGCTCGGGGACCGCGCCGAGCGCCCGGTCGAGGTCTTCGATCACCGCCGGGCCGCAGCGCAGCGCGAGCCCTTCGCGCGGCAGCTCGAGCAGCGCTCCGACGGAGGAGATTCCGATGCCGCGGAGAAATTCGACGTCGAAGCCGGTCACCTCGATCGGCAGCGACTCGAGCTCGGTTTCCCCTTCGCCGCGCGCGAGCCACAGCGCGGCGCGCGCGGTAGACGCGGCAGCGAGCTGAAACGGGTAGCCGAGCCCGCGCAGCCCGGCCGCCAACTTCTCCGTAAGCGGCCTAAAGCCTCCGAACAATCGCAGGCTGCCCTGCACTTCCAGCAGCAACTCCTGCGGCGGCTCGAGCGAGACTTTAGGCGTGAACTGGCACGCCCAGGCGCCGATCGGCCCGAGTGCTTCCGGCGGCAGGCGCGGAAAATGGAGTGCGACCCAAAGCATGGAAAGGCCTGTTCACGGGAACGAGGAACGGCGCCGTCGCAGGCGCGCCCCTGCGCTTAA
>DASTPE010000057.1:0-6358 GCA_035762345.1 Burkholderiales bacterium
AGCTTCACCTCCGTAGCGCGGTTGATGATGAAGCCAACGTGCTGGCCGTCGGCCGCCGGCACGACGAGGAGCGCCGTGCGGCTATAGAGCCCCCCGAGATCCGGTTTGGCCACGAGGAGCAGAGGCCGATCGAGATCTTCCGATCGTGCCGCGCAGGCCACGAGCAGCAAGCCTGCGAATAACAGCTTTCTCACGTCCTGCAGAAGCGCGTTCATTTGCACCTCCATGCCGGGTTTGTACCCTGGGCCTACCTTGCGCCCGGGGTGTCAGACCGACTGTGAAGGACTGCGCTTCCTTGCCGGGTATTACAGCAATTTTGCAGAAATGCACATAATACGCGGATGAGCGATCTCTCCTCCCTGAGAATCCAGTCGATGCGCGAGCGCGTTTCGCCCGCAGAATGGCGCGCGCGTGTCGACCTGGCGGCCTGCTACCGCCTCGTGCACCACTACGGCATGGATGACCTCGTCTACAACCATATTTCGGCGCGCGTGCCGGGTGAGGAAGGCCATTTCCTGATCAACGCTTACGGCCTGCTGTATGACGAGATCACCGCGTCGAGCCTCGTGAAGATCGACTTCGACGGCAATGTCGTGCTCGACTCGGGCACCGGCTACGGCATCAACCAGGCGGGGTTCGTCATCCACAGCGCCGTGCACAAGGGGCGGCCCGACCTCGGCTGCGTCATCCACACCCACTCGATCGCCGGCATGGCGATATCGGCGCTCGACTGCGGGTTTCTGCCGATAACCCAGACCGCGATGTACTTCGACGGCGTCGGCATGCACGAGTACGAGAGCGTGGCGATCGACCTCGACGAGCAGAAGCGCCTGGTGCGCGATCTCGGAAGCTACAAGGCGATGATCCTACGCAACCACGGGCTCCTCGCGGTCGGCCCGACGGTGGCCGAGGCCTTCACCAACCTCTTTTGGCTCGAGCGCGCGTGCAAGGCGCAGGTGGCGGCGATGTCGTGCAACACGAAGCTCCACCTGCCGGCACAGGACGTGATCGAGAAAACGAACCATCTCTACCGGCCCGAGACCCGCCGACGCTGGGGCCCGCTCGAGTGGCCGGCGCTGCTGCGCCTCGCCGACAGGAAATACCCGGGCTTCCGCGATTGAAGCCATTCACTCTTCCAGGCTCTGAAGCGAGCGCTCATAACGGGCGATCGACCGCTACCGGGCTGCCGGACTACCCTTTCCGCAGCGATGTGCTGGTATTCCCCCGAGGAGCGAAAACTCCATGGCGGCGAGCGGAAAAGCGGCAGGCTTAAGGCAGCTTTAAGCGCCCGTTAAGGATTCGCGCTGCATGCTCCGCTCGGGCGGGCGCCGTGCGGACGGACATGGTGTCGTCTCCTGGTTGGGGAAACGCGAGTTTCCTTTCGGATGGACGGCCGCACCGGTTGCCCGCCTCTCTCTCGCCCGTCACGAGATGGGCTGCGTCTGACGGATGGAATTGCTGTTGGCGTCGACTATTCGGGACGTATTACCTTCTTCCCGCTTCGACCGAGGTTCTTGTCGACGATGGCGGCGAGGATCAGCACGAAGCCGAGGACGCGCAGCAAATAGGTGTAGCCGAGCCGTTCGTCGGCCGCGCCGAGCCACTGGGCGAGCGCCTGGTTAAGCGCGAGCAGCACGAACGCGAGAGCGAAGGCGAGGAACAGGCGGTCGGCGGTCTTGCGCCAGAAACGCATGAAGAACCCGCTCGCCACCAGGAATCCCATGGCCACCGCTCCGGAGAGGAACTCGATCATTCGGCCTCCCAGATGAACCCGTAGAGGAGGAAGAGCACCCCGGCGAGCGCAGCGGCGAGCCGGTAGCCGCGCAGGTCGATATGCGGGAACACCACTAGGTCGAAGAAGAGCAGCGCATTGTTCGCCGTCAGGCAGACGAAGCACAGCGCGCTCCACAGCAGCAGCCGCACGCCGGTCGCGGCGTAGCCGCGGAACAGCAGTACCATGCAGGCGAGGCTGGTCAATGCGGCGAGCAGGGTGAACGCGAAATTGACCGAAACCATGGCTCAGCTCCGTTTCAGCTTGAAAGCGTCGGCGAACGACTGGATGCTTGAATCGCGCAACGCATAGATTACGCGGATCAGCGTCACCGGCCGCTCGCGGTAGGCTTGGGCGAGCGTAGCGACGTGCCCTTCCAGGCCGGAATTCGCGGGACGGTACTGCACGCGCCTGTCTGGGCCGACCGCGACCAGCGCGTTCGCTTGGAACACGCCGAAGTAGCGCACGCTGTCGGCCTCGCTCACCGGGACCGCGGGCGCGAGGGCTGCGGCCGCCTCGGTCGCCGACCACCAGCGGCTGCGCTCGCGATCGAGCAACAGCAGCAGCTCCGCGGCGTCGACGCTCGGCACCGCGGCGCGCAGGAAGCGGCAGAACTCATCGGAAAATGCGTCGTCTTCCATTCTTGGGCGCGCCGGCAGCATGGGGGCGGCGCCCTTAAGCTCGCCTTAAGCTGGTCTTGGGCTATCGCCGGTTTACGCCGCAGGCAGGTAAGCTGGAAACTGCCGCAATAGTCCGGCTCGTTGTCAGACTACACGGCTAATCCGATCGACGCCCCGAGAAGTGAGCCCACAGGCCGACCGCCGCGACGACGAAGGGCAGGATGAGAAGAAAGAGAAACGAGCGGTCGAGCTCGGAAAACCACTGTGCCCACATTGCGACGTCGAAGATCTCGTGCACCGGGCCCTTGAATCCGCGAAAACAGAGCACGGCCACGAACGTCGGCGGCAGCGCGAACGCGAAGAGGCCGAGCGCGCTGATCGAGCGCTCCTCGAAGTGGTCCTTGAGGATGGCGAAGCCCGCCGGGTTGGGCGCATTGGCGATAACCGTCAGTCCGCCCCCGGCCACGGCGCCAGCCACGAGCGAATACTTGTACTCGTCGGTAATGCCCTCGACGAGCGAGCCGAGATACGTAAGCGCAGCGTTGTCGGTAATGGCGGTAAGGGCGGTGGCGCCGTAAAAGAGCGCCGTTTCATCGAGGCGGGACAGTACATTCTGCAGCCACCACTGCTGCTGCCCCCCGAGCACCACCAGCCCGGCGAGGAAGAAGGCAACCATCAGGCCTTCGCGCAGGATCAACCGGTTGTGGTGCCTGCTATAGGCTTCCGCAAACCCGAGGAAAAGCAGGAACAGGCCCATGAACGCTTCGGGATGATGATTGGTGAATACCACCGCCGCGAGGATGAGGACATTGACGAGCACAAACGCCGCCGGAACCCGCGGCTGCACGTCCCGCCCTCGTTCCAACGCCCGCGCGGCCAGTTCTCGGCGGAAAAGGAGCGTGACGGCGAGCGAATTGAGCAGCACGGCCAGAGCCGCCTTGGCGCCGAAGGCGGAAAGCATGAACCCGCTCGTCCATCCCCACTTCGCGGCGACCATCAGCACCGGCGGCGCGGCGAAATGGGTAAGCGTGCCGCCGACCGAGACGTTGACGAAGAGCACGGCGAGCGTCGCGTACTTGAGCCGGTTCGAAACTCCGGCGGTGAACAGTCGATCGCGCAGCATGAGCGCGGCGAGGGTCATGGCGGCCGGCTCTGTGATGAAGGAGCCAAGCAGGGGCACGACCGAAAGCGCGAGGAAGTAGCCCGCGATCGCCGGCCGCGCCGGCAGCGCACGGGCGACCGCCTGCACGAGGTCCACGGCGAGCTGCATGACAGGCCGGCTCGCCGCGATCACCATGATCACGAAGACAAACATCGGTTCGGTGAAATGCAGGTTATCCAGATAGCGCGAAGAGGCGCCCCAACCGTAGGCGAGCGCCATGAAGAGCACGAGCACGATCGCCCAGAAGCCGAACACTGTCTCCACCTCGCCGAGCAGGTGCCACACGCCGGCATGAGCGGTGCGCGTATGCGCGAGATGCTCGAAATAGCGCGCGGAGAAGGTGTGCAGCACTGCGAGCGCGAAGAGCGCGGTTCCGGTGATTTGGATGGCGGTCATGGGTGCAGCCTACGGAACGTGTGCGCGGCACGCCATTCGCATCCACGCGTAAGGGAAACTACGTACTTGCCCGGGCGCCGCCGCGCTCGCACGATGATGCCCCCGGCATGAAGGTTCTTCGATACCTGCGCGACGCGGCCCTCTTTGCGCCCTGCTACGGTCTGCTCGACTGGGTGAGCTACATCCATCCGCTCGGCCCGTTCAACATCACGCCGTGGAACCCCCAGCCTGCGCTCGCAATCGCATGGATGCTGCTGGGCGGCCTTGCTCACGCTCCGGCGGTTTGGGTCACGATCGTCCTCGCCGACGGCGTGATTCGGAAGTTCCCGGCCGGGTACGGCGTGAGTGTCCTCGCCGCGCTCGCTCTTGCGGCGGGCTATGCGGCGATCGCCTGGGCCTTGCGCATGCTTCTGCGACCGCAGCCCAACCTGCGCAGCCTGCGCCAGCTTACGCTGTTCGTCGGCGTCGTCGCGGCCGGAACGGTGGTGGTAGCCGCCGCCTTCGTGTACGTGCTGTACGCCGCCGACGCGCTGCCGCCGGGCGCCGCGCTCCCCGGATGGCTGCGGTTCTGGGTTGGCGACGCGGTGGGCGTTCTCGTCACCGCGCCTTTATTGCTCGTGGTGGCCGACGCGGAACGGCGAGCGAACCTGCGCTCGCTCGCGCAGCGTGGCGAGACGTACGCGCAAATAGCCCTCGTGGCAGCAACCCTGTGGCTCATCTTCGCGGGCCTCGGTGGCGATCCGTCGCATCACTTTTACCTCCTGTTCCCGCCGCTCATATGGGTCGCGATCCGCGGCGGCATCGCTGGGGCGATCATCGCGATTGCCATCGTTCAGCTCGGCGTCGTTCTGGGCATCCACCATCGCGCGCTCCAGACCCTGCCGGTGCTCGAGCTGCAGGCGCTCGTCGCCGCTCTCACGCTGACGGTTCTTTATCTCGGCGTGATGGTGGAGGAGCGCGAGCGCGCGGCGGAAAGCCTGAAGGAGTCGCTGCGGCTAGCCGCGGCCGGCGAGATGGCTGGCGCGATTGCGCACGAGGTAAACCAGCCGCTTACGGCGCTCGCCAACTACGGCCGCTCGGGGCAGATGATGATCGAGGCTGGGCGCAACGCCGAGCTGGGCGCCGTTATCGAGCGCATGCTCGCAGAGGCGCAGCGCGCCTCGGAGGTCGTGCGCCGGTTGCGCGACTTCTTCCGGCAAGGCGCGACGCGGCTGGAGCAGGTCCCGGTGAGCGAGTTGCTCGAGGCGGTGCGCCCCATCGCCGCGCAGGCGTACGCCGGCCGCGCCATCGCGCTCAGCATCGACGCCGACCAGGACCTGCCCGACATGCTGGTCGACAGGCTGCAAATCGAGTTGGTGCTGCGCAATCTGATCACCAACGCGATAGAGGCGGTGGAGGCGCATGCGCCCGGGCGCGGGCAAATCGCGGTCACGGCGCGCCGCGATAACGCCCGGCACGTCCGCATCGTGGTCTCTGACAACGGGCCGGGCGTCTCTGCGGCGGTCGGCAAGCGCGCCTTCGAGCCGTTCGTCTCGGGAAAACCGAGCGGCATGGGACTGGGGCTCGCGGTGAGCCGCGCGATCGCCGAGGCGCACGGCGGTACGCTCGAGGCGCGCGCCGCCTCGCACGGCGAGTTCCATCTCGTTTTGCCGACGCGGGCCGATGGCTGAGCGCGATCGGCTGGTCGTCTATGTCGTCGATGACGACGCGTCGATCCGCGATTCGCTCGCGCTGATGCTCGGCCTGGGCGGCTACGCCACGCAGCTCTTCGGCGATGCCGAGAGCTTCCTCGTCGCCTTTGAGCCGACCTGGTCGGGCTGCGTGGTCGCGGACCTGCGCCTTCCGGGGATGACCGGGGGGGAGCTGCAAAGCCGCGTGCGCGCGCGCGGCAGCACGATCCCGTTCATCATCATCACCGCGCACGGCGACGTGCCCGCCGCCCGGGCGGCGTTCCGCGCGCAGGCGGTCGATTTCATCGAAAAGCCTTTCGACGACACTCAGCTGAGGCAGGCAATCGATGCCGCGTTCGCGCTCGAGCGGCGTCGCATCGATGCGGCCGAGCTGCGCCGCGCCGATGCGGAGAAGCTGTCGCGGCTCACCGCGCGCGAGCGCGAGGTGCTCGAGCACGCGGTCAGGGGATTGCACGCCAAGGAGATCGCCGCCGTGCTCGGCATCAGCGCGCGCACGGTCGAGGTCCACAGGACCCGCATCATGGAGAAGCTCGAGGTGCGCAACATCGCGGAGCTCGTGCGCTTCGCGCTTGCCGCCGCGGATTCTCCTTCGCCTGATCGTGGCGCGCCTTGAACGTTACTGCGCGCCAGCGGGATCACGCGGCCGGGCACTGGCGCGGCTTGATGCCTTTCTCCTTAGCGTACTGCGCTGCCGAATCGACGTACTTCTGCCGCACCA
>DASTPE010000058.1:0-8718 GCA_035762345.1 Burkholderiales bacterium
CCTCATGTCCGCCGCCCCACCCGAGCGCGCCGGGGCCGCTTCCGGCATTTCGGAGACCTCTTCAGAGCTCGGCGGCGCGCTCGGCAGTGCGCTCTTCGGCAGCCTGGCAACCGCGGTTTACGGTGCGGCGCTTGACCCCTCGACGGTAGCGCAGGCGCTCAAGCTGACCGCGGCGGTCTCGGCGGTGCTGGTGCTGGCGATGGCCGCAGCAGTCGTCGGCCTGCTGCGCCCGGCGAAGGTGGCGGCATAGTATTAGGATGCAACCAGTCATTGCGATCTCGCATCTCACCAAGACCTACGCCACGGGGCTGCAGGCGCTGAAGGACGTGAGCCTCGAGATCCGGGACCGCGAGATCTTCGCGCTCCTTGGTCCGAACGGCGCGGGCAAAACCACGCTCATCAACATCGTCTGCGGCATCGTCACGTCGAGCTCGGGCAGGGTGCACGTCGACGGTCACGACATCGTGCGCGACTACCGCTTTACGCGCTCCAAGATTGGCCTCGTGCCGCAGGAGTTGACCACCGACACGTTCGAGACGGTGTGGGCGACGGTGAGCTTCAGCCGCGGCCTCTTCGGCCGTCCACCCGGTCCGCTGCACCTGGAGAAAGTGCTGCGCGAACTGTCGCTGTGGGACCGGCGCCACGACAAGATCCGCACGCTCTCCGGCGGGATGAAGCGGCGCGTGCTGATCGCCAAGGCGCTCGCGCACGAGCCCGAGATTCTGTTCCTCGACGAGCCAACCGCGGGCGTGGACGTCGAGCTGCGGCGTGACATGTGGGCGCTGGTGCGCGCGCTGCGCGACGCCGGCGTCACCATCATTCTCACTACGCATTACATCGACGAGGCCGAGGAGATGGCCGACCGCATCGGCGTTATCAACAAAGGCGAGCTGGTGGTGGTCGAGGAGAAGGCCGCGCTCATGAAGAAGCTCGGCAAGAAGCAGCTCACGCTGCACCTGCTCGAGCCGCTGACCGCCATCCCGGCAGGTCTTTCCAGGTGGCCGATCCGGCTCAAAAACCATGGCAGCGAGCTCGAATACACGTTCGAAGCGAGCGAAGAGCGCACCGGCATCCCCGCGCTGCTGCGCGCCTTGAGCGATCTCGGCGTCGCCTACAAGGACCTGCAGACGCGCCAGAGCTCGCTCGAGGACATTTTCCTCGATCTCGTAAAGCAATGAACCGACACGCCGTCGCCGCGATCTACAAGTTCGAGATGGCGCGCTTCCGGCGCACGCTGTGGCAGAGCCTGGCGACGCCGGTGATCACCACCTCGCTCTACTTCGTCGTGTTCGGCGCCGCCATCGGCGCGCGCATGGGGAACCTGGAGGGAGTGCCTTACGGCGCGTTCATCGTTCCCGGCCTGATCATGCTCGCGATCTTCACCGAAAGCCTGTCGAACGCCTCGTTCGGCATCTACCTGCCGAAGTTCACCGGCACCATCTTCGAGGTGCTGTCGGCGCCGGTGTCAGCTTTCGAGCTGGTCCTCGCTTACGTCGGCGCCGCGGCGACCAAGTCGGTCCTGCTAGGGCTGGTGATCCTCGCCACCGCGAATCTGTTCGTGCCGGTGAGCATCGCGCACCCGCTGTGGATGGTCGCTTTCCTGGTGCTCACTGCGACCACGTTCTGCCTGTTCGGCTTCATCCTCGGCATCTGGGCGGACGGTTTTGACCAGCTGCAGTTCGTGCCGATGCTCATCATCACCCCGCTCACCTTCCTCGGCGGCGCGTTCTACTCGATCGACATGCTGCCGCAAGGCTGGCGCACCTTCAGCCTGTTCAACCCGATCGTGTACCTCATCAGCGGATTCCGCTGGAGCTTCTACGGCACCGAGGACGTGCCGGTAGGGGTGAGCCTCGCTGTCACGGGCGCGTTCTTCCTCGCCTTCCTAGGGATCGTGGCCTGGATCTTCAAGACCGGCTACAGACTAAAGACCTGACATGGACGACGATCTCGAACGAATGTCGCGCGAGCAGCTGATCGAGGAGGTGAAAAAGCTGCGCGACGGAATCCGTGAACATCGCGACAGCGACCTGCACGAGCTTTGTTGGCATCATCCGGCGCTGTGGGGTCTGCTCCCGGAGAAGACTGATCCGCAACCCGTAGTGCCGAGTTGGCCGGAGTTCATCAGGGGATGCGTTCGATACAGGCAATCCCTTGATGTGCAGTCACCCGACAGCCCAAGAAGCAATGAGCCCTATAAGGAATGAACGCGGCTACGAGGAGAATGGAATGAGCACCCAGCCATACACCATCCGTACCGACGTGAAGTTCGCGCCGCTGCAACTGATCGACGTGGACGCGCTCGCGGCACAGACGAAGGAACCCTGGTTCAACCAGACCCTCTGCCAGGTGAACGACAGCGTCGTGCGCGTCGGCGTACTGCAGGGCGAGTTCCACTGGCACAAGCACGACCGCGAGGACGAGTTCTTCTACGTCGTCGAGGGCCGGTTCCTGATCGATCTCGAGGGACGGACGGTGGAGCTCGCGCCGCGCCAGGGCTTCACAGTGCCGCGCGGCGTCCTGCACCGCACGCGCGCGCCGGTGCGCTCCGTCATCCTGATGTTCGAGAGCGCGGGCGTCGTGCCGACGGGCGACGCATGATCTGCCGGATGTGGCGCCGCGCGCCGCCAGTAGAGATTGCTTTGAGCTAGATCAAGCCGGCTCGCGCGCGAAGGGCGATGCTGTCACTACCATGACAGTCATCCAACCAAGACGCACGCTCAGCCAGCCCGATCTCATTGCACTCCTCAACTGGGAGCTCGCCGCGTACGAGGAATGCGACGGCTGCCACGTGACGAACGTGCAGCGTTCGCCCGCCGCATTGAAAACCGAATGCAACTGGTGCGGCGCGGTGATCGACGATCCGGGTCCGGCCGATGCGCGCAAGCATACGATCATCGAGCAGGTGCTCGCCGAGACGCGCGAGCAGTTCGACGTCGGGCTACCGAGCTAGATAGCCCGAATCCACCGGCAGCGTGACGCCGGTGATGCAGCGTGCCGCGTCGCTGCACAGGAAAAGGATCGCGGCGGCGATGTCCTCGGGCTCCGGCAAGCGGCCGAGCGGCGTGTGCGCCATCACGGTCTTCATCAGCTCCGGGTTGGAGAAGAGCGCCACGGTGAGGTCGGTGCGCACGTAGGTCGGCGCGACGGCGTTGACGCGGATGTTGTCCGGCGCCCACTCGAGCGCGAGCGCGCGCGTGAGGTTCACTACGCCGCCTTTCGACGCTTGGTACGAGGCGTTGGGATAGACGCCGCCGGAAAGGCCCATGATCGAGGCGAGGTTGACGATCGCGCCGCCGCCGCGCTTCTTCATGTAAGGATGGGCGAGCCGCGAGCACAAGAAAAGCGCGGTCAGGTTCAGCTCGATGACCGCATCCCACTCCTCCTTCGGCATTTCCACTGCGCTCTTGCGGATCGCCCGGCCGGCATTGTTGACGAGGATGTCGAGCGTCCCGATACGGGAAAAAGCGGCGCTGACCTGCGCCTCCTCGGTAACGTCGCAGCCGGTCGAGATATCGAGTATTTCGACGCGCGCGCCCGCTTCGCGCAGGAGCTTAGCCGTCGCCGCACCGATACCCTTCGCGCCGCCGGTCACCACCGCGGTCTTGTCTTTAAGGCCAAACATTTTCGCGAAGTATACTGAGGCGTCATGTTCGACTTGGTCATCCGCGACGCGCTGCTCATCGACGGACTGGGGTCGCCGCCGCGGTGCGCCGGGATCGCAGTCAAGGATGGCAGGATCGTCGAGGTCGGCAGGATTATCGGTGCCGCGCGTGAGACGGTGAACGCCGACGGTCTCGCGCTCACGCCCGGGATCATCGACAACCATACCCATTACGATGCACAGCTCACGTGGGATCCGTGGGCCTCGCCTTCGCCCGCGCTCGGCGTCACCACCGCGATCATCGGCAACTGCGGCTTCACCATCGCCCCATGCCGCGCGCGCGACCGGGACCTGGTGATGAAGAATCTCACCCAGGTCGAGGGCATGTCGCTGGAAGTGCTGCGCACCGGAATACGCTGGGATTTCGAGACCGTGCCGCAATACCTCGACATGCTCGAGCGCCGGGGAGCCGCCCTCAACGTGGCGGCATTCGTCGGCCATTCGTCGATCCGTACCTATGTAATGGGCGATGCAGCCACGGAACGCCCGGCAACGGACGAAGAGATTTCCCGAATGCGAGATCTCGTCTTGCAAGGCATGCGCGCGGGCGCGATCGGCTTTTCCACCAGCACTTCGCCTGCGCACAACGGCGAAGGCGGCAGGCCGATGCCCTCGCGCCTCGCCGACGAGGCCGAGATGCGCGGGCTGGTCGGCTGCCTGCGCGAGGCCGGGCGCGGTGTGTTCATGCTGACCAAGGGCGGGCAAACCGCGATCGGCTTTCTCGAGGAGCTCGCGGCCACGTCGGGCCGCCCGGTAGTGATCGCTGCACTCCTTCACAGCAGCACGAACCCTGGCGCCGTGTTCGACGATTTGCGGAAGATTCAGGAAGCGAACGAGCGCGGCCGGCACCTGGTGGGCGCGGTGTCGTGCTGCCCCCTCGCGATGGATTTCACGCTGCATTCGCCTTATGTATTCGAGGGTCTGGACGCGTGGCGGCCGGCGCTGGCGTTGAAGGGAGAAGGCTTCAAGGCCAAGCTGCGCGAGAAGCAATTCCGCGACGCCCTGCGCGCGGAGCTGTCGACGCCAGCACACTTCCGTCTGTTCAACGGCGAATGGCAGCAAGTGCACGTCATCGAGTCGAGGCGCGCCGAGCTCGAGCAACGATCGGTGGCCGAGCTCGCGGCCGCGGCAGGCGCCGACCCGCTCGACTTCATGCTCGATCTCGCGCTCAACGAAACCCTCGACACGGTCTATAGCGCGCTCCTGCTGAACGCGGACGAGACGGCGGTCGGACGCATGCTCAAGCATCCGTGCAGCCTGATCTCGCTGTCGGACGCAGGCGCCCATCTCACGTTCTTTAATGACGCCGGCTTCGGCCTGCACCTTCTCGGCCACTGGGTGCGCGAACGCGGCGTGCTGACGCTCACGGAGGCGGTGTGGCGCCTGTGCGGGCACCCAGCGCAGGTTTTCGGCGTGAAGGAGCGCGGCGCGCTCAAGCCCGGCTACCATGCCGACCTTCTGCTCTTCGATCCGGCAGTCGTTGACCGCGGGCCGAAGCGGCGCGTTTTCGACCTGCCCGGCGGTTACCCGCGTCTCACCACATCGGCAATCGGGGTGCACGGAGTCTGGGTCAACGGAGTCCGCGTCGCCGGTAGCGACGGGCCTTGCGATGCGAAGAAGCTTCCGGGCCGATTGCTCCGTGAGTTTTCCGCGTAGCGGCTCGGCGACAAGAAAACCCTCACTTAAACAAGAGGCTCTGAATGTCACCGTGCCCCGACGTCGCCGTGCGGCGACAAACCCGACGCCACAGACTAAAGATAAGTGCTATACTTTCAAAGGCTTGCACGCCAGGTATGGATCGTGCGTGCTGGTACTAGCTGTCCTACCCACTACTACAGAGAGGGGAGTTCAAGTGCTACAGAAAGACGGGTTCTTCCGAAACAGGCGCGACGAGCCGTTCCGCCAGAATCAACCGGCCGCGCCGACAACAACGACAACGCCCGCGAGCACCGCACCCGCGCCCTCCACCGCGCCGGAGCAGAAAGTGGATCAGCGCAAGGAATCCAAGCTGGTCGTCGGCCCCGATATCAAGCTGAAGGGCGTCGAAATCACCGACTGCGACACGCTCGTCGTCGAGGGGCGCGTCGAGGCCACCCTCGACTCGCGTATCCTCGAAATCGCCGAGCACGGCGTGTTTCAAGGCACGATCGCCGTCGACCAAGCCGAGATCCGCGGCCGTTTCGAAGGCGAGATCACGGTTCGCAAGATGCTCGTGATTCAGGGCACCGGCAAAGTCTCGGGCAAGATCCGCTACGCCCGGATCAAGGTCGAGGAAGGCGCCGAGCTCTCTGGCGACCTCGCGGTGATGGACAAGTCGGCGGCCCTCGGCGCGGGTAAGCGCGTCGCCAACGCTTAGAACCGCACGAGAAGAGCGCGCATGGAACAAGGAAAGCTCGCGTTTACGGCGGTGTATCTCAAGTCAAACCACGGCTACGTCGGCTTCATCGAGGAGCTGCCCGGGGTTCATTCCCATGGGCGCACCTTGCCCGAGGCGCGCGAGACGCTGCGCAGGCTCGCCGAGGTGGTGTTCGACGAAGAGCGGCGTGAGTCCGAAGAGCTGATCGCCGGCAAGGACGTCGTGCGCGAGTCCTTCTTCCTGCCCATCCCGCGCCCGACGTAGACCGGTTACTCTCTCGCGCCTCCTACCCTGAAGGAGGCGCTAGCCCGGCCCGGGGCGGAGCTATCCGCCCCCGGGCTTTTTTTCGGCCTGCAGCATGCCGTAGCCCTCGATGAACCGGATCACGGCGTCGAGGCCCTGGCCGCTCTTCAGGTTTGTGAAGACGAACGGTCGCGCGCCGCGCATTTTCCTCGCGTCGCGGTCCATGACTTCGAGCGACGCTCCGACCATGGGCGCGAGGTCGATCTTGTTGATCACCAGCAGGTCCGACTTCGTAATGCCCGGCCCGCCCTTGCGCGGGATCTTGTCGCCCGCCGCCACGTCGATCACGTAGAGCGTGAGGTCCGATAGCTCCGGGCTGAAGGTCGCGGCGAGATTGTCGCCGCCGGACTCGACGAACACCGCGTCGAGGCCGGGGAAGCGGCGCACCAGGCGCTCGACCGCCTCCAGGTTGATCGAGGCGTCCTCGCGAATCGCGGTGTGCGGGCAGCCGCCGGTCTCGACGCCAATGATGCGCTCGGGCGCGAGCGCTTCGTTTCGCACCAGGAACTGGGCATCCTCCTCGGTGTAGATGTCGTTCGTGACCACCGCGATTTCGTAGCGGCTGCGCAGCGCGCGGCACAGCGCAAGCGTCAGCGCCGTCTTGCCCGAGCCGACCGGGCCGCCGATGCCCACGCGAAGGGTCATGAACGGAAAAGCCTCGAGTACTGGGTTTCGTGCCTGGCCGATAGAGCCGCGAGCCCGGGTGCGAAGTTGCTCCAGGAATCTTCCGGCAATTCCGTTTCCACGAGATCCTCGAGGCGCGACCCGAGCTCGAGCAGAATCTTCTGGCCGGCGGTCTGGCCGAGCGGCACCGCCTTCACCGCCGCCATCACTTGGTTTTCGAGCCAGGACCAGAGATAGGCGAGCACCGCGTCGCCTGGTTCGATGTTCCAGTAACGGACCGCCAGCGCATAGGCCGTCGGATAGGCAGGGTGCTCAATAAGAACTTCGGCACCGAGCTCGCGCAGCAGCTTGGCCAAGGCCTGCCCCATCTGCAGCGTCTCGGCGCGCAGCTCGGCGGTCTCGCGCGTGGCGATGAAGAAGTCGTTGCGCTCCTGCGTCGGCTCGGCGATCTGGGCGCGCAGCAGCGGCGCCTCCAAGCGCGCGATCGCGAGCTCAAGCACGTCGCCAATCCAGGTTCTTGCTGAAGACGAATCAAGAATAATTCCCGCTTCGATCGCGGCCTCCAGCCCCTGCGAATAGCTGTAGGCGCCGACCGGAAGCGTCGGGCTTGCGAGCTGAAGAAGACGCGCGAGGCTCATCCGCGGTGGTGATGGTCGTGAATCTTTCCGCCGTGGCCCATCTCGTCGTGCCGGTGGCCGTAGGCGCCAGCCTCGGGCTCGAAAGGGGCTTCGATGTGCAACACGCGCGCGCCGAGGCCGCGCACCATTTCTTCGAGGACATGGTCCTCGGCAATGCGCAGGAAGCCCCGCCCGACCTCGAGGGGTACGTGGCGGTTGCCCAGGTGGTAGGCGACGCGCGCAAGCCCCTCGCACTCGATATGGAGCAACTTTTCCGGCGCGGCCACGATCTCTAACTCGCGCCCGTCGGCCGCGGTCACGCGGTCGCCGCCGCGCAGCACCCGTCCTCGCTGCAGGATGAGCGCCACCTCCTCGCCGTTATCGAGCCGCGCGCGCAAGCGGCTCTTCTGTCGGAGCTCGAACGGCAGGGTCAGCTTCAGAATAGAAAGTACCTCTGGGCCATCGGCAGAACTTTCGCCGGCTCGCACACGAGCAACTCGCCGTCGGCGCGCACTTCGTAGGTTTCCGGGTCGACGCTCATTTCCGGCAGGTAATCGTTGTGCACCATGTCCTTCTTGCCGATCTTGCGCGTGTTCCTCACCGCAACCAGGGGTTTTCTTAACTTCTTCAATAGCGGGTTCTTCACAGAGGCCCGCGACACGAACGTCACCGCCTTAGCGCCGAACATCCGGCGGTAGTGGACCGGCTGGGGCGTCGGGATCGAGGCGTTTGGGTCGCCCATCGCCGCAGCGGCGATCATGCCCCCCTTTACGATAAGGAAAGGCTTCACGCCGAAGAGCGCCGGCCTCCAGAGGACGAGATCGGCGAGCTTGCCTTCCTCGAGCGATCCCACTTCGTGCGAGATACCGTGCGCGATCGCCGGGTTGATCGTGTACTTGGCGATGTAGCGCTTCACCCTCTGGTTATCATTTTTCGAATCATTCTGCAGAAGGCCGCGCTGGACCTTCATCTTGTGCGCGGTCTGCCAGGTGCGGATGATCACCTCGCCCACCCGGCCCATCGCCTGCGAGTCCGACGACATCATCGAAATCGCGCCGATGTCGTGCAGGATATCCTCGGCGGCGATCGTTTCCTTGCGAATGCGGCTTTCGGCAAATGCAAGGTCTTCTGCAATCAAGGGATCGAGATGGTGA
>DASTPE010000059.1:0-18911 GCA_035762345.1 Burkholderiales bacterium
GTTATAGTTCTCCGGACCGATCCGGTCCGCGTGGCCGACAACCACGATCTCATCAACTTTGGCGCCTTTGATCTGGCTGGCGAGCTCGTCGAGCTTCTGCTTGCCTACATCTTTGAGCTCCGCCTTGTCGAAGTCGAATAAGACGTCGATCGACAACGTGAGCTTCTGGATCACCATGCGCGGCGGCTCAGGTTGGGCAACCACGACGGGGGGCGGCGGTGGCGGCGCGGGCTTCTGCTCGTACATGACGACCGGGACGGGCTCGCTTACGCGCGCGATCTGGTCACACGGGTCGACGGAGTTGGCCAAGACCCACTGGCTGGAGCGCACGCAACTGCCGAAGCCGCTCAGCACCGGGCGGCCGTCGGAGGCCACCACGTAGCCGGGGGGGTTGACCGGAAGGGGGGCCTCGCCGGCTGACGACCGCGCCGGCTGGGATGCGGCGACACTGCTGAAGGCTGCGAGCGCCGCAGAAACGGCCATGGCGCTATAGCGCGGAATTCGGGGAAATCGCTTGGTCATATCTGCTGTCCTTTTCCGGGTCAGCACTGCAAAAAGTTCCGGCGCCAGCGATCCGGGAAGCGCTTCGACCCCTCGCAGGCGTCGCATGTAAGCAATCGGTGACAGCAATGAACGTGCCTCCGACGGACTATTGCGCGTGGCTGCGAAGTCCCCACTACGCGCGTAGCCTGCGGGCATGAACCACGCCTACACGCTCCTCGGAATCCTGTGCGTCATCCTTCTGCTCGGGCTCGCGGCGTGCGAGCGCGAAGGCCCGGGCGAGAAGGCCGGCCGCGCGGTCGACAAGGCGGCGAGGGACGTGCGCGACGCGGTGAAGGGCAAGTAATTGACAAAAGCGATCAACGGAATAACGAAATTAAATTTGATCTATTGAGCGCTCCGCCGTAGGCTCGTCCTCCCTACAAGGAGGACTTCCATGAAAGCGCTCAAAGGCAGCAGAACCCACGAGAATCTCAAGGCCGCGTTCGCGGGCGAATCGCAGGCGAACCGGCGTTACCTCTACTTCGCAGCGAAGGCCGACGTCGAAGGCCACAACGACGTCTCGGCGCTCTTCCGCTCCACCGCCGAAGGCGAGACCGGGCACGCGCACGGCCACCTCGAATATCTCGAGCAGGTGGGCGACCCGGCGACCAACCTGCCGATCGGCCGCACACGCGAGAACCTGAAGGCGGCCGTCGCGGGCGAGACGCACGAGTACACGGACATGTACCCGGGCATGGCGAAGCAGGCGCGCGACGAAGGCTTCGGCGAGATCGCCGACTGGTTCGAGACCCTTGCAAAGGCCGAGCGCAGCCACGCCAACCGGTTCCAAAAAGCGTTGGATGGCCTATCCGACTGACGTTTCTTTCGTTGTGTCTTAGAGATGCGCGAAGGATCGCTCGAGGCTCCCACCCGGCACCCGCTCGCCTGGAATAGCGCGGAGTTCTGGGACCAAGCGAAGGCCGAGAAGGAGCTCGGGCGCATCTTCGACATCTGCCACGGGTGTCGCCGTTGCGTCAGCCTGTGCACGGCGTTTCCCACGCTCTTCGACCTCGTCGACGAATCGCCGACGATGGAGATCGACGGCGTAAAGAAAGAGGACTACTGGAAGGTCGTCGACCAGTGCTACCTCTGCGACTTGTGCTACATGACGAAGTGCCCCTACGTTCCGCCGCACGAGTGGAACGTGGATTTCCCGCACGTCATGCTGCGCGCCAAGGCGATCAGGTTCAAAAAGGGAGTGAAGTTTCGCGACCGCGTGCTCTCCTCCACCGACGCGCTGGGCAAGCTCGCCGCGATACCGGTGGTGGCGCAGACCGTAAATGCCTTGAACAAGAACTCCCTTTCCCGGAGTGCGATGCAATCGGTCCTCGGCGTCCACAAGGACCGAGAGCTGCCACCCTATGCGCCGAGCAAGCTCAGGACGAGCGCCGCCCCGTCTGCGACTTTTGCGGTGAAAGATGGAAGCAACACGCCCGGCAAAGCGGCCATCTTCGCCACTTGCTACGCGAACTACAACGAGCCGGTGATGGGGCATGACCTGCTCGCGATCCTCGCGCACAACGAAATTCCGTACGTGATGGTCGAGAGCGAGGTCTGCTGCGGCATGCCGAAGTTCGAGCTGGGCGACCTCAGCGGGGTCGATACCCTGAAAAAGAAGAACGTTCCGGTGCTGGCGCGCTACGCCCGCGAGGGCTACGCGATCGTCGCCCCGGTGCCCTCGTGCGCGCTGATGTTCAAGCAGGAGCTGCCGCTCATGTACCCGGACGACGCGGACACGCTCGCGGTGCGCGACGCGATGTTCGACCCGTTCGAGTATTTCGTGCTGCGCAAGAAAGATGGGCTTCTGAAAACAAATTTCGTTAACCCGCTTGGCAAAGTGTCGTACCACATCCCTTGCCATTCGCGCGTGCAGAACATGGGGCAGAAAACCCGCGAGATGCTGGAGTCGATTCCCGGCACCGAGCTCACCACGGTGGAGCGTTGCTCCGGCCACGACGGTACCTGGGGCGTGAAAACCGAGTACTTCGAAAACTCGATGAAGATCGGCCGCCCCGTGTTCCGCCAGATGGCCGAGCCACGGCCGCGGTACGTGAGCTCGGATTGCCCGATTGCGGCCAGGCATATCGTGCAAGGCATGGGGGAAGCTGCGCAAGGCGTGCTGAAGGCTCACCCCCTGACCCTGCTACGCACGGCTTACGGCATCTAGCCTTTTTGCTCGTCGCAGGCTGCGCGCCGCTTGCGCCGCTGCCCGCGGGCGAGGTGGGCTTCGGCGTCCTCGGCGACGCGCCCTACACCGAGTTCGAAGTCGAGCGACTCGACCGGCTGATCGACGAGATGAACGCGCAACCGCTCGAATTCGTGGTGCACGTCGGCGACATCGGCTCGGGCGCGCAGGCGTGCAGCGACGCCTGGCTGCTCGAGAGGAAGAAGCAGTTCGCGCGCATCCGGCACCGCTTCATCCTGCTTCCGGGCGACAACGAATGGAGCAACTGCAAGGACCCGCTCGCGCGCTTGCGACGGTGGCGCGAGATTTTCTGCGAGAGACCCGCCGAATTCTGTGAGCACCAGCGCTGGGAAGCCGGAGGTTGGGTGTTCGTCGCGCTCAACGTCCCCGGCCACGACAATAACGTGCGGCACCCCGAGCACAAGCCGCGCATGCAAGCCGTACTGTCCTCGCTGGAGGAGGCGGCCGCTGCTGCACGGATGCGCGCGGGACTGGTGGTGCTTATGCAGGCGAACCCGTTCCTCACCTTCCCGCGCGATGGCTTTGCCGAGCTCCGGAACACCCTTGAACGGCTAGCGGCGGCATCCCCCGACAAGGTCGTCCTGATCCACGGCGACACGCACCTCTACCGTCAGGACGAGCCGCTCCCGGGGCTGGGGCGCATCGAAGTCTGGGGCTCACCCGTTGTCAGCTGGATCCGCGCCTCCGCCTCACCGGGCGCGCTCCGGGTCGACGGCGTGCGCTGAGCCTGAGCGGCAAGCAGCTCGCAGATCTGCTCGAGCAGGCAGGTCTGGCGCTCCAACTGGATCGCGATCCGCTCCAAGGCATCGCGCGAGTCTTCGGAGAAAAGGTCCCTGGCATTCATGAACCTCATTCTCAGCCCGCATTATTGCCGTCACATGACAGTGCCAGCGCCTATTTGACGATGCTGTCGATCACCACCGCAACGCCACTCGCGTCGTTGTTAACCGGGCCGCTCGCGCCCTGGAGGTCGCCGGGCTGCGCGGCCGGGCTGCCGGTACGCGACACCCGCGCCACCACGACAACGCGCGGGTGGGCGGACAGGTTCATGCCGGGCGCCATCGCCATCGAGTCGTCCAGCGAGAAGGACACCGGAAGCTCGCGCACCTTGACCCGCTGCACGGCCAACGGCATCGGCGGTCCTTCGACCGCGCGCGCGAAGATGAATACCGTGTCGTCGGGTGCTGCCTGCGCTTTGATTTTTGCAGCCAGTGCGACCGTTCCTTTCACCGCCCGGCTTGCTTCCTTTCTTTGTTCGTTAATGCCGGCCAGCGCGCGGGCTTCCTGCACATTGGCGCGGATGGCGCGGGCATCCTCCGAGTCCGGCGGCACGAGCGGCAGCATCTTTTCCCACTGTGCTGCGGCCGCGACATAGTCTTTGCGCGCATACGCCGCCGTGCCGGCGAGCGCGAGCGCCTTGAGGTTATTCGGGTCGAGCTCGAGCGCGCGCGCGATCAGCTTCTCGGGCTCGCCTTCCAGGCGTTGGCCCCGCGCCATGGCGAGCACATCGGCGAAGTCCGCGAGCAGCTGTGCGTCGCGCGGGTCGAGCGCCGCGGCCTTGGCGTAGGCCTCGGCCGATTCCGGGAAGCGGCCGAGCGCGCCGTAGGAGCGACCGAGAAGCTTCCAGCCCTCCACATCGCCAGGGCTGTCGCGCAGCCGGGTCGCAAGCCGCTCGACCATCGCGTCGAGCTGCTGCACGGTGATCGCGTGCGGATCGGACTGCGGTGCGAGCGCGCCGGGGTTGCCGACAACGAGATAGAGCGCCGCGGCGAGCAGCGGGAGGCCTGCGCCGACGGCCCAGGCGGCCCCGCGGCCGCGTGCCGCAGCGCCGCGGTCAGGAGCGCCGGCGCCCGCGTCCTCGAGCGCGCGCGCTTCGAGCTCGCGCCGCGCGCGCTCGTAGTCGGCCTGGGCGAGCAGGCCGGCGCGCAGGTCGGCGTCCAGCTCGCGCAGCTGGTCGCGATGGATCGAGATATTGGCGTCGCGGCGGGAAATCGGCTCGGTACGCGACGCCTTGAGGAGAGGCCTGACGAGGAGAAACACCACCACCGCGGCGAGCGCGGCGCCGACGAGCCAGAAAGACGTCATTCGAGAAGTTTCGCGGCGCGGGCGCGCTCGGCCTCGCTGAGCTCGGGCTCGCTCGTCGGGCGCTTGCGGAGGCGACGCAAAAGCAGCCAGGCCCCGAAGACGAGGATCAGGAACGGCCCAGCCCACAGCGCGACGGTGCTCGCTTTCAGCGGTGGGCGATAGAGCACGAAATCGCCGTAACGCGCAACCAGGAAGTCGACCACATCCTGCTCGCTCTTGCCGGCCTTCAACTGCTCGCGGATCTGATTCCTGAGGTCCACGGCGAGCGGCGCGTTGGAATCGGCGAGTGTCTGGTTCTGGCACACCAGGCAGCGCAGCTCGACCGCGAGCGCGCTCACCCGTTTTTCAATATCCTCATCTTGCGCAAGAACTGCGAGGGGGGCAGTTAATGCAAATAACAGCAGCAGCCTAGCCACGCGTGCGCAGCTCCTTCACCAGCGGCTCGAGCTTGTGGCGAGCGATCTCGGGCGTGAGCGGCCCGATGTGCTTGTAGCGGATCACGCCGCGCTGGTCGATGACATAGGTTTCGGGCACGCCGTAGACGCCGTAGTCGATCGCGATCCTGCCCGCGGCGTCGTACACCGAGAGCCGGTACGGGTCGCCGTTGCGCTTGAGCCAGGGCAGCGCGTCCTCGCGCGCGTCCTTGTAGTTGAGCCCGATCACGGCCACGCTCTTCGAGAGCTCGGTGACCACCGGATGCTCGGCGAGGCAAGGCGGGCACCACGATGCCCACACGTTCAGCACCCACACGCTCCCAAGCATGTCCTTCTGCGAGAAGCGCTTGTCCGGCGCGTGCAGAAGAGGCAGCTCGAAATGCGGCGCGGCCTTCCCGATCAGCGGCGAGGGCACCTCGCGCGGATTCAGCTTGAGGCCGACGGCGAGCAGGACCAGAAGCCCGATGAACCCGAGCGGCAGCCACAGTTTCTTCATGCAGGCACCGGCACGGAAGCTCGTTTCTTTTGGTAAAGCCGATACCGTCTGTCGCTGGCGGCGAGAATGCCGCCGATCGCCATGATCAGGCAGCCGCCCCAGATCCAGTCGATGAAGGGCTTGTGCTGTACCTTGACGAGCCAGGCGCCGGCTTCGAGCGGGTCGCCCAGCGAGACGTAGAGGTCGCCGGTGAACCCGGGGGAGATCGCGGCCTCCGTCATGACCTGTTCCTGCACCGTATAGACCCGCCGCTCCGGATAAAGCACGGTGACCGGCCTGCCGGCGCGCGTCACCGTCACCGTGGCGCGCGCTGCCACGTAGTTCGGGCCCTTTACATCGGTGATCGCGTCCACGCGAAAAGCGTAGGCTCCCAGCGAGACGCTGTCGCCGGGCTTCAGGTTGGCATCGCGCTCCGACTCGTAGGCCTTGACGAGCGTCACGCCGACCACGAACACCGCTACCCCGATGTGGGCAACGACCATGCCGTAATGCGCTCGGGTTCGTTTCCCTTTCATGCTCAAGAGAGCGGTGATTACGATCCACAGGGCGAGCGCAAGGCCGAACCCGACCATCGCTCGCCAGTCGCCGGAGGCGAGCGGGAGCAGCAGCCCGAGCGCGAGGCTCACGCCGAGCGCCCAGCGCAGCCGCACCGCGAGCTCCGGGATGCTTGCTTGCTTCCAGCGCGCGAGCGGGCCGACGCCCATGAGGAAGAGCGCCGGCGCGACGAGCGGCACGAAAACCGTCTCGAAGTACGGCGGGCCGACCGAGATCTTGCCCGCGCCGAGCGCGTCGAGCGCGAGCGGGTAGAGCGTGCCGAGAAACACGGTCGCCGCCGCCGCCGCGAGCAGCACGTTGTTCGCCAACAGAAGAGATTCTCTTGAAACTGCAGAAAAGGACCCTCCCAGCCCAATACGCGAGGTGCGCCAGGCATAAAGCGCCAGGGCTCCGCCGATGAACAGGCCGAACAACCCGAGAATGAAGATGCCGCGCTTGGGGTCGACGGCGAAGGCGTGCACCGAGGTGAGAACCCCCGAGCGCACGAGGAACGTACCGAGGAGGCTCAAGGCAAAAGCGACGATCGCGAGCAGCACCGTCCAGCTGCGGAAGCTGCCGCGCTTTTCGGTCACGGCGAGCGAATGGATGAGCGCCGTGCCGACCAGCCAGGGCATGAAGGAAGCGTTCTCCACCGGGTCCCAGAACCACCAGCCGCCCCAGCCAAGCTCGTAGTACGCCCAGCCGCTGCCGAGCGCGATGCCGACCGTGAGGAATACCCAGGCGACCGTCGTCCAGGGACGCGACCAGCGCGCCCAGGCCGCGTCGAGCCGGCCCGAGATGAGCGCTGCCACGGCGAATGCGAATGCCACCGAGAATCCGACGTACCCCATGTAGAGCATCGGCGGGTGCAGCACCATGCCGGGGTCCTGAAGCAGCGGATTCAGGTCGCGCCCATCGGGCGGCGCGGGAAACAGGCGGTCGAACGGATTGGAGGTGAAGAGCATGAACGCGATGAAGCCCGCGCTCAGGAGTCCCATCACGCCGAGTACGCGCGCCACCATCTCCTCAGGCAGGTGCGCGCTGAACGCGGCGACCGCGAGCATCCACACGCCGAGCATCAGGCACCAAAGGAGGAACGAGCCTTCATGCCCGCCCCACACCCCCGAGATGCGGTAGTGCAACGGCAAGGCGCTGTTCGAATGCATGGCGACGTACTGCACCGAGAAGTCGTTGGTGACGAAAGCGTAGGTGAGGCAGCCGAAAGCGAAGGCGACGAGCAGCGCCTGCGCGTGGGCTGCCGCGCGCGCGAGCGCGGCGGAGCCGGGATCGATCAACGGGAAAATTCCCTGCACCAGCGCGACGCCGAGCGCAAGGCACAGCGCGAGTTGTCCGAGCTCGGGGATCATTTGGTCTGCAAGGTCTTTTGGGCCTTTTCCACGGCATGCGCCGCTTCGGGCGGCATGTAGTTCTCGTCGTGCTTGGCGAGCACTTCGCGTGCGCGGAAGACGCCGTCCGCGCCAAGCTGTCCCTGCGCGACGACGCCCTTGCCTTCGCGGAAGAGATCGGGGAGCGCGCCGCTGTACACCACCGGGATGCTCTTCGCGGTATCGGTGACGACGAAGCGAACCTCGACGCCCGAGCGCTTCACGCTGCCCGTCTCCACCATGCCGCCAATACGGAAGGTGCGGCCCTGCGGCGCCTCGTTCGCCGCCACCTGGGAGGGCGTGAAGAAGAACACCAGGTTCTCCTGGAACGCCGTCAGTACGAGCGCGCTCGCCACGCCGAGCGCGGCCAGGCCGCCGACAATCGCGGCGATGCGTTTATGCCTCGGTTTCACGGCTTCTTCTCCACAACAGGAAAACTTCGATGGCAAGGCAGCCGAACGTCACCCCGTAGGAGCCCCAAACGTACCAGGCGTAACCACCCATTGAGAGAAATTCGCTCATACATTCCGCTCACGGATGATGCAGCGTACGCGCATCAGAGTCACGGCGATGCTGTACATCCAGAAAGCGAGCGCCATGACGAGCATTCCGCTGAGCATGGTCGCAGCCATCTTGGGCGCGGCGGTCAGGCTTACCGAGGCGCCCTGGTGCAGCGTGTTCCACCACTGCACCGAGTAATAGATGATCGGAATGTTCACCACGCCGACGATCGCGAGCACCGCTGCCGCCCGGTCGGCGCGCCTGGGATCGTCGATCGCCGCGCGCAGCGCCATCACGCCGAAGTAGAGGAAGAGCAGGATCAGCTCCGACATGAGACGCGCGTCGCCCCAGACCCAGTACGTGCCCCAGGTCGGGCGTCCCCACAGCGCCCCGGTCCACAGGGCGATGAAGGTGAAAAGCGCCCCGGTCGGCGCGAGAGCGGCGGCCATCATCCCGGAAAGCCGCGTGTTGAACGCGAGCCCGACCGCCGCCCAGAACGCCATCGCCACGTAAATGAACATCGACATCCAGGCCGCCGGCACGTGGATGAAGATGATGCGGTAGGCCTCGCCCTGCTGGGCGTCGGTCGGTGCAGCGAAGAAGCCTATGTAGAGCCCGGCGGCCGCGAGCACCACGGCCGCCGCCGCGCTCCAGCGCGCGAGCCTTCCCGCGAGCGGGAAGAAGGTCTGCGGCGAGGCGTACCAGAACCATTTCATTCCGACGAAATCCTCAGCGCCGCGGCGATCGCCCAGGGCGCGAAGGCGGCGGCGACGACAAGCATGGCACCGAGCAGCAGCACCTGCCCTGCTGCGCCCAGCCCGGCCTCGGCCATCTCGACGCTGCCCGCGCCCATGACCAGCACCGGCACATAGAGCGGCAGCACCAGCAGGGCGAGCAGGACGCCGCCCCCTCGCGTTCCGAGAATGAGCGCGGCGCCGATGGCGCCGATCAGGCTCAGCACCGGCGTGCCAAGCAGCAATGATAAGGCAAGCACGCCGTAGAGCGCGGGCGAGAGGTCGTACTGGAGCGCGACGAGCGGCGCAATCGCTACGAGCGGCAGCCCCGACACCAGCCAGTGCGCAAACGCCTTCGCCGCCACGATGACGCCGAGCGGCGCGGCGCCGAGCAGCATCTGCTCGAGCGTGCCGTCGTCGTAGTCGGCGGCGAACAGGCGCCCGAGCGACAGCATGGAGGAAAGCAGCGCCGCGACCCAGATCACGCCCGGCGCGACCGCGCGCAGCAGGTTCGGCTCGGCGCCGATGCCGAGGGGAAAAAGGCTCGCCACGATGACGAAGAAAAGGAGCGCGGTCGCCACGTCACCGGGCCGCCGCACGGCGAGCAGCAGGTCGCGGTACACGACGCAGCGGGCCGCGGCGAGCACGTCAGCCGAGGTCCAGCACGTGCGTTGCCTGGATACCCGGATCCTGGTGCGTGGTGAAGACGACCGCTCCTCCGCGCGCGAGCTGCTCGAGCACGAGCGCCCTCAAGACGTCGATGCCGCCCGCATCGAGCGCCGAGAACGGCTCGTCGAGCAGCCACAGCGGGGCCACCGACACGCAGAGCCGCGCAAGCGCCGCCCGGCGGCGCTGACCTTGCGAAAGCTTCTTCACCGCAACCGCGTTCGCCGTCAACCCCAGGCGCTCGAGCGCGGCATGGAGGTCGGCCTTGCGTATTTGCAGGCCTGCGAGCGTGCATGTGATCGACAGATTCTCGGTAGCGGTGAGGTCGCCCTTCACCGCCGGCGCATGGCCGAGGTAGACGAGCTGCCTCGCATAGTTCTCGCGCAGCCCTGCGATCGGGCTTCCCTGCCATCGCACCTCGCCTGCGCTCGGCGCCGCGAGCCCACACAAGATGCGAAGCAGGCTCGTCTTGCCGCTGCCGTTGGCGCCCGCGATGCGCAGCGCCTCGCCCGCGCGCAGCGCGAACGAGAGCCCGCGGAACAGCGTTCTTCCGCCACGCTCGCACTCGAGAGACGCAGCCTCCAGCACATGGCTATTGTTGCAGAAACCGCCTAACGCGCCGCCACGGCCCTTGGAGCGCCGATCTCTTGGTAGATCGGCGGCAGCTGATGCGCGATCCCCTTGTGGCACTCGATGCAGGTCTTGCCCTCATCGAAGGCGCGGCTGTGGGTGCGCACCGCCCGCCGCCCCTGCTCGGAGAAGTCCATGTACTCGAACTTGTGGCAGTTGCGGCATTCCTGCGAGTCGTTCGCCTTCATGCGCGCCCATTCATGCTCTGCGAGCGCGAGGCGCTTTGCCTGGAACTTCTCCGGCGTGTCGACGCTACCGACGAACTTATGCCACAGCTCGTTGGACGCCCGGATCTTGCGCACGATCTTCGGCCCCCATTCTTTGGGAACGTGACAGTCCGGGCAGGTCGCGCGCACGCCGGAGCGGTTGGTGTAATGCACGGTGTGCTGGTATTCCTTGAACACGTTCTCCTGCATCTCGTGGCACGAGGTGCAGAACGGCTCGGTGTTGGTGAGCTCGAAGGACCAGTTGAACCCGCCCCAAAAAATGATCCCGGCGGCGAAGAGGCCCACGATGGTCCACGGACCGACGCGCTTAGTCCATTCTTTCATGGCATATACGTGTTTCCGACCAGCGGCTCGGCGTCGAATTGCGGCACATGGCATTGCAGGCAGAAGTAGCGCCGCGTCGAGATGTTGGGATGCTCCTTGCCGTCGCGATCCAGGTAGTGCGACTTGCCCACCGCCGTCGCGCCGCTTTCCGGCGCCGCTTTCTTGCTGTGGCAGGTCATGCAGGTATTCACGTTCTTGGTGATCTGGTAGCCCCGGATGTGATGCGGAATGATCGGCGGCTGCCATTTGTGCGCACGCCGGATCGTGCGGTCGTGCCGCTCCATGCGATAGGTGTCCGCCGGATTGGCCTCGGGAATCGGCACCTTGCCGCGAATCGGTTTCACTGCTTCTTCTTGCGAAAAAGCCAGTGTGAAACCCAAACTCAATACAAAACCGAGAAGAAGCCTCATACCTTCGCGACTCTGACCGCGCACTTCTTGTAGTCCGTCTCGCGCGAAATCGGGCAGGTGGCGTCCAAAGTCAGCTTGTTCACCAGACGCCCCTCGTCGAAGAAGGGCACGAACACCAGCCCTTCCGGCGGCTCGTTGCGGCCGCGGATCTCGATGCGCGCGCGAATCTCGCCGCGGCGCGAGCTCACCCTGACTTCCTGCCCGTTGAGCAGCTTTCTCTTCTTCGCGTCGTTCGGGTGCATGAATACCAGCGCCTCGGGCTGCGCGCGGTGGAGCTCCGGCACGCGCCGCGTCATGGACCCGCTATGCCAATGCTCAAGCACGCGCCCGGTGCAGAGCCACAGGTCGTATTCCTTGTCTGGGACTTCAGCCGGCGGCTCATAGGGCACGGCAATCACCACGGCTTTGCCGTCGGGCTTGCCGTAGAAGCGCACGCCCTCGCCCTTCTTCACGTAGGGGTCGTAGCCCTCGCGGAAGCGCCATTTCGTTTCCTTGCCATCGACCACCGGCCAGCGCAGGCCGCGTACCTTGTGATAGGTATCGAAATCGGCAAGATCGTGCGCCTTGCCGCGGCCGAACTGGGCGTATTCCTCGAATAGGCCCTTCTGCAGGTAAAAGCCGAAATGGCGCGACTCGTCGTTATCGCCGCCGGGAAACTTGTTCACCTCTCCATTGGCGAAAAGCACCTCGTACAGCGTTTTGCCGCGGTACTCGGGCTTCTGCTTCACGAGTTCAGGCGGCCACACCTCCTCGACCTTGAAGCGCTTGGAGAACTCGACGAGCTGCCAGACATCGGACTTCGCCTCGCCCGGCGCCTTTACCTGCTGGCGCCAGAACTGGGTACGCCGCTCGGTGTTGCCATAGGCACCCTCCTTCTCCACCCACATCGCAGTGGGCAGGATGAGATCGGCGGCCATAGCGGTCACGGTCGGATAAGGGTCGCTTACGACCACGAAGTTCTTCGGGTTGCGATAGCCGGGCCAGCTCTCCTGCATCAGGTTGGCCGCGGTCTGCATGTTGTTCGTGCACTGCACCCAGTAGGCGTTGAGCTTGCCGTCCTTCAGCATCCGGTTCTGCAGCACCGCGTGGTAGCCGGGCTTCTCCGGGATCGTGCCTGCGGGCAGCTTCCAGATCTTCTCGGCGACCTCGCGGTGCTTCGGGTTCGCGACCACCATGTCGGCCGGCAGCCGGTGCGAGAACGTGCCGACCTCGCGCGCCGTGCCGCACGCCGAGGGCTGGCCGGTGAGCGAGAACGGGTGGTTGCCCGGCTCGGCGATCTTGCCGGTAAGGAGGTGCACATTGTGGCAGAGCTGGTTCACCCAGGTGCCGCGCGTGTGCTGGTTGAAGCCCATGGTCCACAGCGACACCACCTTGCGTTTCGGGTCGGCATACAGCTCAGCGAGCTCTACGAGCAGGCGCGCGGGCACCCCAGACAACCTGGAAACGCTTTCCGCCGTGTAGCTCGAGACAAACTTCGCATATTGGTCCAAGCTGATCGGCTTCATCGCGTCGGCATCGCCCGCGTTCTTCGCGCGCTTCTCGCGCTCGTCCTCGGGACGCAGGCCGTAGCCGATGTCGGCGTTGCCGAGCGCGAAGTTCACGTGCTTGCCGACAAACTCCTTGTTGACCCTCCCGGTCGAGATGATGTGATGCGCGATGAAGTTGAGGATCGCGAGATCGGTCTGCGGCGTGAAGATCATATGCAGGTCGGCGAGCTCGTGGCCGCGGTGCTGGTAGGTCGAAAGCACCGCCACCTTGACGTGCGGGTTCATGAGCCGCCGGTCGGTGATGCGCGTCCACAGCACCGGGTGCATCTCGGCCATGTTCGAGCCCCAGAGCACGAAGGCGTCGGCGTGCTCCAGGTCGTCGTAGCAGCCCGCCGGCTCGTCGATGCCATAGGTACGCATAAAGCCGGCGACCGCCGAGGCCATGCAATGGCGCGCGTTCGGATCGAGGTTGTTCGAGCGGAACCCGGCCTTCAGAAGCTTCGCCGCCGCGTAACCTTCCCAGATGGTCCATTGCCCGGAGCCGAACATGCCGACGCTCGTCGGACCGCCCGCCTTCAGCGCGTCCTTCCACTTGGCCGCCATGACGTCGAAGGCTTCGTTCCACGAAACCGGCGTGAACTCGCCGTTCTTATCGTAGACGCCGTTCTTCTTGCGAAGCAGGGGCGTCTTCAGCCGGTCGGCGCCGTACATGATCTTGGACAGGAAGTAGCCCTTGACGCAGTGCAGCCCCCGGTTCACCTCCGATTCAGGGTCGCCCTGCGTCGCGACCACGCGGCCGTTGTGTGTGCCGACGAGAACGCTGCAGCCCGTACCGCAGAACCGGCACGCCGCCTTGTCCCATTTGATATCGCTTTCCTTCGCGGCGTCCGCGGGAAGCGCCTTCACAGGTATGCCCGAGACCGAGGCGGCCGCTGCAATGGCATTCGCCTTGAGGAAATCGCGTCGACTGAGGCTCATTTGTTGGGAATCTCCACCACCCGCATTACGGAACGCGCCGTCGCCGCGGCGACGCCGATGCGGCGCGTGTCACGCACCTGAAACGTTGTAGTGGGACACCAACGCCGCGGCGAGCACGTCGTCCAGCCGATGCAAGGCGAGCAGCGTGTCGCCGGCGCTCGCCTCACCGGTGGATTCGATGCTGACGATGAACCGGCCGTCGCGCGTTTCGCCGTGGATCTCGACACCGGGCAGCCGAAGCATCGCGGCGCGCAGCCGCTCGCGCTGGCCCGGCAGCGCCGAAACGATCGCGCTGACGACTTCTACGGCTTCCCCGCCGATAACTTGCCTCCTGCCCCGCATCGGCGGATTGCACCAGAGCGGGGCTGCCCCGGCTTGATCTACATCAAATTGCGTTGATCCAGATCAATAGCGCGGGTCGTACATCTGAGACCTCACATACGCGAGGGCGTCGGCCGGGGGCGTCATCGTCGAGAGCCCACGTCGGTAAGCGACCTGCGCCACTGCGGCGCCGATCCGCGCCGACACTTCGCGTATGCGCGGCAGCGCCGGATAAAGACTTCCCTGCACCAAGTCTTCTTCGGTGACGAGTTCCGCCAGCGTGCGCGCCGCGGCCATGAACATCTCGTCGGTGACGCGCCGCGACCCGCTCGCGATCACCCCGAGACCGACGCCGGGAAAGATGTACGAGTTGTTTCCCTGGCGCGGTACGAATGTACGCCCGTCGACCGTGACCGGACCGAACGGGCTGCCGCAGGCGAAGAGCGCCCGCCCGCCGGTGTAGCGGTAGGCCTGCTCCGCGGTGCATTCGGACTTGGAGGTGGGGTTCGAAAGCGCGAGAACGATCGGGCGGCGGTTGATCCGCGCCATGTCCTGCAGCACCTCGCCGGTGAAGGTACCGCCGACTGCGGCGACGCCGATGATCGCGCTCGGGCAAAGCTCGCGCACTGCACTCGGGAAATCGGTGATCGCCTGCTCGGCGTGCGCGAAGGGCCGCTTGTGCTCGGCGAGGTCGCCCCGGCTCGCCACGACTAGGCCGTGCGAATCGAACAGCCAGCAGCGCGTGCGCGCCTCCTCCGCAGCAAGGCCCTCATCGACCATTGCGGAGACGATCAGATTGGCGATCCCGGTGGCCGCCTCGCCCGCGCCGAGGAATAGAAACCTCTGAGCGGCGAGCCTCTCCTTTGTGACGCGCAGCGCTGACAGCAGCCCTGCCAGCACGACGGCCGCAGTCCCCTGAATGTCGTCGTTGAACGTGCACACCTGCTCGCGGTATTTGTGCAGCAACCGGAAGGCGTTGTGGTTTGCGAAGTCCTCGAATTGGATCAGCACCCCGGGGAACACCTTCTGCGCCGCGCTGATGAACTCGTCCACGAGCTCGTCGTAGGCGGCGCCGCGCAGCCGGCGCTGGCGCAGGCCGACGTAGAAGGGGTCGGCAAGCAGTTCGTCATTGCCCGTGCCAACGTCGAGCATCACCGGCAAGCAGAGTTCCGGCCGGATGCCGGCGCAGGCTGTGTAGAGCGAGAGCTTGCCCACTGGGATGCCCATGCCGTTCGCACCCAGGTCGCCGAGGCCGAGGATGCGCTCGCCGTCGGTGACCACGATGATCGCCGGCCGGTAGGGCCAGTTGCGCAGCACATTCTCGACCCGCCCGCGGTCGTTCGCGCCGATGAAAAGCCCGCGCGGTCGCTGGAAGATGTGGCCGTACTTCTGGCACGCGAGCCCCACGGTGGGCGTGTAGATGAGCGGCTGCATCTCATCGATGTGGTCGCATACCACGCGGAAGAAGAGCGACTCGTTGCGGTCGTGCAGCGCGTTCAGCTCGATGTATTTTTCCAGTTCGCTCGGCTGCGCGCGGATATGGCGCAGCGCGCGCTCGGCCTGTTGATCCTGCGACAGCACGTTTGCCGGAAGCAGGCCGCGCACCCCGAGCGCGTCGCGCTCGACCTCCGTAAAGCCCGTGCCTTTGTTGTGCATCGGATCGTGCAGCAGCGCCATGCCGCGGGGGAAAGTGGGCGCTGCGCTGCCTGGGGGGGTGCTCATTGGCCTCTCCTTTTCTCTACCGGCTAGTGTCCCGCCGCCGCGTTCGATTCATTTGATCTGCGTCAAGACCGTTCCCGCCCTTTCCGCGACGATGGGGCGACAATCCCAGTTGAAAACCCACTAGGAGGCGCGTGATGAAGAAGATCGCACTGCCGCTCGGAATTCTCGCGGCGTATGCGCTTGCCGGCCCGACCCAGGCTGCCGACCCCGCCAAGATCAACTGGAGCAAGGTGCCGACCACTACCGTCACGCTCTTTTACCCGGGGCAGAGCTCATACGAGTGGCTGCGAGGCAGCGGCCATGCCGGCGCGCAAGCGGTCCAGGGCGGTGAAGCGTGCCTTACCTGCCACAAGGGCCAGGAAAAGGCGAAGGGCGATAAGCTCGTAATGGGCGGGCCGCTCGAGCCCGCGCCGGTCAAAGGCAAGAACGGCTGGGTGGACCTGAAGGTCCAGGCGGCCTATGACGCAACGAACGCCTACTTCCGCTTCCAGTGGAAGACCAAGAACAACTATCCCGGGATCGAGCATCAGTTCCTGCGCTTCGACGGCAAGGAATGGAAGGTCTACGGCTATCCCAAGCTCGACAAGCCCGTGCAGGAAGGCAAACAGCCCGGCATCTACGAAGACCGCATGACGATGATGATCGACGACGGCAAGGTGCAGGGATTCGACAAGCAGGGCTGCTGGCTCACCTGCCACGACGGCTCGCGCGACATGCCGAAGCTCGCCTCGAAGGAGGATGCGAACGCCAACCCGCTGCTCAGTGCCATCAAGAAGAACGACCTGCGCAAGTACCTGCCCGCCACGCGCACCGACCCGTCGGACTGGAAGACCGGCAAGTCGCTCGAGGAGATCGCCAAGATCAAGGCTGAAGGCGGCTTCGTCGACCTGATCCAGTGGCGCGCGCACCGCTCGAATGCGGTGGGAATGGCCGACGATGGCTACGTTCTCGAGTACCGCAACTCCGACGGCGGGAAGGACATGTTCAGCGGCAACGGCGACCCGCAGACGCACCAGCCCAGGTTCATGTGGGACGCGAAGAAAGTCGGCTACAAGTCCATCACGGAGAAGCAGCTGCGCAAGGGCCCGCATTTTCTGATCCGCGAGAAGAACGCCGTGCCGTTCGACCCGAACGCGGGCTGGAAAGAGGGCGACATGATCCCCGACTACATCGTGAGCCGCGAGGACGCCAAGGGCTCGGCCGCCGACAACAACGCGAGCGCGAGCTGGAAGGACGGCCTGTGGACCGTGGTCGTCATCCGCCCGCTCAATCTCACGAACAGCGATGACAAGGCGCTGAAGGAAGGCGGCGTCTACAACGTCGGCTTCGCGGTGCACGACGACAACATCACGACCCGCGGCCACCACGTCTCGTTCAACAAGACGCTCGGCATCGGCGCCAAAGCCGACATCCAGGCGACTAAGCTGAAGTAGCTCTTATCTACCGGCGGTGAGCATATGAAAGCCGTCCGCGCCGGCGCGACGCTCCTCGTCGCGGCGTCGCTGGCGCACGCCCAGCCGCAAGGCGAAGGCACGCTCCTTATCAACCCGCACCAGAGCCTAGTGCAGAGCTACGAAGGCACGAAGACGTGCCTCGCCTGCCACGAAGAGCAGGCGAAGCATGCATTCGGCTCGATTCACTACCAGTGGAAGGCGCCGGCGCCGAATCTGGTCAATTCCGGCGGCCAGCAGATTGGGAAGATCAATTCCACCAATGATTTCTGCACCAACCCGTCGTTCCAGTGGATCGGCATCCTGACCAACGATCAGGGCAAGGTGATCGGCAACGGCTGCTCGAAGTGCCATGCGGGCCTCGGCCTCAAGCCGTCGGACACGATGAGCCGCGCGCAGCTCGAGAACATCGACTGCCTGCTGTGCCATGCGTCGAACTACCGGCGCGAGGTAGTCAAGAGAGAAGACGGCGCACTTGCCTGGATGCCGGTGGCGCGCGCGAACACCGAGCTAATGGCGAACATCGCGCAGAGCGTGGGCAAGCCGACGAACCTGAACTGCCTTGCCTGCCATGTCGGCTCGGGCGGCGGCCTCAACTTCAAGCGCGGCGACCTGGAGACGGCGCACCTCAACCCCACGCGGGAGTTCGATGTCCACATGGGGTCGGGAATGCAGTGCATCCAGTGCCACAAGTTTCGGGAGCACAAGGTCGAAGGCGCCGGCACGCAGATGAGCGGCATGGACTGGCCAACCAACGACGCGCGCCCGCAGTGCGAGAGCTGCCATCGCAGCCCGCAGCACAAGAGCGCGGCCCTAAACCGCCACACCGCCTCAGTGGCCTGCACGACTTGCCACATCCCGAGCTTCGCGAAGAAGGACCCGACCGACATGCGCCGCGACTGGTCGCGCGCCGAGGAAGTGAAAGGCGAAGGCCGCTTCGAGCCGCATATCGAGTTCGCGACCAGCGTGACGCCAGCCTACGCGTGGTGGAACGGCAAGGGAACGGTCGCGCGGCTCGGCGAGCCGGCGAAGCCCGGGCCGAACGGCAAGGTCTCGATGTACCGGCCCGAGGGATCGATCAAGGATGCGGCCGCCAAGATCTCGCCGTTCAAGTACCACACCGGAAGACTGCCGGTCGAAACCGCGAGCGGCCTCATGATCCCGGTGCAGGTCGGCCCTACGTTCCGTAGCGGCAACACGATAGCGAGCGCGCTCGGCGGCGCCAAAGCCTTCCGTGGCAAGGAGCTCACGGCGCAAGAGGTGAGCTACGTCGAGGTCGACCGCTGGATGGGCGTGTTCCACGAGGTCGTGCCGAAGGCCCAGGCGCTCAAGTGCGCCGACTGCCACGGCGCGAGCGCTACGAGGCTCGATTGGAAGGCGCTCGGCTACCCGGGGGATCCGCAGAAAACAGGCGGGCGAAAGCTTCACTGAACCGCTCTACTGCCGACCAATCCGTGTAGTCGTAGTCGCGCGAGGTGTCGGTATCGTGCCCGCCGATGGCGGCAAACGCCTGCACGACCCGCCGCTTGATCGGGCCGTATTTGCTGTACTGGAGCGCGCCGGGAAACACGGCAGAGAGATGCGGGCGCCATCCGGCCTTGCGAAGAAATTTCGTCGCGTAGCGCTCCTTTGCACCCAAGCTGACGGAGAAAAAAGCGCTCTTGCAAGCAGCCAGCGCAACGGCATTCCTGCGAAGGAAGGTCGCAAGCGAGGCCCGGTGGTGCCCGTAATGAACCGAGGCGCCGACGATCACGCCGGCATAGCGGGACAGGTCTAT
>DASTPE010000060.1:0-15489 GCA_035762345.1 Burkholderiales bacterium
CGCATGTTCTCGATCACGATGTCGCAGGCGCGCGCGAGACGATGGGCGAGCTCCGCTCCGCGCGGGTTCTTCAGGTCGAGCGTGAGGCCGAGCTTCGAATCGTTGAAGTAGGAGAAGCAGCCGCTGCGCTCGACGCCGGGCTTGCCATCCTTGTACGGCGGGTACTGCAGCCGGAAGCCGTCGGGGCGCGCACGCGATTCGACGTGCACGACCGTCGCGCCGAAGTTCGCCATCATCTTGCCGATGTGCGGACCCGCGGCGTAGCTGCCGAACTCGGCGACGTGGATGCCCTCGAGCGCTTGCGGCCTCATGCGGGCACCAGCTCGCGTTCCTCTTTTTGGAACAACGTCGGCCGCACGCCATCGATGATGATGAACGCGCCGCAATAGCGCTCGATGCGCCCGTCCTTGAGCCGCACGTCCCGCCAAAAGCCCCGCGCCTCGAGCTGCGGATCCGCAGCAATGTCGGCGACGGTGGAGACCGGGTAGCCGAGCATCTCGCGCTGGTGAGCCTCCTCCAGGAACTCACGCTTCGTCAGCGTGGCGAAGAAGCGGCAGATCGGCCCTTCGATCGCGTCGACTTGCGCCTGGGTGACACCGGTCGGGTTCCAGGCCTTCCAATCGATGCCGGCGAGTGGTCCAAGCTCGGCGCCGCGGCTTCGCATCCAGTCGACGAGCTGCTCATTCGTGCGCTGGCCGGCGACGCCGCCGTAGAGAATGAAATTCAGATAGCCATCCCGGCAGGGCCAGAAGACGCGGAACTTCGCGCCGGTCACCGAGCGTCCGGTGATATAGGTGCCGGCGCGCGTGGGGGTCGTGCCGAGGATGTCGACGAACGCGGGTGCATGCGAAAGAGCGATGATCACCGCCGCCTGCGCCGACACGTCGACCAGCTGGCCGCGTCCACTGCGGCCGCGCTCGCGCAGCGCAACGAGCGCGCCGCATGCCGCCTGCCCTCCGGCCCACGCATAGGATTGTGGCGCGCTCACCCGCATCGGCGCCCCGTCCGGCTCGCCGGCGAGCGACATGGCCCCGCCGGCCGCCATGAGCTCCAGATCGCTCGCCAGCCATTGCGCCTTCGGGCCCTTGAGCCCGAACGGCGTGATGGAAACCACCACTGCCCGGGCGTTGGCGGCGGCGAGCGCATGCACATCGGAGATGCGCGCAGCGCTGGCCGGCGAATGCGGCGTGCAGATCACGATGTCGGCGGTCGCGATCAGCGCCTCGAGCTCGTGCTCGCTCGACACCGCGTACAGGCGCTTGTTGATGTTGAGGGCGCGCCACTCGACCGACTCGAGATCCGCGCCGGGCGACTCCGCCTTCGTGACTTCGGCACCAAGATCCGCGAGCAGCCGACCAGCCAGCCAGCCCAGTTGGTCGGTGCAGTCGAGGACCTTGCACCCGGAGAGCATTGCTAGCGCCCGGTTCGGGCGAGCGAGAGCACCCAGCCGGCCATGCGCGCCTTCAACTGCCCGATCTGTTTCGCGTCGAAGAAGTCCTCGGGCTTGACGCGGTCCACGGGGTAGACCGGCCGGTGGAAGTCCTTCTCGTAGCCGAAGGGCACGGTCGCGTCGATGCCCATGCCGCCTTCGAATAGCGTGTTCGAGGCCGTCCAGGCTTTCTCGCCCGCGGTCATGCGCTCAGCGGGCATGAAGGTCTGGCCGCGCCCGCCCGGGATCGGGTTGAGGATGTCGGTCTTCGGGTTCACGCGCGTGGTTAGGCACCACATGACGTCGTCCATCGAATAGATGTCGACGTCCTCGCTCACCGCGATGGCGAGCCGCATGCCCTGCGAGCACGACAGGATCGCCGAGAGGAAATTGCGCTGCCAGCCCTCCTCGATGCGGTTGCGCTTCTTCACCTGGATGATGCACCCGCCCCAGTCGGTCATGCAGTAGGGGATGTGCACGTCCTGGATGATCCCGGGCTGCAGGCGGTTGCACAGCTCGTAGATCGCCGCCTCGCGCACCGTGGTGTCGATGTTGTTGTCGTCCATGGTGTGCACGCCGAGCGGGAAGATCACCGGGCGGCTCTCGGGCTTCCTCATGGTGATCGCGCTCACGTGGAAGGTGGGCGCCTTGTAGGCCTTGCCCATGTAACCTGCCCATTCGGGATGGAAGAAGGTCTTGCCCTGCACCCCGGCGCGCTCGGCTTCGGCGGTCTCGTAGCGCTTGTCGCGCGGGCGGATGTGGCCCTCGAGCACGTACTCGGAGTCGGCGAGCGCCCAGGCGTCGACGCTGCGCGCCTTCACCAGGCGCACCGGCGAGCCCTGCACCGCGCCGGCGATGCCGATCTCGTCGCAGCCCTTGGGCAGGATTACGTAGTCGAACCCCGCGCCCGCGAGCAGCGTGCACGCCGGCGGCACGCCGAAGCACATGGTGATCGGAATCGGTTTCTCGTCGCCGTAGTGCGCGGTGTACACCTGCCACATGTGCGACCCGGGGGAGATCTGGAAGGTGCCGACGTTGCCCCAGCGGAAGTTCATGCGGTTGTAGCCGAGGTCGGAGCCGCCGTCGAAGTACTCGCCCGCGACGCACCTAATTCCCGAGCCGATGGTGAGCTCGGGCTCGAGGGCCGTATGCCGGATCGCCGTGATCCAGCGGTTGACGTCGATGTCTGTTGTGATCACGTGTTCCTGGCACGGCACATCTTTTTCAATGACGGTTGGCTTCAAAGGCCGTGTCAGCGCCTGCGCGAGCTTGCGCGTGCGCTCCTGCGCGCTCGCCCAGCCGAACATGCGGTCCACCACCCCCATGTCGGAGAAAAGGTTGGTGATCGCGCGCGCGTGCGGCTTGCCCTTCACCCGGTTGAAGAGCATGGGCAGAGAGCCGTCGAAATGCTTCTGCAGGCCGGTGATCTCGAGGTCCGGGTCGACCTCGCGCTCGGTCTCGACTAGCAGGCCTTCCTTGCGCAGCCAGTCGATGGTCGAGCGCAGGCTCGTGACGTCGGGCTTTACGGCGCTGGCTTGGGCAGGTTTCATTTTCGAGCTCCGGAAGGAACATTCGCGACATGCATCTGACCGTCCCAGCGGCGCGCGAACGACGCTTCGATGCCGAACTGGTCAAGCACGCGCGCGACCACGTGGTTCACCATGTCGTCGAGCGACGCCGGATGGTTGTAAAAGGCGGGCATGGGCGGCAGGATGCAGGCGCGCATGCGCGCGAGCTTGAGCAGGTTCTCAAGGTGCACTTCCGAGAGCGGCGACTCGCGCGGCACGAGCACCAGGCGGCGCCCTTCCTTCAGCACCACGTCGGCGGCGCGGTGCACCAGGTTGTCGCCCGCGCCGTGCGCGATCGCCGCCGCCGTGCGCATCGAGCAGGGCGCGATGATCATGCCCTCGGTGCGGAACGAGCCCGACGAGATGGTGGCCGCCATGTTTCCCGTGCCGTGCATGACCGCGGCGCGCTCCTGCAGCTCGGCAAGGGTGAGCCCGGTCTCGTGCTCGACCGTCTGCTGCCCCCACTTCGAGAGCACAAGATGGGTTTCGATCTGCGCAGTTTTCAGAGCCTCCAGTACCCGGATGCCGAAAACCGCGCCGGTGGCGCCGGTGATGCCGACGATGATGCGCCTTACCATAGGGCCTTATGCGGGAGAAAGCGCTCTCCTATCTCGCCGCGCACAACGTCATGACGCTCGCTACGAAAAGCGTCTGGGCGGCGGCGGTGTTCTATGCGAGCGAGGGCTTCGATCTCTATTTCGTTTCTTCGCCGCGCTCGCGGCATGCCCGCGACCTGGCCGAAGACCCGCGCGTCGCCGCTGCGATCCACGAGGACTACCGCGACTGGCGCGCGATCCGGGGAATCCAGCTCTCCGGCACAGCCGAGCGGCTGGGGGGCGCCGCGCGCGCCGCGGCGCTCGCCTGCTACCGGCAGAAATTTCCTTTTCTGGAAATCGAAACCACGCTGCTCGAGGTTCTGGGCAAAATCGCCTGCTACCGGGTCATGCCGACCGAGATGCACTTCCTGGACAACAACCTCGGCTTCGGCGCGCGCGCCCGGGTTCATTTGAGCAGGTAGCCGAACTTCTCTCGCGCGAGCCGCGCCTTGTCCGGGCTCGGCATGTTGACCTTGGGGAACGCGCCGCGCCAGTGGAACGGTCGGCAGGCGTCGATGATCGCGCGCGAGTTCGTGTTGTTGCCCTTCGCCTTCTCCTCCGGGGGAATGCGCGGGTCGAGCGGCGTGCTCCAGGCGCCGTGGATGAGGTCGATCGAGCTCGCCGGGTCGGAGCGCGTCAGCATCGCCCACATGAGCTCCTCGAGGTCGGAGACGTCGATGTCGTCGTCGACCACGATCACGTACTTGCCCGCATAAGCGCCGGCGTGGCATTGCGAGGCGACGTGCCCGGCCTGCTTGGAATGGCCGGCATAGCGCTGCCTGATCGAGACGCCGAGGAGCAGCCGCGACCCGCCGACTTCGTGCGCCCACACCGCCTTCACGTCCGGCACGCCGGCGTTCTGGATGTACTGGCGAATCAGCGCCGAGCGGGTCACCGCGCGGTAGCGCGCCTGCTCTTCGGGCGGGCGCTGCGGCGGGCAACCGAACAGGATCGGGTCGTCACGGTGGTAGATCGCCTTCACGTCGAGCACCGGCTCCTCGCGCGTGTCGCTGCCGTAGTAGCCGGTCCATTCGCCGAACGGCCCTTCGAGCCTGCGGTTGCCGGGCTGGACGAACCCTTCGAGCACGATCTCGGCGTTCGCCGGGAACGGCAGCCCGGTCAGCCTGCCGCGCACGACCTTGATCGGCTTTCCGCGCAGGCCGCCGGCGATGTCGAACTCGCATACGCCGTAGGGCATCTCGCTGCAGGCGACGAGAAACGTGAGCGGGTCGCCGCCGGCGACGACGCACACCGGCATCGGCTCGTTGCGCGCCTGGTACTTGTCGCGGTGGATGCGCCCGTGCTTGCCCGGCGACATGTAGAACCCGAGCGTGTTGCGGTCGTGGATCATTACGCGGTAGGTGCCGACGTTGATCCAGCGCTCCTCCGGGTCGAGGGTGACGTTATAGCTGCCGGTGCCGATGTAGCGGCCGCCGTCGCCTTCGTGCCAGACCGGCACCGGGAAGCGCGTGACGTCGACCTCGTCGCCCATGAGGACGTTCTCGAGCACCGGCCCGTCGTCCACGAACGCATAGGGGATCGTCTTCAGCTCGCGCAGGTAGGTGTCGAGGAAGGCCTGCGACAACTCGAGCTTCGTGTACTCGAGCGGGAAGCCGAGCGTCATGTTCTTGCGCCGGCCGCCGAAGAAGTTGGTGAGCACGCGGTGGCCCTTGGCGCAGCCCGGCACCTCGTCGAACACCACGCAGGGCGCGGCGTCGGAATGCTGCACGAGCTCCGCCGCCATGCCGATCTCATCCTGCCAGGAGGCGCCCTTCACGTGGCGCACCTCGCCCAGCTTCTCCGCCTGCGCCAGCCACCCGCGCAGGTCCTCGTACTGGAACTGGAAGCGCGCGCCGGACCGCTCCACGAGCCCGGCGGCGACCTTGCCCATCGGACTTCCCATGGCGTCGCTCATGGGGAGCAGGATGGTCGATCACCCGCTGGAGCCCTTGAGCTAAATCAAGTTCTCTGCTCGCTGGCGGACCATGATGCAGCCTGGGTTCATTCCACCGAGGGGAACGCCACGAGCATCGGCATCGATCCGTACCTCGACTGGATAAAGCGCGAGGGCATTCCGGTGGTCGAGGACTTCGGCGTTCACCTGCCCGAGGTCGAGACGCGCCCGTGGGCGCGCCGCGGCGTCGACGGCGCTGCGGTGCACCTCAAGGGGCGCGGCGACTTTGTTTCCATGTTCGTACTCGACCTGCCCCCGGGGACGGCGAGCGCGCCACAGCGGCATCTGTACGAGGAGGTCGTCTACGTCCTTTCGGGCAGGGGCAGCACCACGATCGACTGCGGCGACGGCCGCACGCACAGCTTCGAATGGGGCCCGAGGAGCCTGTTCGCCCTGCCGCTGAACGCGGGATATCGCCATTTCAACGGCAGCGGCTCGCAGCGCGCGCGCCTCGCAGCCACGACCAACCTGCCGGCGGTGCTCAACATGTTCCACGACGAGGCCTTCGTCTTCGACAACCCGTTCCGTTTCGGGGAGCGCTTCGGCGATCCCAGGTACTTCGACGGCCAGGGCGAGTTCATCGCAGTGCGGCCGGGCCAGCACATGTGGGAAACCAACTTCATCCCCGATCTCGGCGCCCTCAAGCTGCAAAGCTGGGACGAGCGCGGCAAGGGGAGCAAGAATCTCATGTTCATCCTGGCCGGCGGCACGATGCACGCCCACCTCTCGGAAATCCAGGCCGGGAGCTACAAGAAGGCGCACCGCCACGGGCCGGATTTCCACGTCATGTGCGCGAGCGGCGAGGGCTACACGCTGCTGTGGTACGAAGGCGATGCCGATTTCCGCCAGGTGCGGTGGAAGCACGGCACGGTGTTCGCGCCGCCCGATCGCATGTTCCACCAGCACTTCAACACCGGCGCGCACCCGGCGCGCTACCTCGCCACCGCCTGCGGCAGCCTGCGCTATCCGTTCACCGAAGCGAAGCGCCGCGCCCTGATGGGCGCGGGCGACGGGCAGGGCGCGGTGGCGACGAGCGTCAGGCTAGGCGGCGACCAGATCGAGTTCGAGGACCAGTCGCCGCGCATCCACGAGCTGTATCTCGAGGAACTTTCTCGTCGAGGAAGCCGCGGTCCCGCGCCTGCGCGACCTTCATGAGACCGCCACGGTAAAAGCCCTCGCGTGGTAGAAGAGCGGTGCGTTCGGGCAGGCGGCCAGATCCCCGTCGCAGCTTCGCCTGCGGGTGCAGTCCGCGCAGCGGCGCAGCGCTCTCGCCAGCGCATCGGCGCCCACGGCGCGCTCCATCTCGTCGAGGCTCAGGCCATGGTGCTCGATCAGCGCGAAAAAAGGCAGCGGGCGAGTCGCCTGCAATAACCGATATAGGGCACCTGCCGCGCCCCAGGCGAGCATCAACAGGATCGCCAGCCACGCCGCGCCGAGCATGCCGATAACGATGTTCATTTGGCCGTCCATCGCATCACGCTACCTCGGCGAGTCGCAAGAGATTTGAGACAGATCAAGTCGAAGCGCCAAAACGGGGACACGATGGCCAACAACGCGAGCGAGGGCGTGACCGCGTTCAAGTACCTCGTCGAGCGCGAAGGCATCGTTGCCGCCGGCGGCGTGATCTCGAGCGATGTCGGGCTCGCGGTGTCGCGCGAGGCTGAGGCGCCTAGGTTCCGGTGTTCCTGACGATGTCAGGCTCGCACCAGATCCTCACCAAGGAGAGCCGCTACACCTTCAGAACCTGCCTGCCGGCGGCGCCGATGAACATGGGCTACATCGCTGGCCTGATCAAGGGAAAGGGCTACAAGCGTGTCGGCGTGATCGTCGCCGACTACGCCTGGGGCCATGCCATCCGCCAGTCGGTGGAGAAGCACATCAAGCCGCTCCCGGGCGTGCAGATGCAGATCGAGGTGGCGCCGGTGCCGGAGCGCGACTTCACCACCTATCTGCGCAAGCTGCAGGGAATGAACCCGGAGCTGCTCATCGCAACCGGGCACCCGCCGGGCACCACGACCATCATGCGCCAGGCGATCGAGCTCGGCATGCAAGGGCCGATCATCGGGCCGTGGTACCCGACCGAGTTCACGGTCGAGCGCGTCGGCGAGCTGATGTACGGGCGCTTTGTCGACTACTCGTGCGCCGACTTCGAGAGCCCGGCCTACCAGGCGCTCGCCGCGAAGTACCACGCCGCCACCAAGCGCCTGCTCGACAACAACGCGCTCTCGGGCTACGCGATCGTGAAGATCGTCGCCGAGACCGTCGCGAAGAGCGGCTCGAGCGATCCGAAGGCGCTGGCGCAGGCGATCCGCAGCGGCCGCTTCCAGGTCGACGGCTACGCCTGGCCACTCTCGTACACCGAGTGGGGCGAGATGAAGGAAGCCGCGCCGATCCTCTATACGTACGAGAAGGGCGCGGCGAGCAAGATGAACCCGTCCGCCGCCTGGCGCCCGAAAGTCGTGTTCCGCTCCAGCACGACCCCGCCGTATGTCCCCGGCGAATGAGGTCATCCTCGAGGCGCAGGCACTAAGCAAGCAATTCGGCGGGACCGCGGCGCTGAAGCAAGTTTCCTTCAGCGCCGCGCCGGGGGAGATCGTGGGACTGATCGGCCCCAACGGCGCCGGCAAGACGACGCTGCTCAATCTGCTCTCCGGCGTGCTGCGCCCGACGACCGGCCGGGTGCTGTTCAAGGGCCGCGACCTCAGCGGGCTCAAGGCGAACGCGGTCGCGCGCATGGGCATCGCGCGCACGCTGCAGACGCCGCGCTCGTTCCCGAGCATGAGCGTTCTCGAAAACGTCGCGGTGGGCGCGATGTTCGGACGGCCGCACGGCCACCTCGATCATGCCACCCGCTGCCTGGAGCTCGTCGGCCTGGGCGCACGCGGTGACTCGCCGATGTCGAGCCTGAACCTTCAGGAGCGCAAGAGCGTCGAGCTCGCGCGCGCGCTCGCCATGGCGCCGAGCGTGGTGCTGATCGACGAGGCGATGAGCGGCCTCAACCCGACCGAGATCGAGGACTCGATGCGCCTCATCCGGCGCGTGCGTGACGAAACCGGCGTCACCATCATCTGGGTCGAGCACGTCGTGCGGGCCGTGATGGCGGTGGTCGAGCGCATCCTGGTTCTCAACTTCGGCAGCCTCATCGCCTGCGGCAGCCCCTCTGAGATCGCGCGCAACGACGCGGTGATCGAGGCCTACCTCGGGACGGCGGCCTAGCCGTGCTGGTACGCGTCGAAGCGCTGTACGCCGGCTACGGCTCGACGCAGGTGCTGCGCGACGTGAGCCTGGAAGCGCACCCCGGCGAGGCGATCGCGGTGATCGGCCCGAACGGCGCCGGCAAGACCACGCTCCTCAAGGCAATCGTCGGCATGCTGCGCCCGAGCCGCGGTGCCGTGCGCTACGAGGACCGCCATCTCAGCGGCCTGCGCGCGTACCAGGTGGCGCGCCTGGGCCTGCTCTACGTGCCGGCGGAGCGCGAGCTCTTCCCCACCATGACCGTGCTCGAGAACCTGCAGCTCGGCGCCTATCGCAATGTGCGCGCGGCAGGCCTGCAGCTCGGCTACGTCTTCGGGCTGTTCCCGCGGCTAAAGGAGCGCCAGCGTCAGCTTGCCGGCACGCTCTCGGGCGGCGAGCAGCAGATGCTCGCCATCGGCCGCGCGCTGATGGGCGGCCCGAAGGTGCTGATGCTCGACGAGCCCTCCACCGGCCTCGCGCCCAAGGCGGTCGCCGAGCTCTACCGCAACCTCTCGCAGCTCAAGGACGCCGGCCTCACCCTCCTGGTCACCGAGCAGCAGGTGCCGCTCGCGCTCTCGCTCACCGATCGCGCCTACGTGCTCGAGCAGGGCTCGATCCGCCTCTCTGGGCGCTCTTCGGAGCTCCTCGGCGATCCCGCGATCAAGCGCGCTTACCTGGGAGTGGTCTAGAGATAACAGCACCATGACTGCGCTTCTGTTCGACGGCATCGTTCAGGGCCTGCAGCTCTCGCTGCTCGCGGTCGGTATCACGCTGATCTACGGCCTAGGCGGTGTGCTCAACCTCGCGCACGGGCAATTTGCCATCGTGGGCGGAGTCGCTGCCGCGCTGCTGGTTTCTTTTGGAGCAAATCCATTACTTGCATCTCTGGGTGGAATCGGAGCCGCTGGGGTGCTCGGCCTCATTGTCGACCGTACGCTCCTTCTTCCCGCCTACCGCTACCGCGGCGAGGAGCGCCTGCTCCTCGGCCTCATCCTCACGCTCGGCTTCTCGTTCCTGATCGACGGCTACCTCAACTGGAAATTCCCCGAGTTCTCGCTCTCGTTCCAGCTCCGGGTACCGATGGTTGAGCTCGCCGGCATCCCGATGCGCACCGCGAGCCTCGCCGCATCACTGATCGCGATGACGGTATTCGCGGTGCTGTTCGCGTTTCTCAAGCTTACGCTCCTCGGCAAGAGCATTCGCTCGATCATCGAAAACGAGGTCGGGGCCGAGCTCTGCGGCATCGACCCCTCGCGGACGCGCACGTTGATCGTGTTCCTCGCCGCGATGATGGCCGGCGTGGCGGGCGTGACCCAGGGGCTGTTTTCCTCGCTCGGCACCGAGATGGGACCAGAATTCACCATCCTCGGCCTGCTCGTGGCGGTGGTCGGCGGCGTGCGCAGCATCAACGGCACGCTGGCCGCGGGCATCCTGCTCGGTATCGTGAACGTATTTGCGAGCCACTATGTCGGCGCCTACGTCGCGTACATCATTCTGCTCTCCTTCGCCATGGCGACGATCCTCGTGCGCCCGGCCGGCCTGCTCGCGCGCTTCACATGAGAAAGTACGCCGACATCGCGGCCGTTACCCTGGTCCTGGCACTCGTCCCGGCCGTCGCGGGAGGCAGCCCTTACTACATGCGGCTCGCCACGCTCGCGCTCGTGTACATGGCGTGGACAGTGGCGTTCAACCTGATCTTCGGCCACACCAAGCAGTTGTTCCTGTGCCTGAACGCGCTTGCGGGAACCGCGGGCTATCTCGCCGTGGTGCTGGCGATCCAGCTCAAGCTCTCGCCCTGGGTGACGGTGCCAGTCGGCGTCGCCGCCGCCGCCGGGCTCGGTGCGCTCTTCAGCTACGTCTCGGTGCTGCGCGGGCTCGGCGTGATCTTCCTCGGCATCGTCACGCTTTCGTTCTCGCTCATCTTCCACAACCTGGTGCTCGGCCTGCGCCAGTTCACGAACGGCGAGACCGGGCTCGTAAGCCGCGGGCTCGGCTTCTCCCTGCTCGAGCAGCCGGTGCCGAGCTACTACATCTTCCTCGCCGTCCTGCTGGCGGCGCTCGCCATCTACCAATTGCTCATGAGCTCGAAGAGCGGCATGGCGTTCCGCGCGCTCTCGGACGACGAGCTCACCGCCGAGCTCTCCGGCATCGACGTCACCTGGTACAAGGTGCTCGCCGCGGCCGTGGCCTCCGCCATTCTCGGACTGAGCGGTGCGCTCTACGCCTTCTACAACGGCATCGTCAGCCCGAGCGTGTTTTCGTTCGTGGGGATCGACATCCCGGTGCTGATCGCGCTCCTCCTGGGCGGAATGCGCACGCGCCTCGGCCCGGTGATCGGCGCTATCGCCTTCGCGCTGCTCGAAGAGCTGGTGCGGCCATTCGGCCAGCTCAACGTCCTGGTCTACGGCGTGCCGCTGATCGTGCTCTTCACCACCTTCCGTGAGGGAATGGTGCCTCTGTTGGGAAAATGCCTCGCCATGCTTGACTTGCGTCAAGCCGCGCCGCTGGGCTCGGAGCAAGCTGAAGGCCAAAGGAGGACGCCATGAATATTACCGGCATCTCCAGGACGCTCGCCGCGGCCGCGCTCGGCGCCGCCCTAGTCGCGCTACCCGCTGCCGCGCAGCAGATGAAAACGGTCGGCGGGATTGTGGTCAACATCGGCATTATCTCCGCCATCGCCGCGGAGCACGCGGACGCGCAGCACGGCGTGCACAAGGGCGGGCACGGAAGCGGCATGGAGCACCTGGTGGTGAGCCTTGCCGAGCAGAAAGGCGGCGCGCGCATCGGCGACGCCGACGTCAGTATCGAGGTTAAAAACCCGAAGGGCGCCGTGCAGAAGAAGCCCGCGCTGCCGATGATGACGGGCGGCTACCCCGACTACAGCGAGGTCTTCGACTTCGGGTGGTCGGGCAGCTACGTCGTGCGCGTGAGCATCAAGCGCAAGGCAGCGGCCAAGCCGGTCGAGGCGGTGTTCACCGTCAACCGCGTCATTTAGCGGGAATTCGGGGTCACCCATTAGCCGGCCGTAAGCAATAGGGCGAGCCGGCGCCTCGCGCTGTGCACGATGTTGGTAACTCCTTCATCGACGGGCAATCGCGCCCGGTTCTTCGCTTCGTTGGCTGCGATCGGAATCGCGCCAGTCACCCATCGGGTTCAAGCTGGTGCGCGGTAAAGCGTGCGCCCGCCCTGGCGGCCCGTGCCGCCCCAGAAGAACGTTGGTACCGCGCCATGTCCAGAAACCGGTGCTGCACAGAGCTGTGGCTGCCGATTGAGTCGGCGCCAATCCCCGAGGTGGCTCGCGGCGCGGGCGATGCCGATTCGATGAACTCGAACGGTGAAGCGCGGCGTCCATTCAGAGCTCTTGGCTTAAAGCCAACCCCGAATCCTGGCTCGCCGCGCTTCACCATGCGTTAGCCGAAGCAGCGTTTCACGTCGAAGGGCTCGGCGTTCCTGAGCACGTGGTAGCAGGCGCGCGCCAGCTTGTGCGCGAGCGCCTTGGTGGCCACGATGCGGTTGGTTCGCGCCCGCTTGCGCTCGTAGAAGCGCTTGGCTTCCGTGCACCAGCGCCGCGCCATGTTGGCCGCCTCGATGTAGGCCCAGGCGAGGTACTTGTTGCCGTTGCGGCGGTTGCCTTCGCCCTTTTTCCTATCGTTGGAGATGCGCACACTGTCGACACAACGCGCATAGGAGGCGTAATCACCGACTGCGGCGAAGCGCCCGATCGCCCCGGTCTCGAGCAGGATCACGGGCGCGAGCGTGTGCCAGATACCCGGCACCGTCGTGAGCAGCCGGTAATCGGAACGCGCGCGCAAACTTTGCGCAAGATGCTTCTCGAGGCGCGAGATCTCGGTATTCAAAGTCCCGATCACGGCAACATTGGCCCTCATCCCCAGTGCTACCTCGGGCAATAGCCCCAGCTCCTCGACCGCGCGAGCGCTTAGGCGCTTGACCTGCCTGCCGCTCATGCGCTCTCCGGTCTCGCGCGCCTGCACGTTCTCCACCGCCAAGACCTGCACGGTGCGGCTGCGCACAAGCTGCATACGCCGGCGCCCAAGGTCGCGCAGCGCCCGCTCCTCCTTCGGGTAGATGTAGCCCGTCGGCAGAATTCCCAGGCGAAGCAAGTGCGCAAGCTGCAACGCATCGGTGTCGTCGCCCGCGTGCTTGAGCCCGTCGTAGCGCTTCAACTTGGCCGTGTTGGCCAGGTGCACCGTGTAACCCGCCGCCTGCAGCCCGTCGACCAGCCAGTACCAGTTGTAGGTCGACTCGACCGCTACGCCGGCAAGCTCGCCCCGATAAACCGCGAGCGCCTCCAGCACCTTGCTCAGCTCGTTCGGTAAGCGACGTCGATACACGACGCGATCGGCCTCGTCGATCACCACCACCAGGCTGTTATTCGAGTGCAGATCGATCCCGCTATACCATCTCATTCCGGCCTCCTCGTTGGGTTAAGTAAGTCCGCAAACTCACTGTAACCCCACCGCCCTCAACAGGCGGTGGGAGGCCGGCTAATGATTTTCAGGGTCGAGATTCGTTTTTACGTACGTGAAAACTGAATCTCGACCCTGACCCCGAATTCGATTAACTAACCTTGGATCCACGGTAGTCGCGCCTTGCGCCAGCCGCCGACGGTGCTGCGGTGTTGCTCGCCGTCCTTGTCGCCCTCGAAGCCTTCGAGCACGTTGTAGGCCTCTTGCCAGCCAGCGCGATGCGCGGCTTCGGCGGCGGAGTGCGAGCGAGCTCCGGAGCGGCACATGAACATGACGGGCTGGTCCTTCGGAACAGCGGCTGCGAGCTCAGCCAGGAATTCGGGGTTGGGACGGTTGCCGGGATAGACCTGCCATTCGACGGCGAGAGCACCAGGGACGCGGCCGACATACAACAGCTCCGGCTTGGTACGCACGTCAACGAGGCTTGCCCCGCCCTTCATGAGCTCATGCGCTTCAGCCGGAAGCAGGGCTCCGGCGTACGTCAGGCCCATCTTCCTCCCGCGCTCTTGGGCCATCCTCTTGATGTCTTCCATGGCGCCCTCTCATTGTGCATCCGGGCGAGTTGATGCCCCTATTCAGTGCGCCCGGGATCAGTAAAATGCCCCAGGAATCAGCAGCGGTGTTTGGCATGGAATGTGCTGAACCGCCGCGCTACCTACGAACACTCTAACCGGGAGACCTCAAAGATGGCGATGACGCCCGATGATGTATTGAAGTTGATCAAGGACAAGGAGGTGAAGTTCGTCGACCTCCGCTTCACCGATACCCGCGGCAAGGAGCAGCACGTCGGCGTCCCCGTCAAGTACTTCACCAAGGACAAGTTCGAGTCCGGCCATGCCTTCGACGGCTCTTCGATCGCCGGCTGGAAAGGCATCCAGGCCTCCGACATGCTGCTCATGCCCGACCCCTCTAGCGCGCGCATGGACCCGTTCACCGACGAGCCGGTGCTCAACATCACCTGCGATGTGTACGAGCCCATGGACGGCAAGCCTTACGACCGCGACCCGCGCTCGATTGCGAAGAAGGCCGAGGCCTATCTCAAGCAGACCGGCCTTGGTGACGTGGCCTACTTCGGTCCGGAGCCCGAGTTCTTCATCTTCGACGGCGTTACCTGGAACATCGACATGTCGGGTTGTTTCGTGAAGATCAAATCCGAGGAGGCGCCTTGGTCCTCCGGCATCGAGTACGAGTCGGGCAACATGGGACACCGCGCTCCGGTGAAAGGCGGCTACTTTCCGGTGCCGCCGACCGACACCCTCGCCGACATCCGAAACGCGATGGTGCTCGCGCTCGAGCAGCAAGGCGTGGAGTGCGAGGTACACCATCACGAAGTCGGCGCAATGGGCCAGAACGAGATCGGCACGCGCTTCGCGCCGCTCGTACAGCGCGCCGACTGGATGCAGATCCTGAAGTACACGGTGTGGAACACGGCCGCGTCCTACGGCAAGACGGCGACCTTCATGCCCAAGCCCGTGGTCGGCGACAACGGCTCGGGCATGCACTGCCACCAGTCGATCTGGAAGGGTGGCAAGAACCTCTTCGCGGGCAACGGCTACGCGGGCCTCTCTGACTTCGCGCTGTATTACATCGGCGGAATCATCAAGCACGCGAAGTCGCTCAACGCGATCACCAACCCGGGCACCAACTCGTACAAGCGCCTGGTGCCGGGGTTTGAGGCACCGATCAATCTCGCCTACTCGGCGCGCAACCGCTCCGCCGCCTGCCGAATCCCGTACGTGTCGAGCCCCAACGGACGCCGCGTGGAGGTGCGTTTCCCCGATCCGACCACGAACCCGTATCTGGCGTTCTCCGCAATGCTCATGGCGGGGCTGGACGGGGTGCAGAACAAGATCCATCCCGGCGAACCGATCGACAAGGACATGTATCACCTGCCGCCGGAAGAAGCGGCGAAGGTGCCGCAGGTGTGCTCGTCGCTCGACGAGGCCTGCGCGGCTCTCGAGAAGGATCACGCCTTCCTCACCAAGGGCGGCGTGTTCGACGAGGACTTCATCGAGTCGTACATCGCGCTCAAGATGGACGAGGTCACGCGCTTCCGCATGACCACGCACCCGGTCGAGTTCGACATGTACTACAGCCTGTGATGCACCGACCGGCCCGGTTGCCGCGCGCAACCGTGCGCCGACCGTGTCAAAGGGACGACCCCCGGGTCGTCCCTTTTTCGTTCCGTGTCGCCGGTTTGCGACAATGCCGCGTTGGAGAT
>DASTPE010000061.1:0-25389 GCA_035762345.1 Burkholderiales bacterium
GTAACCTATCGCGGGAGTATTGCGCCAGTTAAGGCTTGACGCTCTAGTACTCGACGTTCTGCACGCGCCAGCCCTGGTCGGTCTCGAGCACTCGGAACACGAGATCGCCCGCAGCATGGGCAAACTGGCAGTCGCGCTGACCGGTGCCGACCGGATAGCAGGTCACGTCCTTCGACTTCATCTGCAACGAAGGCGCGCCGAAGAGCTTGTCGACGGCCCGAGGCTCGGCCAGCCGAGCTCATCCCATCACCAGGGCGCGGTGTGGCCGACGAGAAGCGCAATCGCCACGGCGACCAGAATCCGGGAAAACGGGCCGCTCGCTTTGCCTTCCGACATGGCGTTGCGCTTATTCGGGCTAGCGGCTCGCGGCGTAGTACTCGACCCGGCGCTCGAGGTAGGCGATGGCCTCGGACACCGCGAAGGCGAAGAGGAACACGATCAGCACCAGCGCCCAGAACTCTTCCATCAGGAAGTTGTTGGAATAGACCTCGAACAGCTCTCCCACGCCGATGATCGCGACCAGCAGCTGGCCGATCACCACGCCCTTTACGCCGCGGATCGCGCCCAGGCGGACACCGGCCAGAATTTCCGGCAGGGCGCTCAAAAGCAAGACCTTCGTGTAGAGCTGGCCGCGGCTTGCGCCGAAGGAGCGCGCCATCTCGACGAGCGAGCGGTCGGCGTGGGCGATACCGACCTGGGTATCGAGGATGATCACGAAGACGGCGAACAGAAACACCGTGACCACCACCGTGGTTTCCCCGATGCCCAGCACCGCCATCAGGATGGGCACGAGGGCCGAAATCGGCGCACTTACGAAGATGTTCACCCACATCCCCAGGATGCGGCCGATGCTCTTGACACGCGCCATCGCGATGCCGAGCGGGATGCCGACCGCCAGGGCGAGCCCCATGCCGAGCGCGAACGAGCGTAGCGAGATGATCGCTGCATGCTGGAACTTCGCGCTCGGCACGAGTTCAATGCCTGCCTCGACTACCGAGGTGAAGGGCGGCACGATGGTCGAGAGCTTTGCGCGGCCGACCGCTTCCCAGAACAGGAACCACAAGACCAAAGAAGCAAGCATCTTCATACGTACTGTCTCAGGATGCCCCAGATCTCGTCGACCGTGTCGAGATAATTGCGGTCGCGACGGATTTCGTCGGCGCTCTTCGAGCGGTCGACCTCGGGGCGCACGATCTTCGACACCGTGCCCGGGCGCGGCGAGAGCAGCGCGATCTGGTCCGAAAGGTAAGCCGCCTCCTCGATGCTGTGCGTCACGAAGATCACGGTCTTCTGGTGATGGCGCAGCAGGTCGAGCAGGTCTTCCTGGAACTTGCGCCGCGTCTGCTCGTCGACCGACGAGAACGGCTCGTCCATGAGAACGATGTCCGCGTCCACCGTGAGCGCGCGCGCGAGCCCCACCCGCTGGCGCATGCCGCCGGAGAGCTGGTTCGGGTAGCGGTTCTCGAAGCCCTTGAGGCCGACTTCGGCGATGTACTTGCGCGCCACTTCCTCACGCTCGGGCCGCGTTACGCCGCGCAGCTCAAGCCCGAAGCCGACGTTCCTCAGCACATCCGCCCAGGGCAGGAGCGCGAAATCCTGGAATACGAAAGCGCGCTCCGGTCCGGGGCCGTGCACGGGTTTTCCCTTGACCAGAACGTTTCCGGCATTGCGCGGGATAAGGCCGGCAATGATCTTGAGGAGCGTGGTCTTGCCGCACCCGCTCGGGCCGAGCAGCGTCGAGAGCTGGCCCTTGGGGAAGCTGAGGTTCACGTCCCTCAGCGCCTCGAGCCCGTTGTCGTATACCTTGCCGACGCCCTTGACCTCGACTTCACTCACGGGGAAAGAGCCGGTTCTCGAGCCGCTGCAGGAGGTAGAGCGAGACGGCGGCAACCGCGACGATCGATGCGATCGCGGCGAACATCTTCGGATAATCGGCGACCGAGCTGTTGTACGTGATGAGGTCGCCTATGCCGGTCGGCGTGATCAGGAGCTCCGCGATCACGATGCCGATGAAGCCCATCGCGAGGCCCAGGCGCAGGCCGGTGAAGATCAGTCCCGCGGCACTGGGCAGCACGATCTTCATCACCGCCTGGCGCCACGTGCCCTGGAAGGAGCGGCACATCTGCAGGAGCGACGGGTGCGTGTTGCGGATGCCCTTGTAGGAATTCATCACGATCACCGGCGCGGCGAGCATGATCACGGCGAGTACCTTGGAGGTAAGGCCGATGCCGTACATGTAGGTGATGAGCGGGATGATCGCCGCCATCGGCGCCGCCTGCAGGATGATGAAGATCGGCAGCGACAGCCATTCCACCGAGCGCGAGAGGCCCATGCCGATGCCGAAGGCGATGCCGACCGCTCCGCACAACGCAATGCCGATCAGGAGCGGCTCCAGCGTGATGAGATAGGCTTTCCCCAGAGACCCATCGACAATCATTTGCCAAAGGGCGGCAGTGGTTTGGGTGGCTGGCGGAAAAGCGGCGCTCACCGGCCAGCGGCCAGCGAGCTCCCAAACTCCAAAGAAGAAGGCGAACGAGGCCAGCTGCCAGGCGCGCTGGCCGGAGATGCCTTTCAAAGTCTTACTTGAGCCTGGACAGCGCCGCCTTCAGCGGCGCGAAGTACCAGTAGTCCTCCGCCTTCGGGTTCTCTTTCTTGATCGCGCCCGAGAGCGCGTAGAACTCGATGTCGTTCTTTGCCGCGTTCTCGCCGCCGCCGTCGTTCGGGAAGATGCCGTCGGCCACGCCGTCCTTGAAGTACGGCAGGATGTCGCCCTCCAGCTTGGCGGGCAGGTCCTTGAGAAGCCCCAGATCCTTGCGCGCGGCGACTATCGAGTTCGGGTCCTTGTTGATCTCGCGATTCACGCGCACGAGCTCTTCGAGGAACACCGAGACCGCCCGCTCGTTCTTTTGCAGCCAGTCCAGGCGCGCGAACAGCGACTCGTCGCTCGCCTTGACCTGACCGAGCGGCAGAATGGTGAACTTGCCCGGGGCCTCGCGCATCAGGAAGTTCTTGTTGGTCGCGTCCAGGATCGACGCGCGGATGTTGCCTTTGATGAGCGCGAGCGCGCGCACATTCGAGCCCGGCACGTAGCTCACGTTCTTGTACTTGATGCCGTGGGTCTTCGCCATGAGCAGCATGATGGCCTCGGTACCGGTACCGCGGCCCTGCACGGCAATCTCCTGACCGTCGAGGTCCTTCCAGGTCTTGTAGAACTCGTTGTTGACCACCGGGAAGAACTGTAGCGACCACAGCTGCACGATGAAGCGCACCGGCACGTTCACTTTCTCGATCGCGGCGTAAGGCGTGCCCTGGCCGATGTCGGCCTGGCCGTTGATCACCGCTTGCGTAGCGATCTCCTCGTTCTTGAACGAGGTCACCTCGACTTCCACGCCGCGCTTCTTGGCGCGCTGGGAAGCGACGAGCAGGATCAGGTCGTCGATGCCGATCACGTCGCCGAGGGCGTACTTGATCTTGGTCTGAGCGAAGGCCGTTCCGGTCGTCAAGACCAGCGCGGCCGATATGGCGAGCAGCTTCCTCATCTTTCCTCCTCCTAGGCTTTCAGCGCTTGTTGTACCCGTTCGGGCGTGAACGGCATATGGTACAGCCGCTTGCCCGCAAGCTTGTAGAACGCGTTCGCGACCGCCGCCGCGACCCACGGGTTGCCGATCTCGCCCAGGCCGGTCGGGCGCTCGTCGGGGCGGTCCACGAAGGCCACCTCCATCGTCTCGGGAACGTCCGCCATGCGCAAGAGGTGATAGTCGTGGAAGTTGGTCTGTTGCACTACGCCTTCCTTCACCGTCACGCGCTCGTGCAGCACGCTCGACAGGCCGTAGAGGATGCCGCTTTCGATGTTCGCGCGCGCCATCTCGGGCTGCACAACTAGGCCGCCGTCCACGGCGAGCCACGTCCCGTGCACCCGGATCTTGCCCGAAGCGCGGTCGAGCGAGATCTCGGCCACGCCCGCGCCGAGCGAGCCCGAGCGCTCGCTGATCGAGACCCCGAGCGCGCGGCCCTGCGGGCGCGGCGCTTTCCAGTCCGACATCTGTGCCGCTTTTTCGAACAACGCGCGGGCCCGCGGAGTGATCGACATTTTCTGGAGCCTGAAATCGATCGGATCCATACTTTCGGCAGCCGCCATCTCGTCGACGAACGATTCGATCGCGTAGACGTTGAACACGTGCCCAACCGCGCGCCAGTGCTTCAGGCGGATGCCGTGAGATACGCCGCGCGACTCGATGTGCTGGTTCGGCACCTGGTAGTAGGGGATGCGGATCCCCGTCTGCAGCAGCGCGCCGCCGTCGCCCACCACGCAGTGCGTCCAGCCGCTCACCTTGCCGTCCTTGTCCAGCGCCGCCTGCAGACACTGAAACGCCTGCGGCCGAAACATGCCGTAGCCGAGGTCCTCCTCGCGCGTCCAGAGGAGCTTCACCGGTCGTTTCGCCTCGCGCGCGAGGCGTGCCGCCTCGGCCGAGTAATCGCCGAGCGAGCGGCGGCCGAAGCCGCCACCCATGTAGCACTGGTGCAGCGTCACCTGCTCCGGCCTGAAGCCGAGCGCCCGTGCCACTGCAGCGCGCGAGCTGCCCGGGTCCTGCGTGCCTTCCCAGACCTCCACGTGGTCGCCTGCGGTATTGAAGCGCGCGACCGCGTTGAGCGGTTCCATCTGCGCGTGGTAGCCATAGTCGCTGAAGTATTCCGCTTTGTAGGTTTTCGCCGCCCCGGCGAAAGCATTCTTCGCGTCGCCCTTGGAGTCGAGCGTCTGCGTCTTGGCGTCGGGGTCCGAGTGAACCTTGACGTAGGTTTCATTCAGGTTCTTCTCGGAATCGAAACCCTCGGCTGCGCCTTTTTGCCACTTCACTTCGAGCGCCTGGCGAGCCGCCAACGCGTGCGGCAGGCTGTCCGCTAGCACCGCGACGCCATCGGGCAGCCTTACCGTGCCGATCACGCCCTTCATCGACTTGACCTTGGCTTCGTTCCAGCTCTCCGGCGCTCCGCCGTGAACCGGCGAGTGGCGCACTGTCGCGTACGCCATCCCCGGCAGGTCGACGTCGATGGCGTACTTTGCCGTGCCGTTGACCTTGAGCGGCGTATCGCGCCGCGGCATCGGCTTGCCGATATAGCGGAACTGACTCTTGTCTTTGAGCTCTTCCTTGTTGACTGCAGGCAGTGGCGAGGGCACTTTCGCAAACGACGCGATTTCGCCATAGCTCAGCTTCTTCCCGCTCCTATCGACGACGAAGCCGGGCTCGGTCCTGAGGTTCTTCACATCCGTTTTCCAATGCTCGGCGGCATTGGCAAGCAATACCTTCCGTACCTGCGCGCCTGCGGTCCGCAGGTCGTTGTAGTAGAGCATCACCGCGCGGCTGCCGACGATCGCCATCGCTTTGGAGTTCTGGAACGTGTAGCCGTAGGTCGTGGGATCGGCGGGCGCCCATTCAATCTTCACCTTCGACCAGTCGGCGTCCATCTCGTCGGCAAGGATGAGGGGCAGCGAAGTCATCGAGCCCTGGCCCATCTCGGCGCCGGTGCTGAGGATTGTCACCGTTCCGTCGGGCGCGATGCGCACCCAGGCGTTGAGCGGTTTTGCGGTATTGGCTTCCGAGAAGCCTGAGAAAGTGAATGCAAAGGCGAGGCCGCCGCTTACCTTGAAGAAATCTCTGCGGTCCATGTTAGGCCTCCTTCGACGCGCGCTGGATCGCGGCGATGATGCGGTGGTAGGTGCCGCAGCGGCAGATGTTGCCGTTCATGTGGCTGACGATCTCGGCGCGCGTCGGCTTCGGCTTGGCCTGGAGCAGCTCCGCAGCCTTCATGATCTGGCCCGACTGGCAGTAGCCGCACTGCGGCACCTCCTCGGCGATCCACGCCTTCTGCAGAGGATTCGAGGAATCCGGGGATAGCCCTTCGATGGTCAACACCTGGGCGCCCTTAACGCTTTCCAGGGGAGTCACACATGCTCGCACCGCCTTGCCGTTCACGTGCACGGTGCAAGCGCCGCACTGCGCGATGCCGCAGCCGTATTTCGTTCCGGTGAGCTTGAGCTCGTCACGAATCACCCAAAGCAGGGGCGTGTCTCCCTCCGACTTTGCGGTGACCGGTTTGCCATTCACGGTAAACGACGTCATTGGGCCTCCTGCGCTTTGCGCAGGATCTTGCGCCGCGCGGCAACCCGCATCAACCACGCGGGAGAAACTCCCGCATCGCAACATGCTATGGTTACGGGTCGTGACTCACGTCTTCCACCGCGACCCCCGTTTGAAGTACCCGATCGCGGTGCGCGGCGAAGGCGCTTACCTCTACGACCGCGACGGCAAGCGCTATCTCGACGCATCCGGGGGCGCCGCAGTGTCGTGCCTTGGCCACTCCGACGCGGCGGTGATTGCCGCGATCCAGCGACAGCTGGAGAAGATGCCGTTCGCGCATACGTCGTTCTTCAGCAACGAGCCAATGGAGGCGCTCGCCGACGCGCTCATCGCGCGTGCGCCCAAGTCGCTCGACAAGGTCTACTTTGTGTCCGGAGGTTCGGAGGCGATCGAGGCGGCGCTCAAGCTCGCGCGCCAGTACTTCGTCGAGAAATGCGAGCCGCAGCGCGCTCACGTCATCGGCCGCCGCCAGTCGTATCACGGCAACACGCTCGGCGCGCTCGCGGTCGGCGGCAACGCTTGGCGGCGCAAGCAGTTCGAGCCGCTGCTGATCAAGACGACGCACGTTTCGCCCTGCTACGCGTATCGAGGCAAGGGTGCTTCGGAAACCGACACCGCCTACGGCGAACGGCTGGCGAAGGAGCTCGAGCAGGAAATCCAAAGACTCGGCGAGAAAAGCGTCATCGCGTTCGTCGCCGAGACCGTAGCGGGAGCAACGATCGGTGCGGTACCGCCCGTCCCCGGGTACTTCAAGCGCGTGCGAGAAATCTGCGACCGCTACGGAGTGCTGCTGATCCTCGACGAGGTGATGTGCGGTATGGGACGCTGCGGGACGCTCTGGACTTTCGAGCAGGAAGGCATCGTTCCCGACCTGGTGGCGATCGCCAAAGGCCTCGGCGCCGGCTATCAGCCCATCGGCGCGCTAATGGTCTCGAAGGAGATCGCTGACACGATCCAGCGCGGCAGCGGGTTCTTCCAGCACGGGCATACGTACATCGGCCATGCCGCCGCTTGTGCCGGCGCGATCGCGGTTCAGAGGCGGTTGCACGACGATGGGGTTCTCGCGCGGGTCAAGCCTCTAGGGCAGGCGCTCGAGGCGCGTCTTCGTCATCACTTCAAGGAAAACCCTTACGTCGGCGACATCCGCGGCCGCGGGCTCTTCTGGGGGGTCGAGCTGGTCGAGGACCGCGCGACCAAGAAGCCGTTCGACCCCAAGCTGCGCATGCACGCTCGTGTCAAGCGCAAGGCGATGCAGACTGGCCTCATGTGCTACCCGATGGGCGGTGCGATCGATGGGGTACAGGGGGACCACGTGCTGCTTGCGCCGCCCTTCATCCTGGATGAATCCCAGCTGGACGAACTTGTGGATAAACTAGGGACCGCGATCGCCACTCTGGAGGAGGAAACGATATGAAACCGCTCGTCATGCTCGCCGCCGTTGCGGCAGCACTCATCGGCGCGCCTGCGGCCCAGGCGCAGCAGAAGTTCATCACCATCGGCACCGGCGGCGTCACCGGCGTGTACTACGCGGCGGGCGGCGCGATCTGCCGCCTGGTGAACAAGGACCGCGCCAAGCACAACATTCGCTGCTCGGTTGAGTCGACCGGCGGCTCGGTATTCAACGTGAACACAATCAAGGCGGGCGAGCTCGACATGGGCGTCGCGCAGTCCGACGTGCAGTTCAATGCCGTCAAGGGCGCGGGGCAGTTCCAGAAGGACGGCCCGTTCAAGGAGCTGCGCGCGGTGTTCGCGCTGCATCCCGAGCCGGTGACCGTGGTGGCGCGCAAGGAAGCGAACATCAAGAGCTTCACCGACTTCAAGGGCAAGCGCTTCAATGTCGGCAACCCGGGCTCCGGGACGCGCGCCTCGCTCGACGAGCTGATCGCGGCCATGGGCTGGAAGATCTCGGACTTCGCGCTCGCTTCGGAACTGAAAGCCGACGAGCACGGCCCGGCGCTGTGCGACGGCAAGATCGACGGCTTTTTCTATCTCGTCGGCCATCCGTCGGCCAATATCCAGGACCCGACCACAGTGTGCGGCGCGAAGCTCGTCCCGGTCACCGGCCCGGCGGTCGACAAGCTGGTGAAGGAGAAGCCCTACTACGCCAAGGCCATGATCCCAGGCGGCCTGTATCCGGGGAACGACCAGCCGACGCAGACCTACGGTGTGCTCGCCACGTTCGTTTCGTCCTCCAAGGTCCCGGCGGACACGATCTATGCGGTGGTGAAGGGCGTGTTCGACAACTTCGACGAGTTCAAGAAGCTGCATCCGGCGCTCGCCAACCTCGATCCGAAGAACATGATCAAGGACGGCCTGTCGGCGCCGCTGCACGACGGCGCGGTCAAGTACTACAAGGAGAAAGGCTGGGTTAAGTAAAGAATTCGAATTCGGGTCAGACCCCAACAGGGAATTCGGGGTCTGACCCCGGGGAGGAGGCGCGCATGGCGAAGCGGGTGGTTGCCGAGGACGGGAAGCCGTCGGAGGAACTGCAGCAGCTAGTCGCCGATGCAGATACCGGCGGGCGCGCCGCCAGCGGCATCGCGGGCAAGCTCATCTTCACGGTGGCGGTCGCATGGTCGCTGTTCCAGCTCTGGTACGCCTCGCCGTTGCCCTTCGAATTCGGCCTTGCGATCCTAAACGATACCGAGGCGCGGTCGCTGCACCTCGGCATCGGCCTGCTGCTCGCCTTCCTCTGCTTCCCGCTCCTGAAGAGCCAGCGGCAGACCATCCCGTGGTTCGACTGGATCCTCGCGTTTGCCGCCGCGTTCGCCGGCGCGTACTTCCTGCTCTTCTACAACGAGCTGGCGACACGCCCCGGGCGGCCGATCCTGCAGGACATCATCGTCGCTACGGTCGGCATCGTGCTGCTGCTCGAGGCGACACGGCGCGCGGTCGGCATGCCGATGACGATCCTCGCGATCATCTTCCTTGCCTACATCATGCTCGGGCGCTACCTGCCCGACGTTATCGCGCACAAGGGCGCCTCCCTCGAGCGCATGCTCTCGCACCAGTGGCTCACGACCGAAGGCGTATTCGGCGTCGCGCTCGGCGTGTCGGTCGGCTACATCTTCATCTTCGTGCTGTTCGGCGCGCTTCTCGACCGCGCGGGCGCCGGCAATTACATGATGCAGGTCTCGTTCGCGCTGCTCGGTCACCTGCGCGGCGGGCCGGCGAAGGTGGCGGTCGTGTCGTCGGCCCTGAACGGGCTGATCTCCGGGTCGTCGGTTTCCAACGTGGTTTCAGGCGGCATCTTCACGATCCCGCTCATGACGAAGGCGGGCTACGGCGGGGTGAAGGCGGGCGCCATCGAGACCGCTTCCTCGGTGAACGGCCAGATCATGCCGCCGGTGATGGGAGCGGCGGCGTTCCTCATGGTCGAGTACGTCGGCATCCCGTACTCCGAGATCGTCAAGCACGCGTTCCTGCCGGCAACCATCTCGTATATCGCGCTGTTCTACATCGTGCATCTCGAAGCGCTCAAGCTCGGCCTGCAGCCGATGGCGCAGGCGCGCAGGCGGACCGCGCAGCAGAAGCTGATCGCCTGGGGCCTCGGCATCTCGGGGACCATCGTCGTGTGCTCGGTGATCTACTTCATCGCCGAAGGAGCTAAGTACACGTTTGGCGCCGCTGCGCCATGGGTCCTCGGGCTGCTGCTGGTGGCGCTGTACGTCTATACGGTTTACGTCGCGGCGAAGTGCTCGGACCTGCCGCCCGACATCGACGTCAATAACCCGGTGCTGCCGGAGACCTGGCCGACGGTGAAGGCCGGCCTGCATTTCCTCATCCCGATCGGCGTGCTGATCTGGTGCCTGATGATCGAGGAGCTTTCGCCCGCGCTATCGGCCTTCTGGTCGACCGTGGTGCTCATGGCGCTGATGGTGACGCAGCGGCCGCTGACGCGGTTCTTCAGGAAAAAGAAAGTCACATCCGCGGAAGTCAACCGGGGCCTCTGGGAAGTCGTGCAGGGCCTGAACGACGGCGCGCGCAGCATGATCGGGATCGCGATCGCCACCGGCACGGCTGGAATCATCGTCGGCGGCATCACGCTTACCGGCCTCGGGCTGCGCATGACCGACTTCGTCGAAGTCGTGTCGATGGGGAACGTGACACTGATGCTGCTTTTCACCGCGTTCGTGTGCCTCGTGCTCGGCCTGGGCGTTCCGACCACCGCGAACTACATCCTGGTGGCGACGCTGATGGCGCCGGTGATCGTCGAGCTCGGAGCGCAGTCCGGGCTCATCATCCCGCTCATCGCGGTGCACCTCTTCGTCTTCTACTTCGGCATCATGGGCGACATCACGCCGCCGGTCGGCCTCGCGACCTTCGCCGCGGCGGCGATCTCGGGCGAGGACCCGATCGAGACCGGCATCCAGGGCTCGGTCTACGCGCTGCGCACCGTGGTCCTGCCCTTCGTCTTCATCTACAACCCGATGCTGCTGATGATCGACGTTCGAGGATGGTGGGACGTCGTCCTCGTCTCGTTCGCGGCCACGGTGGCATCGTGCATCTTTGCCGCCGCGACCATGGCGTGGTTCTACGCCCGCTGCAAGTGGTGGGAGATCGTGCTGCTCCTCGTCGCCACTTTCGCGCTGTTCCGGCCGGACTTCTTCATGGACCAGATGTACCCGCCGTACGCCGAGGTGCCGGCGAAGGAGGTCTTCAGGGTGGCGAACGAGCTGCCGGAGGGTGACCGCCTGGTGCTGGTGATCCAGGGCACGAACGTCGAGGGCGAAGACGTGAAGAAAACCGTCGCGGTGCAGCTCGGCAAGCCCGACGACGGCCGCAAGCGCCTTGCCGAGGCCGGCCTCACGATTTCCGCACTCGGTCCCGAAGTCACGGTGAGCGCGGTGAAGTTCGGCAGCCGGGCGAAGAAGTCGGGCTTCGAGCAGGGCTTCAAGGTCGCGGCGGTCAAGGTGCCAAGCGACCGACCCTCCGAGCACTGGGTTTACATCCCCGCGCTCGCGCTCGTGGCGCTCGTGTGGTTCCTGCAGCGGGCGCGCGAGCGTCCCGAGCGAAAGAGGCAGCGAGCGGCCGCGTGACGGTTTTCCGCCCGGCGCTCGCGGGCGATGTGAGCACGATCGTCGCGATGATGCGCGGCTACTACGAACAGGACGGCTACGCGGAGGCGGGCTCGGGCGCGAGGCGCTCGAGATCGCCGAAGCCTACTGTTGCGAGGCCGGGGTAAATGCGCTGCACCTCGAGGTCGAGCGTCACCGGGGAAGTGCGGCTGAGCTTTACAGGCGCCGCGGCTTTGCCGACTACGGCCGCTCGCTGATGACCAAGTGGCTCACTCCGTCAAGACCAGCGCCGCGAGCCGCTGCGTGAATTGGGAGGGCTTGGGCGCGCGCGGCGCCCACGCCGGCCTAGTACCCCAGGGCTAGGCCGGTGTTGCGCCGGGGATCGTTGGCGCCGTAGAAGCGGTTGCTGCCCACGGGCTTGCCGCCGAGCGAGGGCGCGCCGACCAGGATCGCCGAGACGTGGTTCGCGGGCTGCGCACCGGTGAACTTGTGCCCCATGCCCTCGAGGATCTTGCGCGTGTCGGGACTCAGCGCGAAGTTCTCGACATTCGTCGTCTCGGGCAGCCACTGCTGATGGAAGCGCGGGGCGTCGACCGCCTCCTGCAGATTCATGCTGTAATCGACGAGGTTCAGGATAGTGTGCACCACCACGGTGATGATGCGGCTGCCGCCGGGCGTGCCGACGACCAGCACCGGCTTTCCGTCCTTCGTCATGATGGTCGGGCTCATCGAGCTGAGCGGCCGCTTGCCCGGGGCGATGGCGTTCGCCTCACCCTGCACCAGGCCGTAGAGGTTGGGCACGCCGGCCTTGATGGTGAAGTCGTCCATTTCGTTGTTGAGCAGCACGCCCGTACCCGCGGCGGTGACGCGCGCGCCGAACCAGTCGTTGATCGTGTAGGTGACGGCGACGGCGTTGCCGTGTCGGTCAATGATCGAGTAGTGCGTGGTGTTGCTGCCTTCGTGCGGCGGCACGCCGGGCTTCAGGTCCTTCGAAACGCCCGCCTTTTGCGCATCGATGGCGGCGCGCATCTTCGCCGCGTAGCCCTTGTCGAGCAGTCGCTCGAGCGGGTTCTTCACAAAGTCCGGATCGCCGAGATAGGTGTTGCGGTCCAGATACGCGTGGCGCATGGCCTCGATCTGGTAGTGCACCGCCTGCGCGGAGCGGAACCCGATCTCGTTGAGCGGATAGCCTTCGAGCACATGCAGAATCTCGCAGATGATCACGCCGCCCGAGCTCGGCGGTGGCGCCGAGACGATGCCGTAGCCGCGATAATTGCACTCGACCGGCGCCAGCTCGCGCGTGCGGTACTGGTCGAGGTCGGCCTGGACGATGATGCCCCTGCCGGCGGCGCTCGAGGCGACGATCGCCTTGCCCACCGCGCCCTTGTAGAACCCGTCGGCGCCGCGCTGCGCGATGGCGCGCAACGTCCGTGCAAGGTCGGACTGCACCAAGCGGTGGCCCGCCGCCGGCGGCTCGCCGTTCACCAGGAAAATCTGCGCCGAGGCGGGATCGTTGCGCAGATCGGCGGCAGCGGCGCGAAACATATCCGCGTCGCCCTGCTCGAGCACGAAGCCCTTCTCGGCAAGCGCGATCGCTGGTGCGATGAGCGCCCCGCGCGACATCGTGCCGTACTTCCCGCGCGCGTGCTCAAGGCCATGCACTGTCCCGGGCACCCCTACAGCGAGATGGCCCTTGGTGGAGAGCCCCTTGACGACGTTGCCCTTGGCGTCGAGATACAGGTTCGGCGTCGCCGCGAGCGGCGCCTTCTCCCGGAAGTCGAGGAAGGTCTTGCGCCCGTCGGCGAAATGGATGGTCATGAATCCGCCGCCGCCGAGATTGCCTGCCGCGGGGTACACCACCGCCAGCGCGTAGCCCACGGCAACCGCGGCGTCGACCGCGTTGCCGCCCTTCTTGAGAATATTCACGCCTATCTTCGTGGCATGGTGCTGGGCGGTGGCCACCATGCCGTTCTCCGCCGCGACCGGCGCGATCGAAGCGGCGTGGGCGGCGAGCGAAACGGCGAGGAGCAGCGCGGCGGCGAATGGCGGGCGCGAGTTACGCAGCAAGAGCATGGCAAGCCTCCTCCGGGAGGTGACGCGGCCCTGTATAGCTTAAACTCGCGGCGGCGCCTGACAACTGCAATGGTCGCGGGCGCAAGGTCTATTGCGCCACGACCAGGCTGGTCAGCCGCTGCGGATCCGCGAGCAGCTCGGCACTCGGCCCAGAATAGCTGACGCGCCCCCGGTTCAGCACGATCGCGCTCTGGGTGACCTCCAGCGCGAGCTTGGCGTGTTGCTCGACCAGCACCACCGCGAGGGAATCTTCTGAAACCAATCTCTTCAGAGAAATCAGAAGCGCCTCGACGATGATCGGCGCAAGCCCCTCGAGCGGCTCGTCCATGAGGAGGAGCGACGGGTTGCCCATGAGCGCGCGCCCGATCGCGAGCATCTGCTGCTCGCCACCGGAAAGCTGGTTGCCGCGCGCCGCTTTTCGTTGCTCCAGCCTCGGGAAGAGCTCGTAGACGCGCGCGAGGTTCCAGCGTCCCGGGCGTGCGGCGACGAGCAGGTTCTCCTCGAGCGAGAGCGACGGGAAGATCTCCCGCTCCTGCGGCACGTAGCCGATTCCGAGCTTGGAGCGCTCGTAAACGGGGCGGTGCACGATCGGATTCCCGTCGAAGGTGATTTTCCCGGAGTGAAACGTAGTGTGGCCCATGATGGTGGCGAGCAGCGTCGTCTTGCCGACGCCGTTGCGCCCGAGCACCGCCAGCGCGCCGCACTCGGGCAGCTCGAGATCGACGTCCTCGAGCACGACCGTGTCGCCGTAGCCCGCACGCACCTTCGACAGACTAAGCATGCCCCTGTTCTCCGAGGTAGACCTGGTGCACGCGCGGGTCGCGCGCGATTTCCGTCGGCGGCCCTTCGACGAGCACCGTGCCCTGCACGAGCACCGTGATGCGCCGCGCGAATCGGAACACAAGGTCCATGTCGTGCTCGATAATCAGGACGGCGATGTCTGAGGGTAATGTCTCAAGAACCCTAAGTATCTTTTCTGCTTCATGCGAAGGCACTCCGGCCGCCGGCTCGTCCAGGAGCAGCACCTTGGGCCGCAGCCCGAGCGCGATGGCGATCTCCACCAGCCGCTGCTTGCCGTAGGGCAGGTCGGCGACGCGCGTCCCGGCGTCGTCGGCCAAGCCGAGGCGCGCGAGCAGGCTGCGGCTCTCTTCGATGATCTCCTTGTGCGTCGAGGCCGGGCGCCACATCCGCATCGCCGTGCCCTCACGCTCGGCGATGCCGAGCGCCACGTTGTCAAGGACGGACAGGTTGCGGAAGAGCGTGGTGATCTGGAACGTCCGCCCGAGGCCGCGGCGCACGCGCGCCGATTGCGGCGTGCGGGTGACGTCCTCGCCGGCGAGCAGGATTTGCCCGGACGACGGCGCGAGCCTGCCGGTAAGCATGTTGACGAACGTCGTCTTGCCCGCGCCGTTCGGCCCGATGAGCGCGTGGCGCGCTCCGGGCTCGAGCCGGAAGTCGATGTTGTCGGCGACGGTCAGCGCGCCGAAGGTCTTACACAGCTTTCTTGTTTCTAAGAAATACATCGAGGATTCCGAGGATTCCGCCCCGCGCGAAGAGCACCACAGCGATCAACAGGAGCCCGATGCCGAAATACCAGTACTCGGGATACTGCTTGGCGAGGTAGTCCTGCGCGATGAGGTAGACGACGGGCCCGACGAACGCGCCATAGAGGCGGCCGACGCCGCCGAGGATCAGCATGACCAGGATATCGCCCGAAGGCTCGAGTCCGAGGACGTTCAGCCCGACGAACTGGTTCACCTGCGTGAGCAGCGCGCCGGCGATACCTGCCATGGTGGCCGAGAGGGTGTAAATGAGGACCAGGCGCCAATACACCGGCGCGCCGATCGCGTGCATGCGCGCGGCGTTTTCGCGGATGCCGGTGAGCATTGCCCCGTATGGAGAATAGATAATGCGGCGCACCACCCACCATCCGATGAACAGCATCAGGAGGCAGTAGAAGAAAGCGGTCCTGCCATAGAGATCGAAGCGGAACAGGCCCAGGATCTCGTCCACCTTCACTCCGGACAGTCCGTCGGCGCCGCCCGTCATGCTGGTCCACTTGTTGGCGATCTCGAGCAGGATTGCCGTGATCGCGAGCGTGAGCATAAGCAGCGTCAGTGCGCGGGTACGGAGGATCAGGGCGCCGGTGGCGAGGCCGAGCAGGGCCGCGAGCGCCGCGGCGGCAACGAGCTGCACGAGCGGGTCGGTCACGCCGGTATGCGCGCCGAGCGCTCCCGCAGTGTAAGCGCCGAGTCCGAAAAAAGCGCTGTGGCCGAGCGTGACGATTCCGGCGTAGCCGAGGATGAGATCGAGCGATAGAGCGAATAGGATGAAGATCAGAATCCGCGCGCCGAGCGAGAGGTAACCCGGCATGAGAAAGAAAAATGCGAGCGCCGCGAGCCAAGGCAGCCACTCGGTCCAGCGGATCCTCGGGTTTGCGCTGTAGCCGCTCATCGAGTCATGCCCGGACTCCAAACAACCCTTGCGGCCTCCACAAAAGAGTCCCTATGGTGGCCGCATAGACGAGGAAAGCGCCGAACTCTGGAATCCAGTACTTGCACGCCGTATCCGCCACGCCGATGAGAAGCGCGGCGACGAACGGGCCGCGCAGGCTGCCCAGCCCGCCGACCGCGACGACGATGAGGAAGTAGACCAGATGCTCGAACGGGTAGCTCCACAGCACCGGAAGGATATCGGCGCCCACCGCGCCGCCCAGCCCGGCGAGCCCGCTGCCGAGCGCGAACGTCGCCATGAAGAGGAGCCGCGTGTTGATGCCGATCGATTGCGCCATGGCGCGGTTGTCCACCGCCGCGCGCACCATCGCGCCCCAGCGCGTGCGCTCTACGCCGAACCACAGGAGGAAGATCAGCACCGAGCTGAAAGCGATGAGGAAAACCCGGTAGGTCGGAAAATCTCTTCCCAGCACGTGCACCTGCCCGCGCAAATACTCGGGGAGAAACACGGGCACGGCCCGGTCTCCGTAGATGAGGCGCGCGATCGCCATCGAGGCGAAGATCAGGCCGATGCAGAAGAGCACCTGCGCGAGCTCGCCCGCGGTGTAGAGCCGCGAGTACAGCAGCCGTTCCAGCACAATGCTTCCCATGGAGACGAGAGCGAATGCGAGAAGCAAGGCGATGGGAAACGGCACGCCGAGGCGGCCCATCACCGTAGAGAGGATGAAGCCGCCGGCCATGGCGAACACGCCGTGGGCGAGGTTGACGAAGCCCATCAGGCCCATCGTCACCGACAGGCCGACCGAGATGACGTACAGGATCATGCCGTAAGCGACGCCGTGGAAGGCGACGCTTACGACAGAGGAAAAAAGCTCCTGCAGCTTTGAGGCCCTACTTCTTCTGCGGTTGGGACTTCTGCAGCTCCTTCCAGGGGTCCTTCACCGCTGCCGCGAATGTCTCGAGCTCGACGTTGGCGAGCTGTCCGCCGACCTTGCGTACTTCGCGCAAATACTCGGGCTGGACGATGTCGCGCGTCTCCGGGTCGATCGAGATCGGGCCACGCGGGCTGTTCGGGTTCTTCCAGTTCTTGAAGATCTCCATCGTCTTGTCGGGCTCGAGCTTGCCTTTCTGCTGCTTGATCGCCTCGAAAATGATCGCGGTACCGTCCCACGAGCCGACCGAGAGAAAGTTCGGCGTCTCGTTCGCGCCATATTCCTTCTTCCACGCTTCGACGAACGCCTTGTTCGCCGGGCGCTCCGCGGCGGCGGAGTAGTGGAACATGGTGGTGACGCCGAGCGCCGCGTCGCCCATGTTCGGCAGCTCCTCGTCGGTCGTGATGTCACCCGGCCCGATCAGCTTGATGCCGGCCTTGTCGAGGCCGAGATCGGAGAAGTTCTTCATCACTGCGGTCGCGGTCTTGCCGGCCGGGATGAAGACCATCAATGCCTCGGGCTTCGCGTCCTTGACGCGCTGCATGTAGGCCGCCCAGTCGGGGTTCTGCAGGGGCACGCGCACCTTCGAGATGATCTTGCCGCCGCCCGCCTCGAACGCCTGCGAGAATGCAGTTTCGGCGTCGTGCCCGGGACCGAAGTCGCTGACCAGCGTGTAAGCCGTCTTGAATTTTTTCGACGCCCACGTGCCGAGGGGATAGCTCGACTGCCACAGCGTGAAAGACGTGCGCACGATGTACGGCGAGCGCGTGCTGATGACCGAGGTGCCCGCGTTCATGATCACGAACGGCACTTTCGCCTCGGTGGCGAGCGGCGCGATCGCGAGCGCGTTCGGCGTGAAGATCACGCCGGCGAGCAGGTTCACCTTGTCGCGCACGATGAGCTCCTGCGCGAGCTGTTTCGCCTTGTCGGGGTTCGGACCGGTGTCGTCGCGCGTGATGAGCTCGATCTTGACACCCGGCGGCAGCTCCTTTTCGTGCTGCTTGATGTACAAGCGCACCGCTCGCTCCATGTATGGCCCGAGGTTGCCGTTCAGGCCGGAGTAGCTCGTGATGAAGCCGATCTTGACCGTCTGCGCGGCGGCGCCCGCCGCCGAGAGGGCGAGCGCCACCCCCAGCAGAAGCTTCTCGATTCTCATAGATCCTCCTCCTTGCGGGCGGATTCTAGCAGCCAACTCCCGCCGAGCGCGGCGGGCAGGGCGACCACGTCGCCTCTCACTTTCAGTCCGAGCTTGCTGCAGCGCCTCGCGAACGCCGCCGGGTCGGTGCACGAAAGTGCATAACCCGCAATTGCTGGAGCCGGTGGAACTTTGCCGAACAGCGCCGCAAGAGCCTCTTTGCTTCCTATGACTACGCGCCCGCGCGCCATATGCAGGCGGACGAAGCCGTCCTCCGGCCGCGGCAGCAAGCCGCCGAAGCGCGCCCAACGCGCCGCAACCTCCTCCGGATCGTCCGCAACGACATAAACGCTTCGCAGGCGAAGCGCGTTGACGAAGCCCTGGCGCCAGACGTGCTGCGGGGTGAGATGCTCGCAATACTGCACCCGGCCCTCCGCCATCTTTCCCGGCGGCACGTACACGACGTTAAAGCGCACCGCCGCGCCGGTTTCAAGTTTCCTCTCGAGCTTCACGACCGGCTCGGGCTCGAAGTCGTGCGCTGCGAGCCGCGCGTGCTCGGCCGCGGCGTCGGGCGTGCCGAAGCAGGCGAGATGTACGCCGTCGTAGCGCTTCATGAGCGAGCGCACCCGCCCCGCGTGCGCAGTCTCCCGAGTAGGCGCAAGGAGCTCGATATAGCCTTCCTCGAACATGACGCAGCGGTTGGACGTTCCGGTGGGTTTCCCGGAGACCTGATGCACCGAGATGGGCGTAACCCGAAAGCCGAGTTTTTCCCAGACCGCGGCCGCGGCGTCGAGGTCGGGCACAAAGTGTGCAAGGTGGTCAAGACAGAGCTCGCCCGGAGGCGGGCGCTGGCGTTCGGCGACGTCCATGGGAGTGCAGATAGCATACTCGACGCTAAAGCTGGCATTCGCGGAAGCCGGTCCGGCGCCGACGCTGGTACGGTTGCATTTCGAGAACGAGTACGGCGAGTCGTCTCCGGCCTACGGCCCGTTCATGCATTTCTCGTTTGCCGACGGCATCGCGTTCGGCGACGGCGCGATCTGCGCCAACCTAGATCTCGAGACCAAGCGCTGGTACGACCACCGGGGCGAGCGCTGCTGGCCCGAGCTCGTGGTGAAATCGGCCAGCGCGCCCTAATATAAGGGCGTGAACAAGCCCGTAGAGCTCGCGGCCCTGACTGGCGCGGAAGCTGTGGTCGAGATGCTGCGCGCCCACGGCGTCGACACGATCTTCGGGTTGTGCGGCGATACCAGCCTGCCGCTCTACGACGCGCTCGCCCGCTCGGCGTCCATCAGGCATGTGCTGACCCGGGATGAACGGCATGCCGCGTATATGGCGGACGGCTATTCGCGCGTGAGCGGCAAGGTCGGCGTGTGTGAGGGTCCGTCTGGCGGCGGCGCGACCTACATTCTTCCGGGGCTCGTCGAGGCCAACGAATCTTCGATCCCCGTTCTGGCCATCAATACCGATGTTTCAGTTTCCTCCCGGGGGAAATTCACGCTGACGGAGCTCGACCAGCGCGCCTTGATGAAGCCGCTGACGAAATGGAACGCGCTGCTCGACCGCTCGGCCGACATCCCGCGTGTGATGCGCAAGGCCTTCGAGGCCATGACCACCGGCCGCCCCGGGGCGGCACATATCGCGCTGCCGTTCGATGTGCAGAATGGAACGGTGGAGCGCAATGACGTGTGGGCCGATCCCACGCTAGGTGCGTTTCCTGCCCGCCGCGTCGCGCCCGACCCCGCTATGGTCGAGCTTGCGGTGAGGCTGCTGCGCAAGGCAAAGCAGCCCGTATTCATCTGTGGCGGCGGGGTGGTGCTTTCTGGTGCCGAAGCTGAATTGGCGACTTTGGCGGAAAACCTTTCTGCACCGGTCGCCACCACCATCAGCGGCAAGGGCTCGATCGACGAGCGCCGCGCGCACTCGGTGGGCGTGGTGGGCTCGAATGGCGGTACCCCGGAAACGCGAGCGGTCATCGATGCCGCAGATCTGATCGTGTTCGTGGGTTGCCGAGCGGGCTCGGTCACCACCGAGCGCTGGCGCCACCCGCACGCGGGAAAGGCGAGGATCGTCCACATCGACATCGACCCCGCAGTGCCGGGCACCAACTACAAGGTCGATGTTCCTCTCATCGGCGATGCCCGCTTGTGCATTTCGGCATTGATCGACGCATTGCATGGCCACAAGCGGGAAGCGGACCTTTCGTTCGTAGATCACCACAAACGGACGAAATTCGAGAACTTCGAAGCGCTCGCACGCTCCGATGACCAGCCGATCAAGCCCGAGCGGGTCGTGGCCGAACTTCAGAAGAATCTCGATCGCGATGCAATCGTGGTCGCCGACCCCGGCACGCCTTGCCCCTATCTCTCCGCCTATTATGTCGTCAAGGGCACCGGTCGGCGGTACTTCTCCAACCGCGCGCACGGCGCGCTCGGCTATGCACTCGCGGCGGCGATCGGCGCGCACATGGCGCGGCCGCGGGTGAAGACGGTGGCCGTGATAGGCGACGGCAGCTTCGGCATGTGCGTGGGCGAGCTCGAAACTGCGGTGCGCCTCAAGCTCCCAGTCACCTTCATCGTGATCTCCAACGCGGTCTACGGCTGGATCAAGGCGGGACAGAAGGCGGGCTATGAGCGGCGCTACTTTTCCGTCGACTTCGGGCTCACGGATCACGCCAAGGTAGCCGAGGCTTTTGGCGTAAAGAGCTGGCGGGTATTCGAACCGGGGAAACTAGGCTTCATCCTGAAGAGCGCGATCTCGCATGATGGCCCCTCCTTGGTCGACATCGTCTGCCAGCCACTCCACGAAGCGAAAGCACCCGTGTCGGAGTGGGTTGCATGATCGAGCGCAGCCACCACGACATGGGCGGGCAGCCGGCAGGCAAGGTCGAGCGCACCGAGCACGACTACGCCGAATGGGAGCGGCGCATCGATGCGCTGGCGTGGCTGCTGTGGGGCATCAAGGGACCGAAGAAGCTGCTGACTATGGACGAGCATCGCCGCGCTATCGAATCGCTGCCGCCGCAGATGTACGACTCGATGACCTATTACGAGAAGTGGATTTTCGCGTTCGCGCAGTGTCTGCTCGCGCGCGGTGTGATCACTACCGAGGAGCTGGCGCGCAAGATGGCCGAAATTCAGACCAGAAAATGAATGCTCCCAGGTTCAAGCCGGGCGACCGGGTGAAAGTGCTGAAAGCCTATCCGCCCGGCCACATCCGCACGCCGTTCTACATCCGCGGGTGCACGGGCGAGATCGAGCGCATCTGCGGCGCGTTTCCCAATCCCGAGGAGCTAGCGCTAATGCGCACGGGGCTGCCCGCTCAGCCGCTCTATAGAGTCAGGTTCCGTCAAAAGGATGTCTGGCCGGGCTATTCAGGCAACCCGTCCGACGTGGTCGAAGTGGAGATCTTCCAACATTGGCTGGACCCCGCATGAATGATCAGGGCAAATACCGGCCGCTCTCGTATTTCCAGCTGATGGAGATCAGCCTGCGCGAGCTGTTGGTGGAGAAGGGCATCCTGACCAACGAGCAGATCGACGCGGAAGTGGAGGACATGCGCGAGCGCACGCCGGAGCGCGGCGCGAAAGTGGTGGCCCGCGCCTGGACAGACTCTGACTATCGCAAGAGGTTATTGGAAAACGGGACCAAGGCTTGTGAAGAGCTGGGGCTCGACATCCCGGCGCTGAAGCTGGTGGTAGTCGAGAACACGCCGGAAGTGCACAACGCGATCGTATGCACTCTCTGCTCATGCTACCCGCGCATGCTGCTCGGCATCCCGCCCGACTGGTACAAGTCGCGCAACTACCGCTCGCGCATGGTGCGTGAGCCGCGCGCCGTCCTCGCCGAATTCGGCTTGAAGATTCCAGAACATGTCCAGGTTCGTGTCCATGATTCCTCCGCGGACATGCGCTATATGGTCCTCCCCATGCGTCCGGCGGGTACGGAGGACTGGAGTGAGGAGCGCCTCGCCGGCCTCGTCAACCGCGACAGCATGATCGGCGTTGCAGTGCCTAAGGGCCCGAACGATTAGGACTTTCGGGGGGCTGCTTGGCTAAGGCACGGCCGTTGGGTGTAGTTCCGCTCGGTGATTCGGCGGCGTACGTCGAGTTCTGCACCACCCTCGATCTCGAGGTGAACAGCGTTGTGCAGCGGCTGGCGCTCGCCATTCTGCGGCGCAAGGTGCCGTGGGTACGCGACGTGGTGCCGGCGCTCGGGGGGGTGGCTCTGCACTTCGACCCAGACAACGCGGAGTTTCCCGGCAACCCGCTCGAAGCCGCGCTCGAGCTGGTCAACGATTCGCTCAAGCAGGCGCTCGCGACGAAAGATGAGCCTGGGCGCGAGGTTGAGCTGCCGGTGTGCTACGAGCCGGAATTCGCCCTCGACCTTGCCGAGGTGGCGAAGCTCGCCGAGCTTGCGCTCGAGGGCGTTGCGAGCCGCCACGCCGCGGGCGAGTACCGCGTGCTGATGATGGGGTTCGCGCCCGGCCATGCCTACATGGGCGGGCTCGATCCGAAGCTCGCGGTGCCGCGCCGCGCCTCTCCGCGCGCCGTCGTGCCGGCGGGGTCGGTCGCCATCGCGAACGAGCAAACGGTGGTCTATCCGTACGCGATCTCGGGCGGCTGGAACGTGATAGGGCGCACGCCGATGGTGTTGTTCGACGCGAAGCGCGCGCGGCCGAGCCTGCTCTGGCCCGGGGACCGCGTGCGCTTCCGAGCCATCAGCCGCGACGAATTCATGCAGATGGCAAAACGCGCGTGAGCATCCGGGTACTCCGGCCGGGGCTGCTGACCACGGTCCAGGACCGCGGACGGCATGGCTACCAGCGTGTGGGCCTTTGCCCGGGCGGCGCGATGGACCCGGTTGCGCTCGCGCTGGCGAACGCGCTTGTCGGCAACCCGGCCGACGAGGCGGCGCTCGAGATCACGGTGATCGGCCCCGAGCTCGTATTCGAGGAGGACACGCTCGTTGCGGTGTGCGGCGCCGAGTTCGACACGAGCTTCCCGCGCAACCGGCCGGTTCTCGCTCGCGCGGGGACGCGCTACGTTGCTGGCCGCGCCAAGCGTGGCGCGCGCGCCTACATCGCAGTTGCGGGTGGGTTCGCCGTGGACCCGGTGCTTGGCAGCCGCAGCACCTACCTGCCGGGGCAGTTCGGCGGCTATGAAGGCAGGGCGCTCAAGCACGGCGACGTGCTGCCGTTGCGCGATCCGGCGGCAGTGGACAGATTTTCTGCTTTGAAAAAAGTCAGGGATGGAACCGTGCGGTGGTCTGCCCCGCCGCTTACGCTGCCGGATCGCGAGCCGATCCTCGTGCACGTGATCGAGGGCCAGCACTTCTCGAGCTTCGATGCCAACTCGCAGCGCGCGTTCTTCGATACGGTGTGGCGCGTCGCACCCGAATCCAACCGCATGGGATTTCGCCTGAGCGGGCCGCCGCTCGGGCGGCCGCAAGGCGATGAGATACTATCCGGGCCGACCTGCCTCGGCTCGGTGCAGGTGCCGCCGAGCGGCGTGCCGATTGCCCTCATGGCCGATCACCAGACCACCGGCGGTTACCCGCGCATCGCCGAGATCGCTTCGGCCGACGTGGCGCGGCTCGCGCAGCTCGCGCCCGGAGGCAGGCTGCACTTCGCGAAGTGCAGCCTCGAGATGGCGGCCGAGCTCAGACGCGACGCGCGTACGAGGCTCGAGTCGGCGCTGCGCGGCATTGCCTGGGAATACCAGCGGAAATGAAACAGATAGACCTCAACTGCGACATGGGCGAAAGCTACGGCGCCTGGAAGATGGGCGCCGACGCGGAGGTGATGTCGCACATCAGCTCGGCCAATATCGCCTGCGGCTTCCACGGAGGCGACCCTGCCACGATTCGCAAGACCGTGCGCCTCGCTCTCGACCACGGGGTCGCGATCGGCGCGCATCCCTCGCTGCCTGACCTCCAGGGCTTCGGCCGCCGGGCGATGAAGATCTCGCCACAGGACATGTACGACCTCGTCGTCTACCAGGCGGGCGCAGTGGAGGCTTTCGCGCGCGCGGCCGGCTCGAAGTTGCACCATATCAAGTGCCATGGCGCGCTCTACAACATGGCGGCGAACGACGAGGCGCTGTCGCAAGCGATGGTGCATGCGGCGAAGGATCTGGGCGCGATGCTCTACGTGCTCTCGAACAGCAAGAACTACGAAATCGCGAAGAGGGCGGGCGTGCGCGTATGCGGCGAAGTGTTCGCCGACCGCGGCTACTCCGACGACGGCACGCTCGCGCCGCGCGACAAGCCCGGCGGCATGATCGAGGACGCGGGCAAAGCGGTGAAGCAGGCGCTTGCGATGATCGAGGAGGGATACGTCACGAGCCTTTCGGGCAAGCGCGTGCCGGTCGCAGCCGACACGCTTTGCCTGCACGGGGACCAGCCGGGAGCGGCCGCATTTGCCGTTGCACTGAGGAAAGCTTTCAAAGAAAGAAACATTTCTGTCGCGGCTCCCTAAGCTCTTCACCCCCATCGAGCTCGGCGGGGTCACGCTGCCCAACCGTATTGTCGTCTCGCCGATGTGCCAGTACTCGGCGGACGACGGCTCGATGACCGACTGGCATGCCGTGCACGTCGGAACCTTCGCCTGCTCCGGCGCGGGCCTGTTCGTGGTCGAGAAGACCAACGTCACGCGCGAGGGGCGCATTACCCACGGCTGCACCGGCCTCTATAGCGATCACAACGAGGCGGCGATGGCGCGCGTGGTGCAAATCTACCGCGGCATCACCAAAAACCCGATCGCCATCCAGCTCGGGCACGCCGGGCGCAAGGCTTCGTCGCATCCGCCATTCGCCGGCGGCCGGCCGCTCGGGCTCGACGAGTCGCCCTGGCGCACGGTCGGGCCTTCGCCGATTCCCTTCGGCGAAGGCTGGCACACGCCGCATGAACTATCGCGAGAAGAGATCAGGAAGCTGGTTGATGCCTACGCCGCGGCGGCGGTGCGCGCCAAGCGCGTCGGCTTTGACGTGCTCGAGCTACATTCCGCGCACGGCTATCTGCTGCATCAATTTCTGTCTCCGCTGAGCAATACACGAAAAGATACCTATGGAGAGGACCGCATGCGCTTTCCGCTGGAGGTGGCGCGCGCGGTGCGCGAAACGTGGCCGAGCGAGCGGGCGCTCGGCGCGCGCATCAACGCCACCGACTGGGTCGAGGGCGGCTGGCAGCCCGATGACGCGGTCGCCTATGCGAGCGAGCTCAAGCGCGCCGGGTTCGATTTCATCTGCGTGTCGAGCGGCGCGACAGTGCCACACGCCAAAATCCCCGTGGCGCCGGGGTACCAAGTGGGTTTCGCAGAACGAGTGAAGAACGAAACCGGAATCAACACCAGGGCCGTCGGGATGATTGCGGATCCCGACCAGGCCGAGGACATTCTTGCCTCCGGCAAGGCCGACATGATCGCCATGGCGCGGGCGTTTCTCGACAACCCACGCTGGGTCTGGCACGCGGCCGAGCGCTTCGGGGTAACTATCGACTACCCGCCACAGTACGCGCGCAGCCGGCACGATCTGTGGCCGGGCGCAGGGCTTGCGCGACCTCGTAGCGCGGGCCGCCGGTGATGCGCTCCCAGTAAGAAGTGTGTGCGTCGGTCCCCGGCGGCCATTGCGCGAGGAAGCGCTCC
>DASTPE010000062.1:0-20161 GCA_035762345.1 Burkholderiales bacterium
GGGGGTCGCGTCGTTTACGTAGCGGAGCTTCGCCGCCTGCGCCGACCCTGTGCGGTCCGGGCAAGTGTAAGAACCCATGCCCGCCGGCACCGCAAACCGCGTGCCAGCGTTACCATTCCCGCTCAATGACGCCGCTTCGCCTGATCGCAGCCCTGCTACAGCGCCTGGTCGACAAGATCGAACCGCACGAGGGACGCTACCGGATGCTGTTCGAGCGCAGCCCCTTGCCCATGTGGGTCGTCGACACGCAGACATTGCGCTTTCTCGCCGTCAATGACGCCGCTCTTCGCCTGTACGAGTACTCACGCGACGAGTTTCTGGCGATGACTGCGCTCGACATCCGGGGCGCGGCGGAGGATGCTTTGTTTCGCGAGTTTGTGAGCCGGGAAGGCGGCGCGGTGCGCCACGGCGTCTTCCGGCACCAGAAAAAGACGGGCGACCCGGTCGACATCGACGGCGTCGGCCACCTGGTCGCGTGGCGCGGCCGCCCGGCCCGGCTGGTCCAGATCAACGACATTACCGAGCGCCTGCGCACCCAGCAGACGCTAGAGCGCCTGAACCGCGAGCTAGAGGTGTCGCACGAGCGGCTGCGCGCGCTGTCACGGCGGCTGTTCGAGGTGCAGGAGGAAGAGCGCAGGCGCCTCGCGCGCGACCTGCATGACGACGTCGGGCAGGCGCTCACGGCGCTGAAAATGCAGCTCGAGTCGCTCGCTCGCAGCGGCGGAGAGTTGACCGCGCGTTCTCGCGTAGATGAGTGCGTCGACACCGTGCAGCACACCCTCGAGCGCGTGCGCCAGCTCTCGCTCAGCCTGCGGCCTCCGCAGCTCGATGACCTCGGTCTCGCCGCCGCGGTGCGCTCCCTTCTCGACCGGCAGGCGCGCGTTGCTGGCCTGCAGGCCCACTTCGAGACGCAGGACGCGCCCCGGGATCTCGCCCCTGACACCGAGACCGCTTGCTTTCGCGTGGCGCAGGAAGCGATCAACAACGTGCTGCGTCATGCACGCGCGCGCAACCTCTGGGTTCGCCTGTTCACCGTCGGCGGCAGGGTGGCGATCTCCGTGCGCGATGACGGCCGTGGCTTTGATGTGGAGTCGGTGCGCGAACGCTCGGCGAAGGGAACGAGCCTCGGCCTGATCGGAATGGAGGAGCGAATAGCGCTCGCGGGCGGCTCGTTCGAGCTGCGCTCGGCCCCAGGGCAGGGGACAGTACTGGTCGCGACCTTCCCGCTGCCTTCGGCGAAGGAGCGGGCTGTCGGATGATCCGGGTGCTTCTTGCCGACGATCACGCGCTGGTGCGCGCGGGTATTCACTCGCTGCTGCAGGGGATGCGCGAAGTGCAGGTCGTGGCCGAAGCTTCGAGCGGCGAGGAGGCGCTCGAGCTCGCCGACCGTCAGCGCCCGGACGTGGTTCTGATGGATATCGCCATGAAAGGCATTACCGGGCTCGAGGCCGCGGCGCGGATACGCGATCGCTACCCGGACGTACGGGTCGTGATCCTCTCGATGCACTCCGGTGAGGAGTACGTGCTCCAAGCGCTCCGCGCCGGCGCGGTAGGCTACCTCTTGAAGGACGCCGCCACTGGCGAGCTTGAGCTTGCGCTGCGCAGCGTGATGCGCGGCGAGAGCTGGCTGAGCCCGTCGGTTTCGCGCCAGGTCGTCGAGGGCTACATGCACCGAACCGGGGGCGAGGCGGCACCCGAAGTCCTCACCGCGCGCCAGCGCGAGGTGCTCAAGCTCGTGGCCGGGGGCAAGAGCACCAAGGAGATCGCCTTTCTGCTCAACCTCTCGGTGAAAACCGTGGAGACGCACCGCGCGCAGATCATGGAGCGGCTTGGTATCCGTGACGTGGCGGGGCTTGTGCGATATGCCCTGCGCACGGGACTGGTGCCGCCGGAGGGCTGACAAGGTTTTGCCGTCTACTCAGGAAATTGGCAACGACGGCTAGGAGAGATCCCTATGGCTCGGGTGCAGTTCGAGTTCTAATGTGGGTTGCAATGTCCGAAGAACGCCCCCGCCGTGTCGCCATCGCCGACAGCAGCCCGGCGTTTCTCACCGCCGCTGCGAGCTACATATCCGATCTGCCTGGCTACATACTCGCGGGCACGTCCGCCACAGCATCGCAGGCGCTGACACTGGTCAATTCGTCGGGAGCCGACGTGCTGCTCCTCGATCTGGGCTCGCATCCGATACGCGGGCTAGAGATGGTGCGTCGCGTGAAAGCCCAGCCGCGTGCGCCGGTCGTGGTCGCGATGACGCTTTTCCATACGCGGGAAGCCGCCGCCGCCGCAAGAGGTGCCGGCGCCGACGCGCTTGTCGGCAAAGAGTGTTTCGTCGCCGGCTTGCGCGACGCTCTCGCTCGGCTGTTCCCCTAGTTTCTAGGTCTTGCTCTTTTTCAACTTTCGGGCAAAGACCGTCATTTCCTTTTCGGCCTGCCGATCGCCCTTCTGCTTCGCCGCTTCTATACCTCGCCGGTAAGCGCTGAGCGCTTCGTCGATCTGGTGTACCTCGGTGAGAGTCTTGCCCAGCATCTTCCACGCTGCGGAATAAAGCGGATCGCGCGCGACCGCGTCGCGCAGGTATTCGATCGCCCGCTCCCGGTTGCCGACCTTGGCGTGCTCCAGCCCGAGCGAGTAGCGCAGCAACGCGCCGTCGCGCGGCGTCCCGAGCAGCTTTTCTAGCTGCGAAATCATTAGGCTAAGATACCTCTCATGAAGAGTCCGATCCAGACGCGCGACGCGCCCGAGGCCATCGGCACCTATTCGCAAGCAGTGAAAGTCCCAAGGAGCGGAGCGACAGTGTATCTGTCGGGCCAGATTGGGCTCGACCCGGCCACGATGCAGATGGTCGAAGGCATCGATGCGCAGACACACCGCGTGTTCCGCAACCTTGCGGCGATCGCCGCGGCGGCGGGACTCAGCCTCGACCACGCGGTGCGCATGACGGTCTACCTCACCGACCTTGCGCATTTCGCACGCGTGAACGAGATCATGGCGCAGTACGTGCGCCAGCCCTATCCGGCGCGTGCGGCCGTTGGAGTATCCGGGCTGCCACGCGGCGCGCTGGTCGAGATCGACGCAATCTTGCACGCTGATTAGGGCGTCACTCGAAAGAAAGCTCCGCAAGCTCGGGCTGCGCTCACCGGCCGACCTCGCGCGACACCTGCCGCTGCGCTACGAGGACGAAACCGTTCTCACCCCGGTCGAATCGGCGCCCGCGGGCACGCCGGTGAGTGTGGAAGCGGAAGTGCAAAAGGCCCAAGTTGTGTACCGACCCAGGCGGCAGCTCGTGGTCCACGCCGAAGGGCTGGTGCTGCGCTTTTTCAACTTTTATCCCAGTCAATTGCGGCAGTTTGACCGCGCGGCGCAGGCGCGCTTACGGGTTCGCGCATTCGGTGAAGTGCGCCGCGGTTTTTTCGGCGCCGAAATGACGCACCCACGCTACCGCATCGTCGACAAGGGCGAGCCCCTGCCGCAGACGCTGACACCGATCTATCCGACGACCGCTGGCTTGAGCCAAGCCGAACTGCGCGCTCGCGTGCTCGAGGCGCTGGAGACCGAACCGCTGGACGATACGCTGCCCGAAACGCTGCGGCGAAGTCTCAACCTGCCCGATTTCCGCGCAAGTATCGACCTCCTTCACCGTCCGCGGCCTGACAGCGACCTTTCGGGCGCGTGGCGGCGCATGAAGTTCGATGAGCTCCTCGCGCAACAGCTCTCAATGCGCTTCGCCTACCGGCGGCGCCGCTCGCGCAATGCACCCGTACTGAAGGTGAACGGCGCATTGCTGGAGAGCTTTCTGTCCGCCCTGTCCTTCCGGCTGACCTCGGCGCAAACCCGGGCGATGAACGACATCCTCGGCGACTTGGGAGAGCCCCATCCCATGCAGCGGCTGCTGCAAGGCGACGTTGGCAGCGGCAAGACCATCGTCGCGGCGATCGCCTGCCTTGCGGCCGTGGATTCGGGCGCCCAGGCCGCGGTGATGGCGCCGACCGAGATCCTGTCCGAACAGCACTGGCGAAAGTTCAACGAGTGGCTCGCGCCGCTGGGCGTGCGCCTCGGCTACCTGCGCGGCGGGATGAGCAAGAGCGAGAAGAAGCGGATGCTGCAAGCGCGGGTGCTGATCGGCACGCATGCGCTTATTCAGCACGACGTCGAGTTCTCCAAGCTCGGCCTCGTTGTCGTGGACGAGCAGCATCGGTTCGGCGTCGAGCAGCGGCTCGCGCTGCGCAAGAAATCGACGACGCTGGTGCCGCACCAACTCATGATGAGCGCGACGCCGATACCGCGCACGCTCGCCATGACGTTCTACGCCGATCTCGACGTCTCGACCCTCGACGAGCTTCCGCCGGGCCGCCGCATTATCACGACGAAGCTGCTTTCCGAAAAAAGGAGAGCCGAAGTTCTGGCGCGCGTCCGCGAGGCGTGCGCCGAGGGTCAGCAGGCGTACTGGGTATGCCCGGTGATCGAAGAGTCGAAAGCCGGCTTGCGCACCGCATTCGAGACGTTCGAGAACCTGAAGGCCGAATTGTCCGGCCTGCGCGTGGGGCTGCTGCACGGACGGCTTTCGCCGGAGGAAAAGGCCGCCGTAATGCAGGCTTTCATGCGCAACGCCATCCAGGTGCTGGCGTGCACGACGGTGATCGAGGTGGGTGTCGACGTGCCTAACGCTTCGCTCATAGTGATCGAGAGCGCTGAGCGCTTCGGCCTTTCGCAGCTGCACCAGCTGCGCGGCCGGGTCGGACGGCCGGGAGGCAAAGAGCAGGGGGAAAGCGTTTGCATCCTGCTCTTCGGCGAGCTGCAGGGCAATGCGACCGAGCGCTTGAAGGCGATGTTCGAGACTGACGACGGCTTTGAGATCGCGCGCCGGGATCTGGAGCAGCGGGGCCCGGGCGAGTTTCTCGGAGAGCGCCAGAGCGGCGTGCCGCTCTTGCGCTATGCCGACCTGGAACGCGACAAGAATCTGGTCGAGGCGGCGGTGCGGATTGCACCCGAGCTCATCCACGCTGACCCGCGCGCGGCGCGCGCCCACGTGGCTCGCTGGCTTGGCGCGAGGCATGAGCTCACACAGGCGTGAGTTATGCTTTCACCGTGAATCTGGCGATTATTGCGAGGCGCCTCGACGCGTATGAGCGCCTGATCCGCTTGGACAAGCCGATCGGCGCGCTGCTGCTGCTTTGGCCTACTCTGTGGGCGGTATGGCTCGCCTCCGGGGGCAGGCCGCAACCCGACATCGTGCTGATCTTCCTTGTCGGCACAGTCCTCATGCGCTCGGCCGGCTGCGCGCTCAACGACTATGCCGACCGGCGTTTCGATCCCCATGTCGAGCGCACACGCGCCCGCCCGCTCGCCACGGGCGAGATTCAGCCGCGCGAGGCGCTTGCCGTGGCCGCCGTTCTGTGCGCAGCCGCATTCGCGCTCGTGCTGTTCCTCAACCGGTTGGCGGTCCTGCTGTCTTTTATCGCGCTTGCGATTGCAGCGGCCTATCCGTACACGAAACGTTTTTTCGCATTGCCGCAGGCGGTCCTCGGCATCGCTTTCGGTTTTGGAATTCCAATGGCCTATGCGGCGATTCAGGAGCGCCTGCCGCTCGAATGCTGGGTACTGTTCGCTTCGAATCTGTTCTATTCGTTCGCCTACGACACCGAGTATGCGATGGTCGACCGCGACGACGACGCGCGCCTCGACATCCGCACTTCCGCGCTCACGCTCGGCCCTTGGGAGGTACCGGCCGTCATGGCGAGCTATGCGCTCATGCTTGCGCTGCTTGTCGCCGTAGGCTTGATGCACGGGCTTCGCTGGCCGTATTACGTCGGCCTCGCGGTTGCGGCGGCGATGATGATTCACCATTGGCGGCTCATCCGTGACCGGAGCCGCGAAGGAGCATTCAAGGCGTTCATGCACAACAATTGGGTCGGCGCCGCGATTTTCGTCGGCATTCTCTGTGGGCTGCAATGAGCGACACCGGCCCTGCGCTTACGCGCTTCGGGTTTGCGAGCGGCACGCTGCGCGGCACGCACCTGACGCTTTATCCGACGTGCCTCGTGCACCGTGGCGATACGCACCTGGAGACACTGCCGCTGCGGGCGATGACGGCGGTCAGCGTTGCATTCCGCCGCGACGGGCGCAAGCTCGGCTGGGGAATCTTCCTCGTTGCGATAGCACTGCTGCTGCTCACCGTTAGCGGACCGCTCGACCGGTTCGCGAGCGATGCGGCGACCGACATGGCGAAGAGCGACCTGGGGGTCGGCAAGGCGCTTTACGCCTTCTTCCGTTTTCTGATGGCATTCTCGAGTCTCCTGCCCGTCGGCGCGCTCGCCTGTCTCATCGGCGGCGGCGCCCTGTGCGTATTCGGATGGATGGGGACGACGACGCTACGCGTAAGCCTGCCGGGGGCGGAGCGCACATATCCGGTGCGCGGGCGCGACAGCTTGCTGCTCGACTTCGCAGAGGCGCTGAGCGAGCGGCTAATGCTCAAGAAGTAGGAGAGCTGATTGCAGTACTCGGACTTGAGGCAATTCGTCGCGCAGCTCGAGGCGCGGGGCGATCTGAAACGTATCCAGGCCGAGGTCTCGCCGCGGCTCGAGATGACAGAGATTTGCGACCGCGTGCTGCGCGCGGGCGGCCCGGCGCTGCTGTTCGAGCGTCCCGCGGGCCACGACATCCCGGTGCTCGCCAACTTGTTCGGTGCGGTGCGCCGGATCGCCGCTGCGATGGGGGTCGCCGACACACGCGCGCTGCGCGAAGTCGGAAAAATGCTCGCTTTCCTGCGCGAGCCGGAGCCGCCCAAGGGGCTGCGCGACCTTTGGGAGAAGTTCCCGGTCTGGAAGCAGCTGCTCAACCTGCCGCCCAAGGTGGTGTCCACGGCGCCTTCGCAAGGAGTCGTTCTTGAAGGAGACGAGGTCGACCTCGGCCGTCTGCCGGTGCAGACGTGCTGGCCGCAGGACGCGGGGCCGCTTATCACCTGGGGCCTGACCGTGACCCGCGGTCCTGCAAAGCCGCGTCAAAACCTCGGCATCTATCGCCAGCAGGTCCTCGGGCGCAACCGCGTGATCATGCGCTGGCTTGCTCATCGGGGCGGCGCGCTCGATTTTCGTGATCACGTCGCATCGTCAAACGAGCCGTTCCCTGTGGCGGTGGCGCTGGGCGCCGACCCCGCGACGATGCTCGCCGCGGTCACGCCGATTCCCGATGCACTGTCGGAGTACCAGTTCGCCGGCCTGCTGCGTGGCGCGCGCACCGAGCTAGTCCGGTGCCTGGGCAGCAGCCTTGAGGTGCCGGCGACGGCGGAAATCATCTTGGAAGGCGTCATCAGGGATTCGGAAACGGCAGTGGAGGGACCCCACGGTGACCATACCGGTTACTACAACGAAATCGAACGCTTCCCGGTGATGACCGTGCAGCGCATGACGATGCGGTCCTCGCCCATGTACCACTCGACGTACACCGGCAAGCCGCCTGACGAGCCCGCCATGCTGGGCGTGGCACTCAACGAGGTTTTCGTGCCCTTGCTGCAGAAGCAATTCCCGGAGATTGCCGACTTCTATCTTCCGCCTGAAGGCTGTTCCTACCGGCTCGCGGTTGTAAGCATGAAGAAGCAGTATCCGGGTCACGCCAAGCGCGTGATGTTCGGCGTTTGGAGCTACCTGCGCCAGTTCATGTACACGAAGTTCATCGTGGTGTGCGATGACGACGTCGACGTACGAGACTGGAAGGAAGTGATCTGGGCGCTGACGACCCGAGTCGACCCTGCCCGAGATTCCGTTGTGGTCGAACGCACGCCGATCGACTACCTGGACTTCGCTAGTCCCGTCTCGGGTCTCGGCTCGAAAATGGGCATCGATGCGACGAACAAGTGGCCGACGGAAACGGCCCGGCGCTGGGGCAGGCCGATCGTCATGGACGAGGCGGTTAAGCGGCGCGTGGATTCACTGTGGCGGGAGCTGGGGCTTTAGGCGAAGTTCGCACCTACTGAAGCAGCGCATCTGGCGCGACCCAGCAGGTAGCCCGCGATCGAGCGCATCGGAAAGCACCCCAGTCTTGATGTGGGCGTTGCCCCTAGATGCCTTGGCGGTGCAGTCGCTTGCGCATCATGTCGTTGGCGGCTACCACGGGAAGCGAACAAAACCCCCAGACTCTTGAAAATGCGGGCAACGGCCTTTATTATTAGCACTCACCTGGACCGAGTGCTAAGTCCGGGGGATTTCCGGCTTTGGTTCAACCAAGTCATTGTAATACATCGAAATTTCGAAAACGGGAGCCTTAGAGATGAAGATCCGTCCGCTGCATGACCGCGTCATCGTCAAGCGCATCGAGGAAGAACGCAAGTCCGCCGGGGGCATCGTGATCCCCGACACCGCCGCCGAGAAGCCGGACCAAGGCGAGATCGTCGCCGTCGGCAAAGGGAAGAAAGACGAAAACGGCAAGCTGATCCCAATCGACGTCAAAGTGGGTGACCGCGTGCTGTTCGGGAAGTACTCCGGCCAGACCGTAAAGGTGAAGGGCGATGAGCTCCTCGTCATGCGCGAGGAGGACATCATGGGCGTAATCGAAGGCGCCTAGCCAAGCAACGAGTTCAAGATCAGGAGAACGTACCAATGCCAGCAAAAGAAGTGAGATTCCACGAGGGCGCCCGCGCCAAGATGGTTCATGGCCTGAACATCCTGGCCGACGCTGTGAAAGTGACGCTGGGGCCGAAGGGCCGCAACGTCGTGCTTGAGCGCTCGTTCGGTGCGCCGACCGTCACCAAGGACGGCGTGTCGGTGGCGAAGGAGATCGAACTCAAAGACAAGTTCGAGAACATGGGCGCGCAGATGGTGAAGGAAGTCGCCTCCAAGACCTCCGACGTCGCGGGCGACGGCACCACCACGGCCACCGTCCTCGCGCAGGCGATCGTTCGCGAGGGCATGAAGTTCGTCGCCTCGGGGATGAACCCGATGGACCTCAAGCGCGGCATCGACAAGGCGGTCATCGCCGTGGTCGAGGAGCTGAAAAAGATCTCCAAGCCGTGCACCACGTCGAAGGAGATCGCTCAGGTGGGCGCCATCTCCGCGAATGCGGATGCCGACATCGGCAAGATCATCGCCGACGCCATGGACAAGGTCGGCAAGGAAGGCGTGATCACGGTCGAGGACGGCAAGTCGCTGCAGAACGAGCTCGACCTCGTCGAGGGGATGCAGTTCGATCGCGGCTACCTCTCGCCGTACTTCATCAACAACCCTGAGAAGCAGATCGCAGTGCTCGAGGATCCCTACATCCTCCTGCACGACAAGAAAATCTCGTCGATCCGCGAGCTCCTACCTGTCCTGGAGCAGGTGGCCAAGGCCGGCAAGCCGCTGCTCATCATCGCCGAGGAAGTGGAGGGCGAAGCGCTCGCGACGCTGGTGGTGAACAACATCCGCGGCATCCTCAAGACCGTCGCCGTCAAGGCGCCGGGATTCGGCGACCGCCGCAAGGCGATGCTCGAAGACATGGCAATTCTCGCCGGCGGCACCGTAATCTCCGAGGAGCTCGGTCTGAAGCTGGAGAACGCGAGCCTCAAGGACCTCGGCCGCGCGAAGAAGGTGGAATCGGCGAAGGAGAACACCACCATCATCGACGGCGCGGGCGACAAGAAGTCGATCGAAGGGCGTGTGAAGCAGATCCGTGTCCAGATCGACGAGGCGACCAGCGACTACGACAAGGAGAAGCTGCAGGAGCGCGTCGCGAAACTCGCCGGCGGCGTGGCGGTGATCAAGGTCGGCGCGGCCACCGAGGTCGAGATGAAGGAAAAGAAAGCGCGCGTCGAGGACGCGCTGCACGCGACCCGCGCCGCGGTGGAAGAGGGCATCGTCCCGGGCGGCGGCGTGGCGTTCATCCGCGCGAAGCAGTCGCTCGAGGGCAAGCTCAAGGCGGAGAACCACGACCAGGAAGGCGGCATCAAGATCGTGATGCGCGCGCTCGAAGAGCCGCTGCGCATGATCGTCGACAACGCCGGCGCCGAGCCTTCGGTGGTGCTGAACAAGGTGCTCGAAAACAAGGCGAACTTCGGCTTCAACGCCCAGACCGAGGAGTACGGCGATCTCGTGCAGCAGGGCGTGATCGATCCCACCAAGGTCGTGCGCTTCGCGCTGCAGAACGCTTCGTCCGTCGCCGGCCTGATGCTCACCACCGACGCGATGGTGGCGGAGCTGGTCGAGGAGAAGAAGGGCGCAGGCGGCCACTCGCACGGCATGCCGGGCATGGGCGGCATGGGCGACATGGACATGTAAGTCCGCGCCTCACGAGGAAAGCAGTCGGAAAGGGGCCCGAAAGGGCCCTTTTCTTTTGCTAGACTGAAACCATGAGGATCCTAGTCGCGGAGGACGACGCGATCCTAGCTGACGGCGTCACTCGCACGCTGCGGCAGTCGGGCTACGCGGTAGACTGGGTCAAGAACGGCGTAGAGGCCGATACGGCGCTGGACACCGATGACTTTGACCTGCTGATTCTCGATATCGGGCTGCCGAAGAAATCAGGGCTCGACGTGCTGAAGCGGCTGCGCTCGCGTGACTCGCGCGTGCCCGTCCTCATTCTCACCGCGCTCGACGGCGTAAACGACCGGGTGCGCGGCCTCGACGCTGGCGCCGACGACTACCTCGCCAAGCCATTCGAGCTTGCCGAGCTCGAGGCGCGCGTGCGCGCCTTAACGCGCCGCGGAATGGCTGGCGGCCCGACGCTACTGCGCCACGGCGCCCTGACTTACGACCAGGTCGGCCGTGTCGCGCGCTTGAACGGCGAGTCACTTGAGCTTTCGGCGCGCGAGGTCAGCCTGCTCGAAATCTTCCTGAGCCGCGCCGGACGGCTCGTGTCCAAGGACCAGCTCGTCTCGCACCTGTGCGAGTGGGGCGAGGAAGTGTCGCCCAATGCGATCGAGGTGTACGTGCACCGGCTGCGCAAGAAGCTCGAGCCCGGCGGCGTGCGCATCGTCACCGTGCGCGGGCTGGGCTACAGCCTTGAAAAATCGGATTCCCGCTAACAATCCACTCAGCCTGCTGGTCGAGATCCTCGACTGGCTGCTCGCCCCGCTCATTATCTTGTGGCCGCTTTCGGTGGTGGTGACATTCTGGATTGCAAATGCGATTTCCAATATCCCGTACGACCGCGCGCTCGCCGACTCGGTGAATGCGCTCGGCCGTCATGTGACCTTCAACGGCGAGCGAAAGGGCGGCGCGCGCTTCGCACTTCCCGCAGCAGCGTCAAGCTTCCTGCGCACCGACGAGCTCGATACGATTTATTTCCAGGTGCGCGGCACGCGCGGCGAGGTCCTCGCGGGAGACCGCGACCTCGCGGAGATCTTCCCGGAGGAGGGTGAAACCCAGCATATCGTGTATTTCCGCGACGCCGAGTGGCACGGCGACCCGGTGCGCGTTGCATACATGTTTATGTTTGAGCCGCAGGCGCCGCATCGCCGCGTCGTGGTGCAGGTGGGCGAGACGCTGAACAAGCGCAAGCGGCTTTCCAACGAGATCATCGCCGGCATCATTATTCCCCAGTTCTTCCTGTTCCCGGTGGTCGCGCTTCTCGCCTGGTTCGGCCTGCAACGCGGCACGCTGCCGCTTGAGCGCCTGCGCCAACGCTTGCTGAGCCGCCGCTCGGGCGATCTTTCTCCTATTAACGTGCGCGAGGTGCCCGAGGAAGTGGCGCCGCTCATCGAGGCGTTTAACGGCGTCATGGAGCGCCTGTCGACCACGATGCGCGCGCAGGAGCGCTTTATCGCCGACGCCGCTCATCAGATGCGCACGCCGCTCGCTGGGCTGCGCACCCAGCTCGAGTTCGCGCTGCGGCAGAGGGATCCCGCTGACCTGCGCGCGAGCCTCGAACGCATCCGATCGAGCGTGGAGCGCGCGACGCGAATGATCTCGCAGCTCCTTTCGCTGGCGCGCTCGCAGAGCGAGACTCCGCCAAAATTCGAGCCTGTCGACATGAATGCGCTGGTGCGCGAAGTGACGCAGGAATGGGTCGAGCAGGCGCTCGCCAAGCGCATCGATCTCGGCTTCGAGGGTGCGCCGGGGCCGGCGATGGTCGATGGAAGCCGCCTGCTCCTGCATGAGCTGCTGAACAACTTGGTCGACAATGCCGTGCGCTACACGCCGCCAGGCGGCCGGGTGACGGCGCGCGTGGCAGTGGACAACTCGACGCGCGACGCGGTTAGCGTCGAGATCGAGGACAACGGCGTCGGCATTGCCGAGCCTGATCGCGAGCTCATCTTCGAGCGTTTCTACCGCGCCGGCGGCAACGAGGTGCCCGGTACCGGACTCGGTCTGCCGATCGTGCGCTCGATCGCCGCCCAGCACCGGGCATCGGTGCAAGTGCGTCCGAACCCCGCCGATCGCGGCAGCGTGTTTACGGTGATCTTTCCTCGTCTGCCTGTGGTACCGCAACGCGAGGCCGCGTAGCAGGCGCTTGCTATAATTCGCGCCTCCCCGACGTATCCCACCCGGCGGCCAAGTAGCTCAGTTGGTAGAGCAGAGGACTGAAAATCCTTGTGTCGGTGGTTCGATTCCGCCCTTGGCCACCAACACCTGTCTTAGCACTCAAGCGGTTGGTTGCAGTAACGCGTTATCTCAATGATCCGGTTGTTGGTTCTGACACACGCTTGTCACAATGGCCGCAATCATGGCCAACATACGACAACGGAAGAGTGCTAGGACTGGCGAAATTTCGTACACCGTGCAAGTCCGGCTTTCCGGTTACCTGCCTGAGACTGCGACGTTCAAGCGCAAGAACGATGCTCACATCTGGGCGCAGCAGACCGAGGCGGCGATTCGCGAGGGACGCCATTTCCCAAACTCTGAGTCGAAGCGCCATACGGTAAGCGACCTGATCGATCGATGGCTGAAAAGGCTCGAGCGCAACAAACCGCTCTCGCAAGACAAGCAAACGCAGGAACTGCGTTGGTGGCGAGAGCAGATCGGGGGGTATGCGCTCTCACGGGTCACGCCAGCGCTCATAGGCGAATGCCGTGACACGCTGCTAGCCGAGAACATCGGTACCAAAGCCGTCCCTCGGTATCGCGTTCCCGCGACCGCAAATCGCTATCTCGCAGCCCTCTCGAAAGCTTTCACAGAGGCCGTGCGCGAATGGCACTGGGTGCGGGAAAACCCGGTCCTCCGCGTGTCCAAAGGCAAGGAGCGGGTGGCCTCATCGGCTACGGCTCGGTCGCGGACGTGGCGCGCTATGCCGCGAGCTACGTCGACCGCATCCTGAGAGGAGCGAAGCCCGCGGAACTGCCGATCGAGCAGCCGAGCAAGTACGAAGTAGTCCTCAATCTGAAAACGGCAAAGGCGATGGACGTCACGATTTCACCGTCATTTCGGCTCCTGCGCGTTGACCGGGTGATCGAATGAAGCGGCGCGCAGCGGCATTTCTCCTCGTCGCTATGCTCGCTGCGCCGTTCGCCGCCGAGGCACAGCAGGCGGGCAAGGTGCCACGCGTCGGCGTTCTTTCGCCCGGCAAACCGCCGCCCGATGACGCCTTTCGCCAGCGGGAGTTTTTCGATGCGGGCCTGCGCGAACTGGGCTGGAAGCCTGCCTCGACTATCTTCATCGACTATCGCTATGCCGAGGGAAAGCTCGATCGTCTGCGCGCACTGGCCGAGCTGGATTGTTGCAGCAGTCGGGACACCGTCCCGATCTGCTTCGATCCGCGGCCGTTCTACAACCGGCGGCCCGTCGTCGAGCTCGTTCTCGCCGTCACCGGCACGCGGGGGCTCAAGCGCTACGAGCCGGAAATCTATCGCCGGCTCATGGCCGTTCGCGAGTGGTGGAACGCCGGAGCTCGGGCGCGCTAGCTCCATACGCTGCGGACGGTGCTGACCAGTACGCGGCGGTTCAGGAGGAAACTCGCGGCGGCATAGGCGGCTGCCCCGGCCACTATCAGAAGCGCGAGCCGCAAGGCGAGCGGGAGGTCGGGTGGCAGGATCGATTTCAGCGACAAGACGGTCCCGTACATGACCGCGGCCGACGCGAGCACCGGCGTCAAGCTCTTCGCCAGCTCGGCCCGCGTCACCCCGACCAGGTCCAGGCTGCGGCGCATGTTCGCGATCATCGCGAGCAAGTGCGCCACCGCCCATCCGATGGAGAGCCCCAGAACCCCCCAGGTCGCGCCGACGACCATGACGGGAGGCAGGCAGAGCGCCGTCGTGATCAAGTTCTTGAGCGCGATGTCCGCACGGCCGATCCCGTCGAGGGTCGTCTGGAGCAGACGGGCGGTCGAGCGCAGGGGGACGGCTAGGCCGAGAACGACAAGGGCCGGGGCGGCGGCGGCCCACTTGGCGCCCAGCAGGAGGGCGATCAGCTCGTCGGCGATCGCCGAAAGGCCCCACGACAGGGGGAGCAGCACGAACAGCACCGCAGTCGACCCCGCCAGGAACATCTGCCGAATCCCCTCGCGATGGGCCTGTAGGCGCGCGGTAGCGGGGAACGTGACCTGCGTGATCGGGCGGAGCAGGGCGCGCGACGGCGTCTTGGCGAGGTCTCCGCCGACGGAATAGGCGCCCACCAGATCGACGCCCATCATCCTGCCGCCGACCACCACGTCGATCTTCTGCGCCAGCGTCGAAACGACGCTCTTGGCGACCATCGTTGCGCCAAATCGCAGCTCCTTCGAGATGCCGGAGAAATCGAACCGCGGGCGGATGCGGAATCTCGTCACGGCCAGCATTCCCAGGGCGTGGACGAGCGCGGAGAAGAGGAGCCCGGCCACCAGTGCCCAGACCCCCCACCCGGCGAGCGCGAGGGTCAGGATCAACAGGCTGGACGTCGCGGCGCCGACGAACTCGAGGGCGGCCGTTGGCCGGAACTTGAGGTCTCTCGTCAGCAGAGCTGCCGGGACCGCGCCGACCGCCCCGATCGGAAGCACGAACGCCGCGACCCGGACGACGTCTTCCAGGCCAGCGCGCGAATAGAACGCCGCATAGGGCGCGGCCAGCGCCTGAACGATTGCGAAAAGGACCGCGCTGGAAACGAGAACGGCGCCAAAGATCTTGGAGATGATGACCTCGTCCAGCCGTTGGTTCTGAATCAACGCCGCGTTCAAGCCGAGATCGGCGAACACAGCGGCAACCTCAGTGACCACGACCGCGGTCGCCACGAGGCCGTAATCCGCGGGTTCCAGGATGCGTATGACGTAGAGCGTGATCACCCCTCTGAGCGCTTTGCTGGCGAGCTGAGCCCCGGCGGTCCAGCGAACGGCCGACAGGACGCGCCTTCTCAAGGAGATAACGGGCCGATCCACGATGTTATGAACGGGCTGCTGCAGCGGTCGATCGCCTCAACCGGCGCGGAATCATCTGGTTCATCTGGGTAGGAGCCACGACGGAAGCCTGCACCACGGGTGTCTTTTCTGAGGGGTAGGGTGGGGGCCTTCGGTGCTTCTCGCTCTGATCGATCCTGGCCGGCGGCTGGCGAGCCCGACTAGGCGCCCGCGCCCCAGACCGGCGTCCGCCAGGCGCTGCGGGCGCCGTCCTCGCCGCGCACGGCGGCGAGGTAGCGCCTGGCGATTTCCGTCGTGAGCGGGCCCGGCTGCAGGGCGAGGCGGTCGATGGAGCCGATGGGGAGGATCTCGAGGCCCGTCGAGCAGAGGAACGCCTCCTCGCAGGTAAGGAGCTCCGACCAGTCGACCTCGCGCTCGCGGCAGGCGATCGGCGGGTCGTCGCGCGCTAGCTCGAGGACGCTCGCCCGGGTGATGCCCTCCAGGATGGCGGAGGTCGTGGGCGGTGTCGCCAGGAGGCCGCCGCGCACCAGGAAGAGGTTGCTCGACACCGCCTCGGCGACCTTGCCCCGGTCGTCGAGGAGGATGAGGTGGTCGTAGCCGTCGGCCGCGGCCTGGGTCAGGGCCGCCCGGGCGAACATCCGCAGGCCCATCGCCTTTACCCGTCCGGGCTGGGCATCGTCCGCCGGCCGCCGCCAGGGGGAGACCATGCACGCGACGGGGCCGTGGGCGGCCGCGGGGCGGGGATCGACGCCGATGACGATGCCCGACCGGGTCGTGGCGCGGCTGCCGCCGGTCTGCTCGATCGGGTAGACGAAGAGGCGCAGGTGCACGTCTTCCTTCGAGCCGTTGGCCCGGACGACCTCGACGATGCGCGTGGCGAGGTCCTCGGCGTCGAAGATGTCGACGTAGCGCAGGGTGCGCATGGAGGCGCGCAGACGCGCGATGTGGTCCTCGATGCGGAACAGGTAGAGCTCGGCCGCCGCCTGGTTCCAATAGCCGCGCAGCGTCTCGTAGACGATGGGCCCGCGGGTGATCGCCGGCGACAGCGCGGGGATGACGGCCTCTGCCGCCGGGACGAGCCGGCCCTCGAAATGGACGATCCGGTCCGTCTTGGCGCGCATGCTGGTCCTCCGGTCAGGCATCGAGCGGGGCGGGGAAGCGGGCCATCAGCCCAACAGGCCCCGGCGGGCCCGGGTGGCGAGGGGGATCGCGGGCAGGGTCCAGGCAGCGCCGATCTCGTCGTCGAGGTCGCGGGGCGCCTTGCCGCCCGATTGGGTCCCCTCGTGCACCCACGTGGCGTAGCCCGAACTGTGGTAGACGGTGATCTCGCCGAGACACAGGCGCCCGGGAAGGCTGTAGAAGTCGACCCGCAGATGGTCGATCCCGCAGGCGAGACGCTCGGCCGCCGCCACCATGCGGGCAAGGCCGTCCGGCGCCGCCATGCCCCCGGGAAGCTCCTTCACGCTGTCCCCCCATCCCGACCACGGCAGCCGCGACCAGTCGGGCGCGTGGATCCCGCGCATCCGCGTGCCGCCGGAATGCCGCCCGCTGGTGGCGTAGATGAACCGCGCCCTTCCGTCGAAGACGAAGACCTTGTAGTCGGCCGGCGGATCCGTCGTTCCAGGCTCCGACAGGAACTCCTCGACAAGGATCCGCCCGGGCACGACCGAATAGGCCCACTCGCCTTGGGGGGCTCCGTGGGGCCCCGATCGCAGCCATCCTCGGCAGCAGGCGATGATAGCGCCCTCGTCCACATCCGCTCGCGAGCGCACGAGGATGACGGCGTGGCTGCGGTTGTTCGGCTTGACGACGTAGGGGGGGTCGAGGCGGTCGAAGGGGATCGCTTGCGGGTCCGCCCCCGTCCAGTAGAGCCTTGCGGCGTCGAGGTCGGGGACCACCTTCTGCGCGAAGGCGCGGGCTGCGAGCTTATCGCAGAAGACGGGGAAGGCGGCGTTGCGGTCGAACAGCTTGCGCCACTGCATCTTCTCGGAGAATGAGCGCGGGTGAATGTAGTTCGGGAGGCGTCCGAACCGTCGGAAGTAACGCCGGGTATTGCGCGGATGGCGCAGGGCGATGAGCAGCTCCAGCGCCCCCTCGGCCGCTCGCGGCAGGAGGCCGCGGCGCGCGGCAGCTTCCTCGGACGGTTGCCGCTCGGTCAAGATGATCCCCGCCTTCGCGCCCCGGCTGCGAAGGGCGCGTGGTTCAGGCACGTTTCGGGGCTGTGAGTAGTGCTTCCGCGTCACAATGGGTCATGCTTGCGGCTGCGAAGTGGCTCTACAAGCGGCCTTATGGCAAATAATGGGGCTCGTCTGGCTAGCCAGTGCCTGTCTGATTCTTCAGTTGTCTTAACGCAAGCAACATTGTTGAGCTTGGAGCGTTCGCAGTCCCGGTGACGCCAACCCAGCCGGACGAGTTCGTCCGCATCATTACCCAATTCTTGTTTGGCTAGCGCAACGCTATTCGCCGTGTTCACACCCCTCGTGATCAGAGTCGGGACATATTCCTCTGTCAAGTTTCCGAACACCTGCGTGCCGCGAATCCGGCTCGTTCACCGCCCGGCTATGCCTGACCGGCTATGTCTGCCTGACCGGCCGCGTAGTCGTCATTGGCCAACCGAAATCGAGTCCTAGCGTGCAACGCGACCAATTCCAACAGCGCGCTGGGAGCGCAGGGCTTGATGACGTAGTAATCGTAGGCGCTCATCTCGGCGAAGATCCTCTCCCCGCCCTGCCCGCTTACAGCGATCAGCAGGGGGCGTTTGCCGGGCCTGTGTAAACGAATCTGTCGGGCAGCATCCCATCTCTCCGGCATCGCGATGTCCAGGATTACTACGTCGGGATCGAAGTCCCGAACGTCCGCAACGATGGTGCGCGCGCCGTCGACGCCCTTGGCGTTGTAACCATGGCTCTCAAGCAGGTCCAGCAGGGAATCGTCCATCTCTTGATTGTCGTCCACCACGAGAACACGGATGCGGTCCGGCATGGCGACAAATCTGGCATGGGGGACGCGCCGCGCGCATCCTTAGACTTGATGAGACTGTGGCCGGCTGCGGAAGTGGATTTATTCGCTCCATTTTGTCCGCTCTTCGGCTATATGACGGCCGTGCGCGGTCTTCACTTTCACCCAATTAGCCGTCCGTCGGCGCAGGTAGGGGCCGTCGGCCCGCTCGGCAGGGCCGCGTACCGAACCTCCTCATGCACGAGAGTCGAGCGTCGTACTTGCCGAGCCCTTGGATGAACACAGCGAGCGCGAGCTCAACCTGATCCACGGAGTGCGAGGCGGCAACCCACCTCGCATATCGCGGCTGATCGAATCGATGCGAGTTGCCGATTGACTCTATCGGTATACGGTTCTTCTGCAGGGTGCATGGCCTTATCCATTCGACTCTGGGCGCGCGACCACTCCCGCGGTTCAGTGCGAGCGTCTGCCAAGTTTCTCGTGGCTTTCGGTTCTCTCCTCGCACACCTCTAACCACTCGTAATGGCGCGTGCGCTCGTTGTAGACCTGCACCTGTCTACAGACACTCGTCGCTACTGGTGGGGCGCTCGGCCGCTGTACCGCGTCGACTGAAGGCTGCGTTGTTGAGCAAATCATAGACGCGCATGTCGGCTCAATCTTCAACGCCGGGGAGCAAAACGCCCGCGCTTTTCCGTTGACACAGCGACACACGCACACAGCTTCAACTGCCAATGGAAACACAAGACCGACAACGGCCAGGACCGCTTTCACGAACTCCCCCCTCGATCACGATACTCCCGGCCGCACCCGATAGCTATAGGTTCCTCATTCCCGCAGCCAGAATCGAGTACCGGGGAGTGTCGAACTAGCAGCTCTACGGCACTGTGTCAGGCCTCCTCGCAGTGCCATTCCTGAACCACGCCGACGTACCCGCCATCCACTTCGACGCGCTCGAAGCCGCGAAGCCGAAACGCTTGCGGAGCGAACCGGAGCAATACGGGTTCCATAGAGCTTCGGTATTGGAGATTCCACCATCGGGTCTGGAAGGGCAAAGCCGTTTAGTTCGAATGCTCAAGCTCGCCATCCGCCCGCGCTCGTCTTTCAGGCTGACGAAACATTAAATGAGTGAAGGTTCGGGAATCGTGCAAATGGCAACCCTGAAGCAAGAGCGGCCGATGTAGGCGAGATCACCGACACGCTGGACGGTGCTCGGCGACGAGGCGGTGAACAAACGAAAATTCACAAAGGGTCTACGAGGGAAAACAGCGTCGCATTACCAATTTTGCTGATGTGACTGCCTCCCCGGTCGGGCAGCCTAGCCCCAAAGCCGGAGACCACTAACTTGCCGAAAAACCGCTGCGGCTGCGGACGGGTGCCTGCATGACTTGCGACAGCACACGTGGATTTGGCGAAGGCTTGCTTTCGCTACGGGCCGTCGCGGCATGGCGTCACGCATGCTGAACGTGCACGATCGTTGTTCCTTGCCTCTGCGGAACGCGCACGCTGGAGAGTGGGCAGACCACTGTCGCACCATTGGCGAGGCCATAGCATGGCAGGCCCGCGTCAGGGGCGGCTCCCCCGCGCTCGTGGACGCTGAGTCGGACGGCGTTACGTTTGCGCAACTGCACACGTGTATCGCTTCGTTCGCCGGACATCTCGCCAGAGCGGGGCTCACGCGCGAAGATCGTGTCGGCTTGTTTGTACCCACCGGCGCCCAGGGTGCGCAGCTACTTGTCGCGCTCGCCGCGAATACGACGCTCGTTCCGTTGAACCCGGCCCTGACGCCGGCAGAGATCATCGAGGTGGCGAAGCGCGCGGAAGTGAAAGCGATCGTGATTCCCGCATGGCTCGATACGCCCGCGCGCCCGGCGATTCTCGCGCACGGGATCGCGGTTCTGGAGGCTGTGGCGGTGGCTGATGGAGGCCTCAGCTTGGAATCCTTGGGCCCCGAGCACAGCCCGGTTGCGCCAGTTCG
>DASTPE010000063.1:0-12753 GCA_035762345.1 Burkholderiales bacterium
TCTCGGCCACCTACTTCATCCAGACGATTTCGGAGTAGCGGGTGCGCCTGTCCGCAGCCCTCTTCGGCTTCGTCGCGTTTGGCGCGTGGGCGCAGACCTGCCTCGTGTGCGGGGAAGTGCGTTCCATCCGGGAAGTGAATGAGAGCGCAGTGGAGCCCAAGGCGCCGTCCACGGTCGGAACGGCCTCGGGGCTCGACACCGACCCGGTGGTCGGCACCGTCGCGCAGTTCCGCTTCGATCGCGGGCGCGCTGAAGGCTGGACCTTCGGCGCCGCCGGGACGCCGGAAATGCAGGCGCGCCTCGGCGCGACCACGTACGAGGTCACGGTCGCGATGGACGTGGGCGAAAGCCGAACGCTGCGCACGCGCGAGGCGCACCGCTTCCACATCGGCCAGCGCGTGGCCGTGCGGGGTGGCGAGCTGGAACCGATGTAGGAACGAAAGACAAGGGAGAACAACATGGCCGAACCGCGCCGCCTGATCATCCACTTCACCGACGGCACCAAGAAGCTGCTGGAGTTCCCGCAGCAGGTCGCCAATTCCGACGCCACCCTCGCCGCCCGGCTCAAGGAAGCGCTCGAAGCGCGTCACCTCGTGATCGAAGCCGAAGGCGCGCTGGTGGTGATCCCGTTCGAGAACATCCGCTACCTGCAGGCGTACCCGGCGCCGAAAAAGCTTCCGAGCTACGCCATCCGGGGCGCGACCTTCAGGGACTAGGCATGGACAAGCGCGAGTTTCTTCGGGTCGCCGGCCTGGGCGCGCTGGCTCTCGGGTTGGGGACGAAAGAAAAAGCTCTCGGACAAGCCCAGGGCGCGAAGCCTTCATTCAAAGGCCCGTACAACGTCCTCTTTATCCTGACCGACCAGGAGCGGTTCTTTCGGCCGGGAGAGCTTCCAGAGGGTTACAGCCTGCCGGCGCATCAGCGCCTCGCAAAGCGTGGTACGACGTTCGTCAACCACCGCATCAATTCCTGTGTGTGTACCCCCTCGCGCTCGGTGCTTTATACGGGCCAGCACATCCAGCACACGCGGATGTTCGACAACACCAACTTCCCTTGGATCGGAAGCCTGTCGACCGAGATCCGCACCGTCGGTGATCTGCTGCGCGAGGCGGGCTACTACACCGCATACAAGGGGAAGTGGCACCTCACCAAGGAGTTCGAGACCGTCAACAAGCTCGCCGCACCCACGCGGATCTTCACGAAGGAGATGGAGGACTACGGGTTTTCGGACTACTTCGGCGTCGGCGACATCATCGCGCACACCAAGGGCGGATACCTTCACGACGGCGTCATCGCCGCTATGGGAGGGAGCTGGTTGCGCGGCAAGGGGCGCGAGCTCGCCGCGCAGGGCAAGCCCTGGTTCCTTGCAGTGAACCTCGTGAACCCGCACGACGTGATGTTCTACGACACCGACGCGCCGGGCACGCCGTTCCGGCCCGAACGCGGCATCACCCACGTCGCGCGCGACCCGGTGGATCCCCTGTACGCGAAGAAGTGGAGCTTCAAGCTTCCGGCTAGTCACGCGCAGGCGCTGGATGCGCGCGGCCGCCCGCCGGCGCATCGCGATTTCCTGCGCTCGCACGACGCACTGGTCGGCGAAATACCGAACGAGGAGCCGCGCTGGCGCCGGCGCCACAACTACTACCTGAACTGCCTGCGCGACGTGGATCGCAACATCGCCGCCCTGCTCGCCGAGCTCGACGCCTCGGGGCTTGCAAACCGCACCATCGTCATCCTCACCGCCGACCACGGCGACATGGACGGCGCGCACCAGCTGCACGCGAAGGGCGCGGTCGCCTACCGCGAGCAGAACCACGTGCCGCTCATCGTGGCGCACCCGGCTTACCCGGGCGGCAAGCGCTGCCGCGCGGTCACTTCGCACCTCGACATCGCGCCGACGCTGGTCGCGCTGACCGGCGCGCCGGCGGACAAGCGCGCGGCGCTCGTGAAGGGGCTACCGGGCAAGGACTTCTCACGCCTACTCGCCGATCCCGAGAAAGCCGAGCTCAACACGGTGCGCGACGGGGCGCTCTTCAACTACAACATGTTCGCCTACCTCGACGGCGACTACCTCCACAAGGCGGTCGCGCACATGCAGAAAGGCGGCAATCCGAAAGAGCTCAAGGCCGCCGGCATTGTTCCCGACATCGCAAAACGCGGCGCGGTGCGCTCGGTGTACGACGGCCGATACGTATTCGCGCGCTACTTTTCGCCCAAGCAGCACAACCGGCCGGCGAGCCTGGAAGAGCTCTTCCGCTTCAACGACGTCGAGCTCTACGACGTGCAGGCGGACCCGTACGAGATGAAAAACCTCGCTGCCAATCGCGAGCTCGTGGCCGCGATGAACGAAAAGCTCAATCGCCTGATCGATGCCGAAGTCGGCGAGGACCGCGGACAGATGCTTCCCGGCGGCATCGACGCCGGCTGGGAAGTTAACCGCGAGACGATGGCGCCTTAGCTCCCAGGCTTCCTGCCGCAAGGCGACGGCCGCTTGGCGGCCGCGATCGCGCTCAAGCGTAATATGTCGCTAGTCGATGGCGAAACGGAACATCCTCGTCGCGCTTTGCATCTCTCTCCTACTCGGCCTGCTGGGGGGCTGCGACGCGACCAGCGGCGGCCTGCGCGTGCAGCCGCCCTCATCGCCGTTCCCGTATAACTCCCCGTATTATTAAGGGGGCATGGCAGAAGAGACCACGGCGGGATACCTGGACGGGCGCATCGACGCGCTGCGCGAGCACATAACCTCGCTTGCCGCCGCAGTGCCAGCCTTGCCGGCGCAATTCGCGCGCGTCGGCGATCAGCTCGCGCAGGACTGGCAGGCGCGTCCGCCCGGTTACGTTGCGGGACTGATCCTCGGCTTTCTCCTTCTCGGCTTCGCGGTCGAGGCGGCCTACCGGCGCTGGGTCGCGCTGCCCGCAATCGCGGACGGCAGCAGCGGGGAGCGGGCATGCTCGATCGGGCTGCGATTCGCGCGCGAGCTCGGCGCGCTCGCGGCTTTCGCGGTCGGCAGCGCTGCGCTGTTTCTCGCCTTCGACTGGCCGCTGCGCACGCGCGCGGCGGTGGTCGCTTTCCTCGCCGCGTTCATCGCTTTGCGCGCGGTAATCGTCGCAAGCCGCGCGCTCCTATCGCCGCGCGAAGCGCGGCTGCGCATCCTTCCCGCGAGCGACGACGAGGCGCGCTTCTGGCACTTGCGCATCGCCCTCTTCGCAGGTTGGTTCGCGTTCGGGTGGGTGATATTCAGCTGGCTCGCGTTGCTCGGCATGGACCTCGCATCGCGCCAGATCGTGGCGTACGTGCTCGGCCTCGGTCTGCTCGCGATCGCGATCGAGGCGTTCTGGCGCCGCTCGCGCCTCGCCGCGCTCTACTTCGTCGTGCTCTGGCTGTTCTGGGCGGCGCAGGCTTGGGGAATCCTCTGGCTCGCAGTCGTGGCCGGGGCGCTGCCCCCGGCGCTGCGCCTGGCGCAGGCCGGCGCCAACAACACGTTCAGCGGCATCCCGGCCGCCGTGCTCGGCCGGGGCTTGCGCGCGCTGCTGATCATCGGCGCCGCGTTCCTGTTGGTGCACGCCTTCGGCCTGGACATCGACGCGCTCGCCGCCGGCGACACGTTCTGGACGCGCCTGCTACGGGGGTCGGTGCACGCGCTCGCGATCGTCCTGGTGGCCGACGTGGTCTGGATGATCTGCGCGGCGCTTATCGATCAGAAGCTCGCCTCGGCGCAGAATTCCGCGGAGGAAGGCAACCGCGCGGCGCGGCTGCGCACGCTGCTGCCGATCGTGCGCAGCACGGTGGCCGTCGCGCTGATCGTGATAGTGGTGCTGAGCGCGCTCTCTGCGCTCGGCATCGAGGTAGCGCCGCTGCTCGCCGGCGCGGGCGTGGTCGGCATCGCCGTCGGCTTCGGCGCGCAACAGCTGGTGAGGGATCTCTTCGCCAAGTTCTCCTACCTGGCCGACGACGCCTTCCGCGTCGGCGAGTACATCGAGAGCGGCAACTACAAGGGCACGGTAGAGCAGCTGGGCGGACGCTCGATCCGCCTGCGCCACCACCGCGGGCCGGTGTTCACCATCCCCTACGGCCAGCTCGGTGCGATCAAGAACTCCAGCCGCGACTGGGTGATCGACAAGATGATGATCGGCGTGGTCTACGGCACCGACCTCGACAAGGTAAAGAAGATCATCAAGGACATCGGCAAGAAGCTCGCTTCCGATCCCGAGTTCGGGCCGAAGATCATCGAGCCGTTGAAGATGCAGGGCGTGGAGCAGTTCGGCGACTTCGCGATCCAGATCCGCATGAAGATGAAGACGCAGCCGAACGAGCAGTTCGGTATCCGCCGCCGCGCCTACGCGATGATCAACGCGGCGTTCGACGCCAACGGCATCAAGTTCGCCCATCCCACCGTGCAAGTCGCGGGTCCGGCTGACGCCGCGACGGCCGCCGCGGCGCGCCAGGCGCTCGAGCTGAAGAAAGTCTCGTGATCTCGTAGGCGCGAATAGCGCAGAGTCCATGGACGGGCGCATCCCGTTCCGCGTCGCCATCGTCACCGTCGTCGTCGGCCTGCTCGCCGTGACCTGCGGCGCGCTGATCGCGTACGGCCTGTACACGAATCAGCGCAACTACGAGATCCTGAAGCGCCAGTACATCGACCAGGTGGCGCAGGCGGCGGTGCGTGAAGTCGAGCGGGTACCCCGCAGCGCGGTGCAGCTGTTGCGCATCGAGCGTCAGCGCTTTGCGAGTGGCGAGTATGCGGGGCGCGACCCCGTTGCCCTGGCGGGCACTCTTGCGGCAGCCCTGCAGGCCGACCGCGACATGCAGTGGGTCAGCTACGGCGAGGCGACAGGCCGCTTCGCGGGCGCGCGCCGCTTGAACGGGAACGACATCGTCCTCAACGTTTCGGACCCCCGGCGCGATGGCGGAATTCCGCGCGAGTTCCGTGCCGGCACGCTGGACCCCTACGTGCAGAGCCCGCCGCTCAAGCCTTACGATCCGCGCACGCGGGGGTGGTACCAGCGTGCGGTCGAAACTCCAGAGGCGATCGTCTGGATGCCGCCGTACACGTTCGCCGAGGGTGTGACCGGGATCACCGCGGCCGCCGCAGTACGCGATGGCGCACGCGTGCAAGGCGTACTCACCGTCGATTTCACCCTGACAGGAATCGAGCGTGTGCTCTCGACGATCGAGGTCACCGGCGGAGCGGTTACGCTCTTCGACCACGCGGGCAATCTGCTCGCCGGGGCGCCGGGCTCGGCGCGCGAGGCCGCAATCCTCGCGATGCAGGGCGCCCAGAGCGGGATCGTGGTGGCCGGGGAGCGCTGGGAGCTGGCGACCCGCGCTCTGACGCCGGGCGCCGGGCCCGACTGGATGGTCGTCGCCACGATGCGCGAAGAAGCCTTCATGGGACCGGTCTACGCCAACCGGCGCGCCGCGATCGCGATCATCCTGGCCGGCGTCGCGGTCTCCATCGTCGTGGGGACGCTGATCGCGAACGCCATCGCGCGCTCGCTCGAAAACGCGACGCGCGCGCTTGACCGCGTAGCGAAGTATCAGCTCGAGGACCCCGCCCCGCCGCGCTCGGTGCTGCGCGAAGTGTTCCGCCTGCAGCGCGCCGTGCGGCGCGTCACGGCAAGCTTGCGCTCCTTCGCGCGCTACGCTCCCGAGGAGATCGTGCGCGATGTCGTCGCCACCGGCCGCGAGGCGATACTCTCCGGCAACCGGCGCGACGTGACGGTGCTGTTCTCCGACCTGCGCGGCTTCACCAAATTCGCCGAAAAGCTGCCGCCCGAAGAAGTGGTGGCGATCCTCAACGACCACTTCGAGCTGCTGGTCGCGATCCTCGCGCGGCACGGCGGCTTCGTGGTCGACTTCCTCGGCGATGCGGTATTCGCGGTGTTCGGTGCGCCGGAGCCGCACTCCGACCATGCCGAGCGTGCGGTGGCCTGCGGGATCGAGATGCAGCGTGCGCGCGCGGCGCGCAGCGAGGAATACCGCGCGCGCGGCTGGCCGCCGATGGAGATGGGCGTCGGCATCGACACCGGAGCGGCCGTGGTCGGCAACATGGGCTCGCTCCGGCGCATCAAGTACGGCGTGGTCGGGCACGTGGTGAACGCCGCGGCGCGCATCGAGACGTTCACCGTCGGCGGCCAGGTCCTCGTGTCCGAAGCGACACGGCGCTCGCTCGGCGACCGGTTGGTCGCCGAGGGACCGCTCGAGGTCGAGGCCAAGGGCGTCAGCGCGCCGCTGCGCGTATGGGAAGTGCTCGCGTTGCGCGGCGAGACCACACGCGTGCTACCCGAGCCGGTGCGCGACCTTGCCGTGCTTCACCCTCCGCTCGAAGCCGGTCTGCGCCTCATTCACGGCAAGCACGTCGACGCCGAAGTTCACCCGGCGCGCCTACAGCGCTTGGGCGCCGCCGGCGCAGAGCTCGAGTCCAAGGCTCCTCTCGCGATGTTCGATGCGCTTCAGCTGGTTCTTTCGACGCAGCCTGCGCTTACCTTGGACGGCAAGGTGGTCGAGCTCGCCGAAAACGACGGCGTCGCGCGCACGCTCATCCGATTCACCGGCGTGGACTGGGACACCCAGGCGCGGATCGAGGCCCTCGCCCGTGAAAAAAGCCGGCGAGGTTATGATGCGGCCTCCAAACCATGAGCCGACTGCCCGCCACGCTCTTCGCGCTCGCCGCCCTAGCCGCGGCGCAAGGGCAGGCGCAGGACCCCGCACCGCGCGGCCGCACCAATGAGTTCAGCATGAATCTGCAGGTCATCGGCTCCAAGGACTACACGTTCGACGGCGGCGCGAGCGCGCGCAACGACGGCGGCGCGGGCGTGAGCCTGTCGATCGCGCGCGCCCTGAACGACCACTTCGCGATCGGCGCGGAGGTGGCCTGGTCGGCGTTCAACTTCCGGGCCCGCGTCGCGCCCGGCGCGGGCAACGCCGCGGCGCGCTTCGAGTCCGAAGGCGACGCCGAGAACCTCGCGCTGCGGCTGCACGCCACCTGGTACCTGCTCTCCCGGCCGACCACGCCTTTCCTCACCGCCGGCGTGGGTGTCATTTTCTTCGATGCGGAGCTCGACGAGAGCCCGACTGCGAACGCGTGCTGGATCTATCCGTGGTACGGGCAGGTGTGCGGGGCAACCGCGCCCGAGAATACGCTCACGCGGCTAAACTACACCGCCGGGGTGGGCCTGCACACGGATCTCCCCCACCACTGGGGATTCCTCCGCCTGCTCGTCGGCGGCGAGTGGATCCATTTCTCCGAAGCGTCGAGCCCGGTCGGCTATTGGCAACTGCGTGCCGATTTCGGAGTGCGGTTCTAGCGCTTCGCGCTGTAGCCCTTCTCCTGCATGCACTTCTGGAAGTACTCGACCTCGTTGCGTCGGCGCTGCTCCTCGACCGTGAGGACCCGGGTGGCTACGGTTCCGGTCTGGTCGAACGCGGCGGGCTGCGGCGCGTTGAACCGCGCATCGGCGAGGCACTGATCGTCATCTGCCTGCACCGTGGCCGCCGTGGCGCCGGGTTTTTCCCACTGCGTCGCGGGGGCTGCGCAGGCGGCAAGGACGAGCGAGGCGATCCAGGCATGGCGGGTGGGGTTCATGCCGCCAATTAGAGCATGGATATACCTGGCGTTGCTCGCGTCCGGTGTCGTTCTCGCGCAGGAGCCCGAGCCAAAATACCGGCTGAGCGTGGACGCCCCGACGAAGCAGCTGCGCGAGATGCTCAGCAAAGGGTTGCAGCTATCCCGCTGGCAGGACGATCCGCAGATGACGCCCGAGCTCTTGCGCCGGCTCGTGGACGAGGCCGTCATGGACGCGCGACAGGCGCTCGCCGCGGACGGATATTTCTCGGCCCTCGTCAGCTATTCGATCGATCGCGACGTCACGCCCTGGTCGGTGGTGATCCATGTAGAGCCGGGGACGCGCACCACGGTGCGCGGCGTGGAGATCACGTTCAGCGGGCCGGCGAGGGACGACCCGGAGGCGGCGAAGCACCTGGGCCAAGTCCGCAACGAATGGCTCCTGCAGCCGGGCATGCCGTTCACCCAGGAAGCGTGGAACGAAGCAAAGCGCGCCGCGGTGCGAAAGCTTTCCGCGTGGCGCTACGCCGGGGCGCGCATCGCTTCCAGCCGCGCGCGCGTCGACGCCAAGGCGAATACCGCGCTTCTCGAGATCACGCTGGACAGCGGGCCACCTTTCATCTTCGGCGCCGTGGAAGTGCGCGAGGGCGAGCGCTACCCCGAAGCCATCGCCGCGAACCTGAGCCCGGTGAAGCCCGGTACCACCTACGACCGCGAGGTGCTCGAGCTCTATACGCGGCGCCTGCTCGAGACCGGCTACTTCGCCGGCGCGCGCGTCGATCTCGCGCCCGAGGCGGCTGCGGACGCCCCAGCGCCGGTGCAGGTCTCGGTGATCGAGGGCCACTCGCAGAACATCGAGGGCGGCGTTTCTTTCACCACGGACAGGGGTGTGCGCCTCGAGGCCGCGCATCGCAATGTGGATCTATTCGACTCGGCGTGGCGGGGGCGCGCCGCGTTGCGCTGGGACGATCTCACCCAGGAAGCGCGCTACGACCTGGACGCGCCGCCGCTTCCGGGGGCGCGCTGGTGGAACGGCTTCGCAGCCGTCAAGAACGAGGTCATTCAGAACGAGGAAAATCTGGAGTTCTCGACTGGCATCGCGCACAACTGGGCGGGGAAGGGCTCGCCTATCACCCTCCTCGCCTCGTTCCACCTCGAGGAACAGCAGGTCAGCGCACAACTCGTCGATAACCGTCACGCAGTGTTCTTCGGCTTCCGCTTCGGCTTCCGCGAGACCGATGCTGTCGTGCTGCCGCGGCGCGGCTACTTCGGCCAGATCACCGCCGGCGTGGCGCCCGAGAACCTCTCCACCGAGCACTTCGTGCGAGGCACCGCGCGCGCCACCGTGCTGGTGGCACTCGGGCGCAACGACGACCTGCACGTGCGCGGCGAAGGCGGCGTCGTTGTCGCGAACACCCGCGAAGGCATTCCGTCCAGCTTCCTCTTCCGCACCGGCGGCGACCAGACCGTGCGCGGCTATGATTTCGAGAGCCTGGGTGTGCGCCAGGGCGACGCCGTGCTCGGCGGCCGCTATCTCGCCATCGGCAGCGTCGAATACACGCACTGGTTTTCGCCGGTATGGGGGCTCGCCGCGTTCGTCGACGGCGGCAACGCCTGGGACACCGGCAACTTCGAGCCGGTGTTCGGCATCGGCGGCGGTGTGCGCTTCCGCACCCCGATCGGGCCGGTGCGCGCCGATGTTGCCTACGGCGAAGACGTCGAAAGTTGGCGGGTGCACTTCTCGGTCGGTTTCGTGTTCTGATTGGGCATGCGGTGGCTAAAGTGGCTCGTGCGCGGACTGGTCGCCCTGGCGCTCTCCGCGGCGGTAGGCGCAGTCTGGCTGCTCGGGACTGAAAGCGGATTGCGCTGGGCGCTCGGCTTCGCCCCGGCCGATCTCCAGCTCGAAGATCCGCGCGGCACGCTGACCGGCACGATCTCGTTCAAGCGGATCGCCTACCGGGGGAGCGAGGCGCGCAAAGTCGCCTTCGACCTGAACCTGCTCGCGCTTCTCGCCGACACGATCTCGGTGGAGTTCCTGCGCGTCGAGAGCCTCGTTCTGGTCAAGCCGCAGACCGCCGACACGTCCGAAAGCTCAGCACCCTTCCCGTTTCGCATCCGCGTCGCCGACGCGCAGGTGAAGTCGGTAGTGTTCGAAGGCTACGAGATCCACGACCTGACCGCCGAATATTCCGGCAGCGCCTCCGGCCACGAGGTGCAGGCGGCGTTTTCGGGGGCTGGGGCACGCGCTCGCGTGAAGGGGCGTTATGGAGAAGCAATCTCTCTTGAAGCCCACATCCAAGGGCTGAATCTCGCGGTCATCGATCCCGCGGCGCCGGAGACTTCGCTCAACATCAGCCTTCAGGGCAAAGGAAGTACGACGGCATTCGCCGGCAAGTTATCGGCTTCGAATCCACAGCCCGGGCCGATCGACCGCGAGCGCCTCCCCTTCGCGCGCATCGAGGCGGTTTTTTCCACCGACATGAAGACCGTCGTTTTCGAGTCGCTCCGAACCGATCTGCATCCCGGGGGATCGCTGGCCGGTAAAGGAAGCGCAAGCCTTGAAGGTGCGAAGCTCGATATCCGCATAACGAATCTCGACCTGCGCGGGATCTATTCGAGCCTCCACGCGACCCACCTCTCCGGACGGCTGGATCTCGATCTCGCGGCGGAGCGGCAGCGGGTGAAAGGGACGCTAGCGCAGGAGGACATGAGCCTTACCGCGGACGCCGAGCGCCGCGGCGACGACATAGAGATTCGCGCGCTGCGAGCGCGCGCCGGCGAGAGCGAGGCGACCGGGAGCGGCCGCGTGCACCTCGGCGAGCCGCTGCGCTTCGCGGCCGACCTCAAGCTCGCGCGCTTCGATCCGGCGCGCTTCGGCGACTACCCGCAGGGCAGCATCAGCGGAACGCTGAAGGCGAGCGGCGACCTCGGCGGCCGTGGCTCGGCGCGCTGGCAAATCGCCGATAGCCGCCTCCTCGGCCAAGCGTTCGCCAGCGCCGGTGCTGCAGAGCTCGTCAAGGAGAGAATCACGAGATCCGACGCGTGGGCGACGCTCGGCGCGAACCGCGCTACCGTCAAGGGCTCCTTCGGCGGGCCGCGCGACGAGATGGCGTGGACAGTGCACATCCCCGATCTTGCGCGGCTCGCCGAAGATTTTGCCGGCGAGATCCACGCCCGCGGCACGGCGCGCGGCAGTTGGAAGGAGCCCGTCGCCACCGTGCGCGCCGAGGCTTCCCAGCTGCGCCTGACGGAGGCTTTGGCGTTCGATCGCGTAACCGTGAACGCTTCGGGAGGCCTGGAGCGTCACGAAGGCGAGATCTCGGCCAAGAACAGCGACCTCGATCTCAAGACGAAGCTGCGCGGCGGCTGGCGCGAAAACGCTTGGCGCGGCGAAATCGTCTCGCTCAGCAATGCGGGCGCCTATGCGTTCGAGCTTAAGACCCCAGCGGCGCTCGAGGCCGGAGCGAAACGCGTGGCGCTCGGCAGCTTCGAAGCCGAGCTCGCCGGAGCGCGCGCCTCGGTCGACTCGGTGCGCTGGGAGAACCAGCGGCTGACTTCCGCCGGCCGCATCGCGGGCCTTGCCGTGCGATGGATCGCCGCGCTTCTGGATGTAGACAAGGTGGCGGGCGATCTCGCGCTCGACGCCGAATGGGACCTCGCTGCGACTCCGAAGCTGAACGGACGGGTGACGGTGCGCCGCGCGAGCGGCGACCTCGCGCTCGGCGACACGGCGCTCGGGCTCTCGGTTGCCTACGTGGAAGCGAAGCTCGCGGAAGACCAGGTCGCGGCCAAAGCCGAAGTGACAACCCGGCTGGGAAGCGCGAAGGCAGAAGGCACAGCCGCAGGCCTCACCCGCGACTCCGCCGTGCGCGCCACGGCAGAGATCGAGGCGAGCGAGCTGCGCCAGCTCACCGAACCGCTGCTTACGCAGGCTCGGGTGTCTGGCCGCGTCACCGCCTCACTGAAGATCGCAGGCACTGTCGCCGCTCCGGAGCTCTCCGGAGCGCTGCGCGGCGACGCGCTCGGTGTGGAGATGCCACCGTGGGGCATCTCCTACCAAGACGGCCGCGTGCGCGCCAATCTCGATGCCAACCGCCTGGTCGTGACCGAGGCGCGCATCGCTGCCGGCGACGGCGAGCTTACGGCGAGCGGCACGCTCGCGCTCGCAGGTAACGGGGCCGCGACGCTCGAGTGGGAAGCGAAGCAGTTCCGCGTCCTCGGTAGGCCCGACCGGCGCCTGGTGACCTCAGGAAAGGGCGTAGCGAGCTTCGATGGCAAGCGCTTCGGGATGAAAGGCGAGCTGCGCGCGGATAGCGGAAACTTCGAGATCGGCTCCGATTCGCTGCCGACGATCGACGACGACGTCGAGGTGGAAGGCGCACCTCAGGGCGAGGTGCGGCTGGCGCGCAAGCAAGGTCCGCTGCCGCTCGACCTCGATCTCAAGCTCGATCTCGGCAGCCGTCTGAAGGTGCGCGCCTACGGCTTCAACGGCGGCGTCACCGGGCAAGTACGCCTATACACCAATCCGGCGGGCGAATTGCTCGCGAAGGGTCGGGTCGAGGCGGTGAAAGCAACGTTCTATGCCTACGGCCAGGAGCTGGAGGTCGATCCAGGCTCGGTCATCTTCGACGGCCCGATCGGCAATCCCGCACTTGAGATCACCGCCTGGCGCCGGCACCAGCAGGTGGAAGCGGGCTTGCGCGTAACCGGCACGGTGCAGACGCCGCGCGTGCAGCTTGTCTCCAATCCGGCCGTCGGCGAAAACGAGAAGCTTTCCTGGCTGGTGCTCGGGCGCGCGCCGGCGGAAGCGGCCGGCGCAGACCTCGCGCTGCTGCAGGCGGCAGGCGGTGCGGTATTCGGGCGCGGCGGCGATGAGCCGATCAATCGGCGCTTCGCCAAGCGCTTCGGCTTCGACGAGCTCACGGTGCGCAGCTCGAGCCAGCTTGAAGGCAACGTAGTCGCGCTCGGCAAGCGCTACTCCGACGACATCTACATCAGCTTTGAGCAGGCGATCAGCACAACCACGGAGTACCTGGTGAAGCTGGACTACGCGCTGACGCAGCGCATCTCCCTGCGCGGGCAGACCGGCACCACCAGCGGCGTCGGCGTTTTCTACCGCTATTCCTGGGACTGAGCGGAGTTCGGGGTCAGGGTCGAGATTCAGTTTTCACGTACGTAAAAACGAGTCT
>DASTPE010000064.1:0-6665 GCA_035762345.1 Burkholderiales bacterium
CCCGAGCGCGGCTGGTCGGCGCGGAACGCTTCGATGCGCTCGCGGTAGTTGCGCAGGCCGGGCGAGTGGTTCGAGCGCTCGACCAGGCGGCCGCGGAACACGCGCTGCAGGTCCGAGAATCCGCCGTAACCGAGCGCCTGCGCGAAGCGCACCATCGCCGAGGGCTGCACGCCGGCGCCGCGCGCGAGCGTCGCCACCGTGTCGAGCGCGATGTCCTGCGGGTGCTCGAGGACGAAGGTCGCGATGCGCTGGAGCTGCGGCGACATGCCGGGGTAGAGCCGGGACAGGCTTCCCTTCAGCTCCTCGTAACTGCGTGCGGCGGCCATTGACTTTAGAACGTATGTTCTAGAACAATACAACTGTAGAACAAATGTTGCAACGGGTTTTCCCCCAGTCATTGCTTCCTCTCGTGGCGACCGCGATCGCGTTCGGCACGCTGCCGCTCTGGATCAGGGGCGTTGGGCTCTATCCGTACCTCGGGGTCGAGGTGATGATCTGGGTGATCTACGCGCTCGGCTTCAACCTGCTCCTTGGCACCGCCGGGCTTCCCTCGTTCGGCCACGGTGCCTATTTCGGCGTCGGCGCGTATGCCTTTGGGCTGACGCAGCTCAATGTTTCTTCGGAGGTTTGGGTTTGCCTTGGTGTGGCCATCGCGGCCGGGGCGCTCGCCGGCGCCTTGGTCGCGCTCTTCATCTCGCACCGCCGCGGGATCTACTACGCGCTCCTCACCATCGCCTTCGGCCAGATCTTCTGGTTCGTCGCCATCAAATGGCACAGCGTGACGCGCGGCGAGGACGGGCTTCTGAACATCAAGCGGCCGGCGTTGCTGGCCGACCTGAATTCGCTCTATTACTTCTGCTTCGCGGTCTTCATCGTGGTGATCGTCTTTCTCTGGCGCCTGCAGAGCTCACCCTTCGGCCGCGTGCTCGCCGCGATCCGCCAGAACGAGACGCGCGCGCGCTTCGTCGGCTACCACGTCTGGACCTACAAGTGGCTCGCGTTCACCCTCTCGGCGCTGGTCGCCGGGCTCGCCGGGGGGCTGTTCGCGCTCGCGCAGCAATCCGCGTATCCCAACGTGATGAGCCTCCACCAGTCGGGCTTCGTGGTGATGATGGCGCTGATCGGCGGTGGGCTCGTGTCGTTCTGGGGACCGGTGCTCGGCGTGGTGCTGTTCTTCGTCGCGCGCGATCTCCTCGGTGCCTACACCGAGACCTGGCTCCTCTGGTATGGGCTGCTCTTCATGCTGGTGGTCTTGTTCAAACCCGAAGGTCTGGCGGGACTATTCAAAAAGGATGTTCGAAGCCACGCATCTGCATAAGAGGTTTGGTGATCACGTCGTGCTCGAGGACGTGAGCATGAGCTTCGCCAGGGGCCGCCTCACCGGCATCATGGGCCCGAACGGGGCGGGCAAGACGACCTGCTTCAACCTCCTCACCGGCCGCTACGCGCCCGAGCGCGGGCGCGTGCGCTTCGAAGGCCGCGACATCACCGGGTTGCCGCCGCGCTCGATCGCGCGGCTCGGCATCTCGCGCTCGTTCCAGGTGATGAATCTCTTCGACGACTACAGCGCGCTCGACAACGTGCTGGTTGCTTCTCCGGAAACAAGAGAGCGCGGATACAGTTTTTTCGGAACTTTTGGAGGCAGGACCGATGTGCTCGAGCGCGTCGGCCTCGCCGACAAGGCCCATGTGCGGGCGAAGGATCTGTCCTACGGCGACCGCCGCGCGCTCGAGATCGGGGTCGCGCTCGCGGCGCGGCCGCGGCTGCTTTTTCTCGACGAGCCCACTGCGGGCCTCGGCACCGAGGCCACGGCGCGCATCGCCGCGCTCATCGCCGAGCTCAAACGCGCGCTCACTATCGTGCTGATCGAGCACGACATGCCCTTCCTCTTCGGGCTCGCCGACCGGATCTATGTCATGCATTGGGGACAGGTGATCGCCGAAGGCACGCCGGCGGAGCTGCGCGCGAATCCCTGGGTCCAGCGCTCGAACCTCGGCAATGTTGTCGGTTAGGGAAATCCACACCTATCACGGCGAGACGCAGGCGCTCTTCGGCGTCTCCCTCGACGTCGCGGCGGGCGAGGTGGTCGCGCTCCTCGGGCCCAACGGCGCCGGCAAGACCACGACGCTGAGGTCGATTCTGAACTTGTCATCCGTAAGAAAAGGCAATGTCGAGTTCGATGGATCAGACATCACGCGGATGCCGACCCATGAGATCGCGCGACGCGGCATCGGCTGGGTGCCCGACGACCGCAGGGTCTTTCCCACGCTGACGGTGGAACGAAACCTCTCCATCGCGAGGAAGCGCACGCACTGGCGCGCGTGGACCGAGAAGGAATGCTTCGAGATCTTCACGGCGCTCGAGCACCTGCGTCACCGCGAGTGCGAGAACCTCTCGGGCGGCGAGATGCAGATGGTGGCGCTTGCGCGCGTGCTCCTGGGCTCGCCGGGGCTCGTGCTGCTCGACGAGCCGAGCCAGGGCCTCGCCCCGCGCATGGTGCAGCAGGTCATTGCCGTAATAAAGAGACTTCAAACCGCCGGTATCGCGGTACTCCTTGTCGAACAGAACGCGCTCACAGCGCTCGCGGTGGCCAACCGCGTCTATGTCATGGACAAGGGGAAGGTGGTGCACCAGGGGCTGGCGCCCGAGCTCCTCAAGGACAGCGCGCTTCGCACGAGGCTCCTCGGGGTATGACGATTCTGAGTGTCGAAGGCTTGGTCAAGGAATACCGGCGCCGCTGGAAGACCACGTTCCGGCTCGAGGCGAGCTTTGCGGTGGAGAAGCCGGAGATCGTCGGCGTGATGGGACCGAACGGCTCGGGCAAGACCACGCTGTTCGAGCTCATCACCGGCTCGAACACCCCGAGCGCCGGCCGGGTGCTCGTCGCGGGCCAGGACATCCACCGGGTCAAAGCGCGCAGCCGCGACCGCCTCGCCATTCACTACCACCAGTCCTACCAGGTCCGGAGATTCAAGCGGAACCGGCCCGACTTTCTGCTGGAGCCGGCCCGCTCCTCGTATCCGATGGTGCACCTCTTCGACGAGCCGCAGTTCAACACACAGGACGGCTACATCGGCTTCATGCTCGACTTCTTCCGCCGTCTGCGGAGCGAGGACAGGGTCGTGTTCCTGTGCCTCCATCCCACCGAGCGCTACCACCTCGAGATCCTGCGCGAGGTGTGCGAGCGTTTCGTGTTCGTCGAGAAGGGTAGAATTTCCCTCCATCCGAACTTCGCCGCGCTCGAGGCCGACGCGAGGGTCTCCGCCTACCTGGGACAGTCTGCATGAACAAGCCTGCTGAATTGCGTTTGGAAACCGTTCCTTTCTGGATCAACGGCAAGCCGGCCGCGCCGGCCGCGAGGACGGGCGAGGTCTTCAACCCCGCGACCGGCCAGGTGACCAGGAAGGTTTGTTTTGCCGATGAAAAGACCATCGACACGGCGGTGAAAGCGGCGACCGCCGCCTTCCCCGAGTGGCGCGACACCCCTCCGCTTCGGCGTGCACGGATTCTTCAGAAATTTCTCCAGCTTTTGCAGGCCAATCAAAAAGGCCTGGCCGAAATCGTCACCGACGAGCACGGCAAGACGCTCGCCGATGCGATGGGCTCGGTGCAGCGCGGCATCGAGGTGGTGGAGTTCGCCTGCGGCATTCCGCACCTGCTCAAGGGCGAGTACTCCGAGAACGTCGGCACGCAGGTCGACACCTACGCGCTGCGCCAGCCGGTCGGCGTGTGCGCCGGCATCACGCCGTTCAACTTCCCGGTGATGGTGCCGCTGTGGATGTTCCCGATGGCGATCGCGTGCGGCAATACCTTCGTCCTCAAGCCCTCGGAGAAGGTCCCTTCGGCCTCGATGCGCATGGCCGAGCTTTTCAAGGAAGCAGGCCTGCCCGACGGGGTGTTCAACGTCGTGCACGGCGACAAGGTTGCCGTGGATGGCTTACTTACACATGAGGGAGTAAAGGCGATCTCTTTTGTAGGTTCCACTCCCATCGCCAAGTACATCTACGAGACGGCGGCGAAGCACGGCAAGCGCGTGCAGGCGCTGGGCGGCGCGAAGAACCATGCCGTGGTGCTGCCCGATGCCGACCTCGAGTTCGCGGCCGATGCGCTCATCGGCGCCGCGTACGGCTCGGCCGGCGAGCGCTGCATGGCGATTTCTGCCGTGGTCGCGGTCGGCGCGGCGGGAGATCCTTTAGTGAAATTACTCGCCGACAAGGCTCAACGGATCAAGGTTGGAGCGGGAACCGAAAAAAGCAGCGAGATGGGTCCGCTGGTAACCTGCCAGCACCGCGACAAGGTTGCCTCCTATATCGATATCGGCGTGAAGGAAGGCGCGAAGCTGGTGGTCGACGCGCGCACGCAGCACGTGCCCAAGGACGGCTTCTACCTCGGCACTTCGCTCTTCGACCATGTCACGCCCGACATGGAGATCTACAAGAACGAGATTTTTGGACCGGTATTGATCGTGTTGCGGGCGAATTCAATAGAAGAAGCCATTACTCTGGTGAACCGCAACCCGTATGCGAACGGCACGGCGATCTTCACCGAGTCGGGCGGCGCGGCGCGGCGCTTCGCCGCCGAGATCCAGGTCGGCATGGTCGGCATCAACGTGCCGATCCCGGTGCCGGTCGCGTTCTATTCGTTCGGCGGCTGGAAGAGCTCGCTCTTCGGCGACCTGCACGTGCACGGCACCGAGAGCGTCAAGTTCTACACCCGCACCAAGACTGTCACCACGCGCTGGCCGCACCAGGACACGCCCGCGCCCGGCTTCAACATGCCGACACTCGGCTAGCAAGACCAATTCGGGGTCAGGGTCGCAATTCGCTAACGAGTCTCGACCCTGACCCCGAACTCGAAAAGGGAGGAGGACATGCGGATCAGGAACCTGGCTGTACTCGTTGTTCTATTGCTCGCGGCGTGCGCCGGCACCACCGAGCAGACGAGCGGCGTGGACCGGATGTACGTCATCAACTGCGGCGAGAACCACGCGAAGGACGTGTCGCGCTGGACGCCGGGCGTGAATGTCGGCCAGCCGCATGTCTTCAGCAATCACTGCTATCTCGTCAAGCACGCCAAGGGCTGGATGCTCTGGGACACCGGGAACCCCGACCGCATCGCCGCGATGCCGAGCGGCTTCAGCGTGGCGGGGGGCGCCATTACCGCGTACATGAAGAAACCGCTCGCCGAGTCGCTGAAGGAGATCGGCGTTACGCCGGCGGACATCAAGCACTTCGCCATGTCGCACGCGCACGGCGATCACTCGGGCAACGCCAATCTCTTCACCGCGGCGACGCTCTACGTGCAGCGCGCCGAGTACGCGGCGATGTTCGGCCCCGAGCCGCAGAAGTTCGGCTTCATCTCGACGAACTTCGAAAAGCTCCGCTCCAATCCGGCGATGATCCTCGACGGCGACCACGACGTCTTCGGCGACGGCACGGTGCTGATCAAGGCGGCGCCGGGGCACACGCCGGGCCACCAGGTGCTGGTCGTGCGCTTGCCGAAGACCGGGCCGGTAATGCTCTCGGGCGACATGGTGCATCTGCAGTACAGTTGGAACTACCGCGTCGTGCCGTCGTTCAATTTCGACGTTCCACAGAGCATGGCGACCATCGACGCGATGAAGGTATACGCGCGCGAGAGCGGCGCGCAGCTCTGGATCAACCATGACATGGAGCAGAACGCGAAGCTTCCGAAGGCGCCCGCGTTCGTTCAGTGAAGGAAACCTTGTTCGTCTTGATTCTCGGTACGGCCACGCCCGGCGGCGGCTTTCCCCTCTACGGCGCGGCGTTCGCCGAGATGGTGAACGCGCAGGAGCCGCGCATCCGCGTCGAGCCGCGCAACACCAAGGGCTCGGCCGAGAACGTGCCGCTGCTCGAGGCGGGCAAGCTCGACCTCGCGCTCGTCGCCGGCGAGTTCGCGTCCGCGGCGCTCGCCAAGGCCGATACGCCGCTTCGCGTCGTGGCCGCGATGTATTCCTCGCCGGGCATGTTCATGGTGCGCGGCGATAGCCCGCACCGCTCGATCTCGGACCTGCGCGGCAGGAGCGTGGTGATGGGGACGCAGGCGTCGGGGATTACCGCGCTCGGAAGAACGGTCCTTGAAAGCCTGCAGATCTCCGTCCAGCAAATTACCCTGGAAAAGGCAGCGGACGGGCCGCCGATGCTGATGGACGGCCGCGCGGAGGCGCTATGGGGAGCGGGCGTCGGCTGGCCAGCGTTCACCGCGCTCGCCAAGGAGGGGGGCCGTTTCATCACTCCAAGCCCATCCGAAGTTCAAACCATATTGAAGAAGAACCCCGCGCTGCAGGCGGTCACGCTGCCGGCGAAGAGCTATCCGGGGCAGGACCAGCCGCTTCCTTCGGTCGGTTCGTGGAGCTACGTGCTCGCCAACAAGGACTTGAAGGAAGAAGCCGCCTATCTCCTCGCCCGCGCCGTCCACCGGGCGGAGGCGCCGCTCGCCGCGCGGCTAGAGCAGGCGCGCGAGACCACGATGGCCAACACGCTCGCGGCGGCGCCACGCCCGGACTTGCTGCATCCGGGCGTGGCGAAGTACCTCCGCGAAGCGGGAATCAAGAGGTAATACCTACTTCGCCGTAGCCTGCGCGGCCGCCGGCTTGCCGCGGTATACCTTGTCCTTCCAGTAATAGTTGCCCGCGAACTCGTAGG
>DASTPE010000065.1:0-7257 GCA_035762345.1 Burkholderiales bacterium
CCGGTGCCTCCCGGCTCGGTTTCGAGCAGAACCTTCCAGTGCCAGTTGTAGCCCACGGGTGGCTACGCGTGCGCCTTTACCTATTTATACGCGTTCGGATCCCCGGAGTCGGTCGGGCTTGCGATCACTTTCTTGAACTGCGCGCTCATCGGCACGTTGAGGTTGATGCCCTTCGGCGGCACCGGCTTCAGGAACCATTTTTCGTAGATCTTGTTGATCTCGCCCGACTTGTAGAGCGCGTTGATCGCGCCGTTGACCACCTTCTTGAACGCGGCGTCGTCCTTGCGTAGCATGATGCCGTAGGGCTCGACCGACAGCGCCTCCTTGGAAATTTCGTAGTCCTTCGGGCTGCGCGACTGGGCGACCAGGCTGTAGAGCAGGATGTCGTCCATCACGAACGCCACCGCGCGCCCGGTCTCGACCATCTGGAACGCCTCGGCGTGGCCGTTCGCAGAGATGATGTTCATGCCGAGCTTCTGCTCGGCATTGATCTCGGTGATCTGCTTGATGTTGGTGGTGCCGGCGGTCGACACGATGGTCTTGCCCTTCAGGTCGGCGAGCTTGCCGATCTTGGAGGTCTTCTTCGACACGAATCGGTTGGCGGTCACGAAATGCGTGGTAGCGAACCAGACCTGCTCCTGGCGCGCCAGGTTGTTGGTGGTCGAGCCGCACTCGAGGTCGATGGTGCCGTTCGCCATCAGCGGGATGCGGTTCGCCGAGGTGATGAGCTGGTAGTTGACCTTCAGGTTGGGCACGCCAACCTCTTTCTTCACCGCTTCGACGATGCGTGCGCACAGGTCCATGGCGTAGCCGACCGGCTGCTGCTTGTCGTCATAGTAGGAGAAGGGCACCGAGGCGTCGCGGTGGCCGATGGTGATCGAGCCCGAGTCCTTGACCTTCTTCAACGTTCCTTCCTGGGCCAGCGCCATGGCGGCGAAAGCGAGCATCGCGAGCAGAGCGAGAGTGCGTTTCACAAGACCTCCTCGAAGATTGTTGATTGTTGCTTTAACGCGAAAATTCTACTCTCAGTTGACCTCTAGCGCGCCAGGCTGCGCAGCTCGCGCACCGCGACCGAAAGCATGGCGAGCTCGGGCGCTTCGGCGGCGTGCAGGTCGGCGAGGATCTGGCGAAATCGCTCCTGGCGCGGGGCGTTGCGCGTCTTCCAGGCCGTGGGGCCGCCTTCGCCCTTCAGCGCGTCCGCGGTGAGGCTGCGCAGGATGGCGGCGAGGTCGTCGCGCAGCGCGGCCTTGGCCCTCGTATGCCAGTGGTCGTCGGCGGCGAGCATGCCGACCCGCGTGCGAAGCCACGGAAAGTCGAGCTCGCCCGAGACTCCGAAGTACACGCGTGCGACAGTATCGATGTCGCGGCCGAGCTCGCGGGCGACCTCGACGATGTCGAGCGCGCCGAACATCGCGTCGAAGCCCGCGGCGCGGCGCGCGAGCTCCGCCGGCGCGCCTTCTTTTTCCAGCCGGCGGGATGCCGCTTCATAGGCGGGCTTTTCGGTCGCCGGCAGCAGCTCGGGGAGCAATGCCTCGACGCGTTTCACCCCGGCGCCAAAATCCTCGATTGCGCGGCCGAGGTCGCCGAGATGCGTACGGTTGCGCAGGAACCAGAGCGTCGCGCGCACGATCAGCCGCCCGCCATCGATGATCATGGCCGTCTGCACGCGGTCGGGGACCTTGTAGTCGAGCGCTTCGATCCCGCGCCAGAGATCGACGAAGCCGAATACCTCGCGCACGATGAGGTAGGCGCGCACCACGTCGGGCGCGGCTGCCCCGGTCTCGTCCTGCATGCGGTACACGAAGGTCGAGCCGACGCGATTCACCATGCTGTTCGTCACATGGGTCGCGATGATCTCGCGCCGCAGCGGGTGCGCGTGGATCTGCGTCCGGTAGGGCTCGCGCAGCGGCGCGGGGAAATAGCGCTCGAGCGCCGTGGAGATGAAGGGGTCGTCGGGCACGTCCGAGTCGACGAGCGCCTCGTTGAGCGCGATCTTGGCGTAGGCGAGGAGCACCGCGCGCTCGGGCGAGGAGAGGCCGAGCTTCGCCGCGCGACGCTCGGCAAACTCCTCGTCGTCGGGCAGGAATTCGAGCGCGCGATTCAGGCGACCGGACTTCTCCAGGTACTTGATGAAGCGCTCGTGCACGTCGAGCAGGCTGGGCGCGAGCGCCCCGGACACCGACAGGCTTTGGGTCTGGAAATAGTTGTCGCGCAGCACGAGCGCCGCCACCTCGTCGGTCATTTCGGCGAGCAGCTTGTTGCGCTCGCCGAGCCCCAGCCGGCCTGAGCGCATCGCGGCGTTGAGCAGGATCTTGATGTTCACCTCGTGGTCGGAGCAGTCCACGCCCGCGGAGTTGTCGATCGCATCGGTGTTGATGCGTCCGCCCGAGAGCGCGTACTCGACGCGCCCGAGCTGGGTGAAGCCGAGGTTGCCGCCTTCGCCCACGACCTTGCAGCGCAGCTCGCCGCCGTTCACCCGGATTGCATCGTTCGCCCGGTCGCCGACCTCGGCGTGAGATTGCCGCTTCGACTTGACGTAGGTGCCGATGCCGCCGTTGTAGAGCAGGTCGACCGGCGCCTTCAGGATTGCGCTGATCAGCTCGCTCGGCGCCAGGGCTTTCGCTTCGATCCCGAGCACGCGGGCTGCCTCGGCCGACAGGGCGATCGTCTTGGCCGCGCGCGGGTACACGCCGCCGCCTTTGGAGATGAGCTTCGCGTCGTAGTCCGCCCAGGACGAGCGCGGCAGGCGGAAGAGCCTTTCTCTTTCCCGAAAACTCTTTTCCGCGTCCGGAGACGGATCGAGAAAGACGTGGCGATGATCGAATGCGGCGAGGAGCCTGATGTGGCGCGAAAGGAGCATCCCGTTGCCAAACACGTCGCCCGACATGTCGCCGATGCCGGCGACGGTGAAGTCGGTCGTCTGCGTGTCGACGCCCAGCTCGCGGAAATGGCGCTTCACCGACTCCCAGGCGCCGCGTGCCGTGATCGCCATCTTCTTGTGGTCGTAGCCCGCCGAGCCGCCCGAGGCGAACGCGTCGTCCAGCCAGAAGCGGTACTCAGCGGCAATCGCGTTCGCGTAATCGGAGAACGTGGCCGTACCCTTGTCGGCCGCGACCACGAGGTAAGGATCATCTCGATCGTGGCGCACCACACCCTTCGGCGGCACCACGGCGGCGTCGACCCGGTTGTCGGTGATGTCGAGCAGCCCGCGCAGGAAATCCTGATAGCAGGCGACACCTTCTTTCCCGAGCGCCTCGCGGTCGCCGGCGGGCGCACGCTTCAGCACGAAGCCGCCCTTTGCGCCGACCGGCACGATGACCACATTCTTCACCATCTGAGCTTTCATCAGCCCGAGGACCTCGGTGCGGAAGTCCTCCATGCGGTCCGACCAGCGCAAGCCGCCGCGCGCCACGCGCCCGCCGCGCAGGTGCACGCCCTCGAAGCGCGGCGAGTACACCCAGATCTCGAACATCGGCCGCGGCTCGGGCAGGCCGGGCACGCGCTTCGGGTCGAGCTTGAACGAGAGATAAGGCTTGTTCAGGAAGTAGTTGGTTCGCGTGGTGGCCTGCACGACGGCGAGAAAGCTGCGCAGGATCCGATCCTCGTCCAGGTTCTGCACCTCGTCGAGCGCTGCGGAGATTTGGCTGGCAAGGTCGGTTTCCAGCGCGCCGGGTCCTCCTTCGAATCTTGCGAAAAACAACTGCACGAGCAAGCCGGCGATGCGCGGATTCCCGGCGAGCGCTTGCTCCACGTAGGCGAGGCTGAAAGTGGACGTCCCCTGCCGTAGATACCGTGCGTAGGCGCGCAAGATAACGATCTCTTGCGCCGATAGCCCGGCCGAGAGCACAAGCCGGTTCAGGTTGTCGGCCTCGAGCGTTCCCGACCACATGCCGAAGAACGCCTGGTGGAACGCGTCGCGCACTTTCGCCAGGTCGGGCTCGGCTTCCGCGGGCAGCACGAGGCCGTAATCGACCACGCGTGTCGGCGCGGCGCCCGCCGGCGTCACCTCGTGCGGGTGCTCGTACTGCACGCGCACGCCGAGGCGCTCGAGCATCGGCACGCTGTCGGAAAGCGCCACGCCCGAGCCGCGGCGGTAGATCTTGAAATTGAGCCTGACGGGCTGCGCGTCCGCTCGCACGTGCAGGTTCATGCCGAGATCGGTCGCCGGGTCGAACGTTTCCAGCATCTCGATGTCGGCAAGCGCCTCGCGCACCGTGTACTCCTCGCGGTAGCTCGCGGGGAATGCGTTCTCATAGATGCGATACAGCTCATTCGCGCGCGCTTCGCCGTAGCGCTCGAGGAGGACCGCCTGTAAGTCGTCCTCCCAACGGCGCATCGCCCTGGCGAGGCGTCGCTCGAGCGCCTTCACGTCGGGCGTCGCCGCCATCTCGCCAGGCTTGGTGCGGATGCGCATCACGATGCGCCCGAGCGCCGCCGCCGACAGATCGACGTCGAAGTCGGACGACACGCCGTTGTACGCCTCGGTCAGGATCTTCTGGAAACGCTGGCGCAGCTCCGTGTTGTAGCGCTCGCGCGGCACGTAGATGAGGCACGTGACGAAGCGCCCGTAGGCGTCGGCGCGCGTGAGCAGGCGCAGCCGCTGGCGCTCGCCGAGCTGCAGGATCGCCATCGCGTGGCGGTACAGCTCTTCCGCGCTGATCTGTAGCAGCTCCTCGCGCGGGTAGGTTTCCAGGATGGAAGCGAGCGCCTTGCCGCTGTAGCCGGCGGGCAGGAGGCCCGCTTTCTGAATGACGTCGGAGAGTTTCTTCCGCACTACGGGCAGCCGCGTGGGGTTCTCGGCGTACGCCGTGTGGGTGTAGAGGCCGAGGAAGCGCGTCTCGCCGCGCACCTCGCCTTTCGCGTCGAAATGCTTGACGCCGACGTAGTCGAGATGGCCCGGCCGGTGCACGGTGGAGCGCGAGTTCGCCTTGGTGAGCACGAGCAGCTCCTTCACCCGCGCGCGCTTGCGCGCCTCCGGCGGCAGCGTGGCGAAGCTCGCCGACACCGTCTCGCCCGGCCGCTCGCGCAGGATGCCTAGGCCAGTGCCCGGGACGATCTCGAGCACATCCTCGCCGCTGCGGCTCGCGATCAGGTAGTCGCGGCCGCCGAGAAAGGTGAAGTGGTGGTCGAGCAGCCATTCGAGGAACGCGCGTCCTTCATCGAGCTCGTCCTGCGGCACGCCGCTGCGCGCCGAATCGAGGCGGCGGACGACTTCCCGCATACGCTCCTGCATCGGTTTCCAGTCCGCCACCGCCGCGCGCACGTCGGCAAGCGCGCGGGAAATGCCGGCCTCGAGCTCGGCGAGCTTCGCCGGGTCGGTCTGCCGATCGACCTCCACGTGCATGAACGATTCAAGTCTGCCCTCCGTGGACGCCCTCGGCACGGAAACAGCAGCTATCTCGCCCTTGGCGTCGCGCACGACGCGCAGCACCGGATGGACCAGGAGGTGCAGTGTCAGCCCCTGGCGGTTTACCTCCATCGCCACCGAGTCGACGAGGAAAGGCATGTCGTCGCTGACGATCTCGATCACGGTGTGCGTGCTTGACCAGCCGTGCTGCTCGCGCACCGGGTTGTACACGCGGACCTTTGCGGCTCCGCCGGTGTAGCTTCTTCCGAACGCGAGCTGCGCGGCGGCCGCGCCTTTCAGATCGGCGTCCACCCGCGCCGCGAGCTCTTCGGGGTCGACTTCCGCGTAGTAGAGCCGCGTGAACTCCTCGGTCAGATCCAGGTCCCGCGGCTTGGCTCTCGCTTCCATGCCTCTTCGCGCCTCGGCAGGCGATAAGGTAGCGGCATATGGCAGCCTCTGGCCAGCGTTTCGTGTTCCCCGCCGATCCCGTTACCGGGCTTTGTGTGCGCGCAGGGGCCTGCGCGCCACGGTGACCTGGGGTCGATTAGTCAGGGAGTCGCATGGCCAGCCCAGAAAAAACGCCAACTCCACCTCCACGTCATGAATGATTATCATCCACGCCATGAAGACCCTGCCCCGCCTCGTCGAGCCGGCTCTCTCCGAGCGGCTGCGCGTCATGCCGGCCGTGGTGGTGACGGGCGCACGGCAAACCGGCAAGAGCACGCTCGCCGCCGAGCGGGTGCCGGGAAAGCGACGCTACGCCTCGCTCGACGACCTCGACGTGGGCGACGCCGCGAAGCGCGATCCGGAGGCGCTGGTGGGCGGGAGCCAGGCCGTGACCCTCGACGAAGTCCAGCGCGAGCCCGAGATCCTCGCCGCGGTGAGCGCGCGATCGACCGCGATCGCAAGGCCGGGCGTTTCCTGCTCACCGGCTCGGCCAACCTGCTGCTCATGCGCCGGGTCTCGGTTCTGTGGTACGACCCCGGGAAGGCGGCGCTCAGAACGCCGAGGAAGTGCGCGCACTCGTAGCGGCGTTGGTCGATCTACTCGTTACCCGGGGATACACGGGTAGTGTGGGCGTGGTCACGCCGTTCCGCGCCCAGGCTCAACTACTTCAGTCGCTAATCCAGTCACGGCGCGAGCTTGAAAGCGTCGCCGGTCGGGCTGAACTTCTCGTCGATACGGTCCATAAGTTTCAGGGCGACGAGCGCGACGTGATGTTCTTCTCGCCGGTCGTCTCGAGCGGCATCTCCCCAGGCGCGCTGGGCTTCCTGCGAAGCAACGGAAACCTTTTCAACGTGGCGATCACTCGAGCCCGCGGACTATTGCATGTCGTGGGAGACAGGAGGGCAGCCGCTTCCTGCGGCGTGAACTACCTCGAGGCATTCGTCTCCACTCTCGACGCGGCACGGGGCCCCGCAGATGATCGTGCGCCCACAGTTGTTGGTCCGGACTATCCGACGGTCACTCACCCGGAGCGCGTATCCGACTGGGAGCGCGTGCTCTATCGGGCGATGGCGGCGGCGGGGCTGAAGCCAATCCCGCAGTTCAGCGTTGAACAGTACGACCTCGACTTCGCCCTCTTCGAAGGAAACCGCAAGCTCGCAATAGAGGTCGATGGCGAGCGGTATCACCGGAGTTGGACGGGCGAGTTATGTCTGCGCGATCAGCTTCGCAATCAGAGACTCATTGAGCTGGGTTGGGACGTACAGAGATTCTGGGTGTACGAGGTCCGGGACGAGCTGCAACGGTGCGTGCGGCGCGTGCAGGACTGGATCGATGACCTGAGGACCGTTGGCGCGTGACTGCCTTTGCCGAAACGGTCGTCGAAGAAGCGGCCCTCGGGGGGCTTGAAGCGCTCGGCTACGCGCTCAAGCACGGCCCCGAGATCGCCGCCGGCGAGCCGGCCG